>JAJYWC010000041.1 GCA_021791695.1 archaeon | reverse complement strand
TCTTTTTCGTGACTATCCCATCACGATGAGAATCTCATCGTCTCATCTAACGGGACGACAGAGGCGCTTGACTAATCGGTTAGTTATTCGACACACCTCCGGGCCGCAGACACGGGTGTGCGGCTCTAGGAGGTCAGGGTCTTGAGGGAGCTGATGATCTCTTCCTCGTTCCTGCACTGCGACAGCGCGAAGATCAGTCCTTCCTTCTTGGCTAGTTCGATGGCCAGAGGGTCGGTCTGGGTGGGTCCGTGTATGACGACCATCCTTGGCTTTAGCTGAGAGACCCTCACCGCGACGAGAGGGCTCCTTCCTGCTCCAACCTTGGTGAAGATGATGGCCCTCTCCGTAGTCGCCCCGAAGATGCGATAGAAATCGTAACCGGAGAGCGCGTAAATCGTCTTGATACTGTCGACCACCGTGTAGCCGTAGAGGCTGCATCTGTCGGGGTCGCCGCAAAGGACCGTCCCTTTGACGGCACCGAGAAGAGATGACGCCGTGACGGGCTTTGTGAACTCGCTGATGGCGAGTATGGCGGAGCTCTTGTCCGGGGTGAGCAGACGAGAAGCCACCCTTCCCTGTGACTCGTCCAGGGAGACGAGAGCCTCGATGTACTTTTTCACGAAGACCACTCCGGGCGATGGGCGACGACCGCTCTCGTAGTCGCTCAGCACGGATGGAGAGAGCTTCAGGCTCCTGGCGAGCTGCACCTGCTTTATCGCTAGCTTCTCGCGCCAGACCTTGAGCGCCCTGCCGGGGTCTTCGCTCGCAACCACCTCTCCTGCTATCTTGATTACAGAATCCTGGCGGCTGCTCTCCAAGCGCCGTGGCCTTTTAGCGAATGTGCTTTAAACATTTGCCGAATGTTTGTTACTTTACCTGGTCGAGCAGAGCCTTCAGCTGCGGCAGCTGGTCGATGGGTAGGGAGACTCCCTTGCGAGTTGGTCCCGTATACCGCTGCCCGCTGAGGAAGAGCCTGATGTCTACCCGCTTCTTCCCGTCTCTTCCGTCAAAGATGGAGACGTGGACGGTGGACGAATCGGTCAGCTTGACCTCGCCTATCAGTGTGGACTTAAAACCGGTCGGCTCGGACTCTTCCTCGCTCAATTTGATGAGTCGGCCCGGCGACTCTGCCCCATATAGTTTGTGGAGGCCGCTTCACCTTGCGAGGGTGGTTAGCTCCGCACGCGGCTCGAAGAACCTGCGGGTGATCCCGCTCGGGGGCGCGTCGAACTCGTCCACGTTGACGAGGACGGGAAGGTTGTTCACGGCGTGGCCCAGCACCAGGCACATCCTGGGCGGGAGCGTCCTGACGATGGACCGGACCGTGTCCGTATCCACCATCGAGGCCCGGCTCACGAGGTCCAGGTCGGCCTCGTTGGAGAAGTTGTAGAGGAATATGTTGTCGGCCTGGCGATAGATCTCCGGCTTGATCGCGTCCGGCTGGTTCGTCACGAAGGTGGTGAATACGCCGAAGTGCCTCATGCGAGTGATGAGGTCTTCCCAGTAGGTCTCGCGCAGGTACAGGTGCGCCTCCTCGGAGAGAAGAAAGACAGGAGGGATGGTCCTGTGTTCGAGAAGCTCCACGAGCTTCGACAGGATTAGCTCCACCGTCATCTTTCGGTTTAACGGGGAGACCCTGCTCAGGGATATGACCAGCGCGCCGCCCTCGGGGTGACTCTTGAAGAAATCGTCGAGTCGGAAGGCCTGTTCCGAGTCCGTGAAGAGACCAGAGTTCGAGAGCGTGTAGTACCTCGCGTAGAGCGCGTCCCTGACGAACTCGTTGCACCTCCACTGCTGGATGTAGGTACCGAGCGAGTCCATCGAAACCTCTTTCTTGAGTTCCATCCCCTCCCAGATCCTGGTGAACTCGCGCATCGAGGTCCCGGGCATCTCCAGCGAGTGCAAGAGCAGGGATGTGATCGCCCGTATACCGGCCCCTTCGAGGCTGAACTTCAGGTCGCGCGCCGGCTTTCTCACCACGAGCCTGTCCGCTATGGAGGTCTTGGTCCCGTCCGCCCGCAGCCCGATCGTCCCGTATTCGTCGTTCAGGTCGAAGATGATGCAGTAGGCGCCGTGCTCGAGCAGCCCCCTCACCATCATCTTGGCGAGGTGCGACTTGCCGGACTCCTTGCGCCCCGTGATGATGCTTATCCTGCCGTCGAGCGCCTCGGCGGTCACTGAGAAGGAGGAGGCCCTGCCCGACCTTCCTATCTTGATTTTCCGATGCCCCCGGTTGCCCGCCGAATCGAGAATCTCGTTCACGTTTTGCCTCGTTATTTTCGAGGTGGTCCTGGACGGGATCCAGTCGATTCGGGGGCTGTGCCGGCCGTGCTCGATGCTCCCCCTCGCTTTGCACTGCAGGAGCCTCATGTCGCGTATCTCCTTCGAGATGCTGCTCACGTCCGCAGGGTCTTCCGTCATGCCCTGCACCGACGCGAGCAGCACCTCCTCCCTCGCGACCTCTTCCTCGATGCCCTCGACGTCCAGGTAGTTCTCGTCTATGACCTGGAGCACGAGGCTCCTCTCCTTCTCAGTGACCATAAGGTAGTCTCCCAGCCTGACCTCTTCGGTGTGGGAGGCGACCACCAAGATGTTCGGGCCTTCCTTCTTGAGTATCCTCATGTTCTCACCCTGAGTTGCTCAGCCCGCCGAGCGCGATGCGACGGAGACCGAACGAGCGCAGCTGCTTCAGTCCGTACCTGCTCGTGATGTACGCCTTGAGGGCCATGTCCTCGGACCTGGCGAAGACCGACAGGTGATGTGCCACGCGCAACGACTCCGGATAGCCGGCGGAGAAGTTGTCGTTGTAGAGCACGGTCCCAAGCGTCTGGGGGACCCTTCCCCTGCTCCGGGCCACGTCGACCCTGAATACCAGCCCGTCCCTGGCGAACTTTGCGAGCAGCGTGTGCACCATCCCATCCTCGACCGGAGCGTAGGCCGGTCCCTTCGCCCTCGAGACGACTCCCGAGAGCTTGTTGGAAGATATCAGCGCACTGGTCTTGGAGATTCCCATTAGCGCAGAGCCAGATTCGCCGTCGCGGAAGAGCACGTCTGGGTAAGAGTCAAGCGGATGCTTCAGCGAGCCGTCGGCCACCACTACCATACGCTGAGGGAAGCTGAGCAGGGAGGCGAGGATCCTCTTCTCCACAGTGTTCCTGATTATCCGCTCCGCTATCATGTGGTCGGAGAGCGCCACGCGCAGCTCGTAGCCCTCGAGCTGCGACGGGAGGCCGCACGACCCCTTCGAGGAGAGGTGGACCACCATAGGCCCGATTCGGAAGTAGCCCCTGACGACCCCCTGGGAGGCAAAACAGACGGCGGCTCTGACCGCGTAGACCGAACTGTCCGAAGTCTCCCCGAGCAGGATGCACGACGAGTCGGTGGATGCGATGGTCACGGTCTCCTGGGTGGGGAGCATCTGGAGCGCCTCGCCATCTCCTGTCTCCCAGTCGTCGAACGGGTAGGTCTCCGTACCGTCCCTGTTGAACACGAACCTCCTTCCGGAGAGCCGCTCGTGGATGACCTCCGACGACAGGTCGAACTGCTGCCTGAACTCCTTGGCGAGCAGGTCCAACGACTCCATGTTTACCGTCGCGGCCACGTTAAGCTGAGTGTTCATGTTGCGCAACATGCATATGCCCAGCACGGTTAATAAATATTGCGCAACATGCGCTTGCGCAATAGCCGTCGGGAGCGTGGCGCGACCAACTCTTCAAATAATGGGGCCAAGATGCGCAACAAGAGCACTAAAGAGGAGAGCAGTTGTCCACAGACCCGTCACCCCCCAACGTCACGGTCAAATTGAAGAGGGGCAGCTGGGAGATCGAGATCACGTCGCCAGCAGATAAGGTACAGCAGGCCGTGGAGAGCGTGATTGCTGGGATGGCATCGAAGGAGGAAGTGACGCTTATGCCGCCGGAGGGCTCATCTGATGGACCATCAGAGAAGCGGTTCGAGACCTGCAGGGGCGTCCTGCAGAAGATGTGGAAGGAGGGGTGGTTCGCGTCGGAGAGGACGCTCTCAGAGGTCGACGAGGAGATGGCGCGGCGAGGGTACCACTACGACAGGACCGCCGTGTCGCATGCGCTCGTGGACCTCGTCCGCGAGGGCACGCTCTTCAGGGATGGCGCGATGAGGAACTACAGATATGTGCAGAAGTATCCTTCAAAGCCCCAGCCCGGCGCCTAGCCCATCTTGGGGAATTTCTTCTGGAGCTGGGAATGTAGCCAGTGGACGCCCGTCGTGGTCACTTTGTACCGCCCTCCGCCCTCGGCATCTCTCCTCTCGACGGCCCCCGATTTGTTGAGCTCGGAGAGCCTAGAGCCGATCGTCTTGGCGTAGAGCGACGTCGCGACCTCCAGCTCCTGCACCGACATGTCGTCCTTTCCCCCCTTCCCCGAGAGGTTCGCCGCTTTCGCCGCTGTTAGCTGTAGCAGGATGACGTCCTTGTCGCTGAGCTTCCGGTCCTGGACCCAGACCCGAGGACCCTCCTCGGTGAACCGGATGTAGTCCTTGAACATCTGCACAAGATCGTTGAGCGAGTAGTTGACCGAGATGCTCTTCGCGAGGTCGATGTTCGGTATCTCCTTGGCTATGAACTCGTGCAGGGACCTGAACACCACGTCTGGCGACCCGGAGAAGTCCACCTTCACGTCACCATACGACACAGAGACAGAGAGCTGTCTTTCGCTCGACAATTATGAGAAGACCTCTCGCGACTTCCCCGCTGACCGCTTAAATGTTTGTCGAGCTGTCCGCGTGATCCACCAGCTCTTCGCTGTCTGGTAGTATCAGGACCTGCGATGGGATGGTGAGGGTTGACGCCGTGTACACGTATTCACCTCCTTCGCTCTTGAACCTTCGTATCTTCGATGCTTTGGCTAGCCTGAGAAGCGCGACGGCGACCGATTGCTTCGGGTAGTTCAGACCGTAGGACTGAAGCGCCTCACGGACGTCCGAAAGTTTGCGGGGCACCCGACCCCACTGGTCTGAGAAGAACTTGGAGATGATGTCGCTCAGGGAGTCGCCCTTCTCCACTGTGATGGAGGGCAGCTGTGAGGGACCATGCGCCTCGCTGGGTGGTGGAGCTGAAGTGGGCTCGTTCGGTACGACCATCTGCCTCGGTTCGCTCCGCCCTTGAGGGAACTTCGATGCTATCTCGGGGATCAGCGCAATGGCATCCCTTATCTGCTCCATCGGCGCCTCAACCTCCGCCTCGTTCTGGCCCGACCTAACTCTAATCTTGATTCTCTCCGGCGACGACAACGGATAAAAAAGCCGTGGGTTAGTTTCTAAACCTTTGCACGGTCACGAAGCCAAGACCCTAGGCGGCCCGTACCGGAGCTCAGGGTGGAGGTCAAATGGGATGGCGCAGTATATCCCGAAGGTTCCTTCCTTGCCAGGGCCGATTATGTTGACACTGCTCTCCACATAGGTCGCGACCTGGAAGCCGTGCACCTCGGAGTCGACGTTGCAGACTGCGATCTTGACCGTCCCGTCCTGCTGTACCCGGAGGATCGGCCAGGACTTCGACTACCCAGCGACCATCAGCATGCTGTCGTTGTACCTGTAGCGGCTCACGACAAGTAGGAAGCCACGGGAGGGGCTCTCGCGGTAGGAGGGCAGGGGAGCCGAAGTAGCGGTTGTTGTCTTCGAGTCGTCGACCGGTCCCGACGCGGCGTACTTCCTCTTCCCTCCTATTGCTGCCCTTATCCTCTACCCTCAACCTGACCTCGGTCGATGAGATCAGGGCAAGGGCAGGGCTCACGAGTCGCGCGTGGCCGCCCATCCCCGCAACGCTGAGGGGTAAATTCCCGAGCGCGGGCGGGGGGACCGAAGAGGACAGCGGTGCGGTGCCGCGGAATGACTCCCCTATCCCGGCGCCTGTGAGGACCCCGTCGAAGTAAATCATGGACTCCACGATGAGGCCTGCCCCAAGCAGGTATGCGCTGCCCGAGACCAGCCACCAGAGGAAGCCGGCCATCATTCCGGCGTTGGCCACGATGAACAGCACCGTGTAGACCAGGAACGAGTGGTCACGTTCGCCCCTGCGCCTCAACTGGAGAATCGCAAATACGACCACGACGGTCATCGCGGCCGCCTCCGCGTAGAGCGCGTACGCCTCCCAGTCGAGCGACGCGAAGGCTGTGGGTGTGAGGAACATTACGATGGCCTGGAGCGCGAGAAGGTCTCGAAGGGCTGGCCTCACAATCCTCCGGAAAGCCAGGAGTGTGAGGGCCATCTCGCCCGCCATCGTGAATACGAACCAGTAAGACGCGAGGGTGAACCCTATCTGTGAGGCGACGGTTCCGACCGAGTAGCCCCTCGATAGCGAGATGAGCCCCGACGCGAAATTGAAGCTCCAGCCCATGAGGAATTCGCTCGCGACGACAAGGCCGATGTAGGAGAAGCGGAGGTACGAGACGTGCCGAAGGAGGTTCTCCAGAGGCAGTGGTCCTCTGCGTTCCGTGTCCCCCTCCATCCAGAACTTCGCAAAGAGCAAAACACCGATGGGCATCATCCCGGCGCTCATGAAGACGGCAATTTCCCATATCGCGACGTCGCCGATGGTCAGGCTCAGCATAGAGAGATAGAGGTAGACAGGGCCGACGAGCATCGCGACCATCGTGATCAGGAGGAAGAGAACTATCGTCACGTCTATCCCCGTTCGCGCCTTCACTGACCTGGTGAGAGTCCAGCTGAGGAAGACTATCATCATCGTTGCCGCGGGCACAAGATAGTAGATCAGGTAAGACAGCACGAAGCCACCAGCCCGCGGCGGCTTCCTCGGAAGGCCCTCATAGCTCTAGCTATCCCGCCGTCTGGGTGCCTTCTGCTGCGCGGAAGTCGATGGGGCTCCCGACTGGTTCGGCCAGGACCGGCGTCGCGAGAGGCGGCAGGGGCCTGTTCAGCTTCTTTCTGACCCAGTTCCTCACGTCGAAGAAATAGATGTTCTCGTAGGGGCACGCGGAGACACAGTCACCGACACCAATGCACTTGAAGCTCCTGAACTCCCCGCTGTCGATGAACTGCCCCGGCAGGTCCGTCTGACCGGTGGGACAGACCTTGGCGCAGTCCTTGGTCTTGCAGTTGATGCACGTGTTGCTGTCCTTGACCTTCAGTCTGAACAGCCCGAACCGGGATACAATCCCGTTGAAGGTACCCCAACCGCACACTCCGGTGGTTACGCAGCCGTAGGTCCCTACAAAAGGCGTCAGCGTCCAGACGAGGTACCAGAGGAAGCTGAAGTAGAAGGAATAGAAAAAGTAGCTAATGTCCTCGCCGAAAAATGAGGCGTTGAGAAAGCCGACGGAGGTAAGATAGGACAGTGCGGCGCTTCCCAAGAGCGAGACCCAGACCACAGTGGACACGATCCGGAAGCTTCCCGATGCCCGGCTCGTCAGGTTGTGACGGCCTATCTTCGAGGACCGGTTGAACGTACTCATCGCGTCGTAGGTCGTGCCCTGGTACATCGGCGCGGCGGTGCAGAGGACGGAGCATAGGCTTCTCGACCCGAACAAGAAGGAGAGGCCTCCGGATATGACGTAGGTCAGGATGAGGGCCGTCAGCGGAATCCCGGGACTGAGCGCTCCCGCTGTGCCTATACCCATACTCCAACCAATCCACGGGACATCCGGCAGGTTGCCGGAGAAAACGAAGGAAGGCAGCCAGACGGCGTATATCGCGTAGGCAACGAGCATCAGACCGAGTCTGAGCTTCGTCTCCGTCTCCCGCGCGTACCTCATCTTGAATACCACGAGCGCACCCATCTCGACGCCCATCATGGCCAGGAACCAGAACGAAGCAGTGATGCTCCCTACGGCCACGACGAAATCGTAGAGGGCTGCACCGAGAACGTTCAGCGCCGACCCGGTCAGAGCGACGAAGGGCAGCGTCGTGAAATAGCCCGTGCCGTTCGCCATGATGTCGAACATCCCACCCATAAAGAATTCCGCGATGAAGATCCCTCCGAGCAGGGCGAACGCCCAGACGGGACGGGTTTGCCAGCTGACGAGCGGAGGGGAGACGAGACTCTTATCGTTGAGCACGATGCTGAAGTAGATCGCCATCTCAGCGATTATCGAGAGCACGAAGAGCAGGATGTCACCGTCGATCAGCCATAGGAAGAGGCCCGCCATCATGAGCCCGTAGGCGCCTATGAGTCGCAGCACATAGTTCGATGCCCCCGCGGCAGGGGACCGATTCCGGAAGAGGAACTCCAGGACGACGATGACGGCGACGACCATCATTGCGCCGTTCGCCCAGAGCGTCGAGGCCGACCAGACGGAATCAGCTATCGCGGTCGGGGACAGGATCATTATGACGATCTGAATCGCGACGAGGTACCGGAACACGCGAGGGAAGTTCCGGCCGACCAGATACAGTGTGACGGCCATCTCGGTGGCCATCGTGAATATGAACCAGTAGGTGCTCATCGAATCCACCAGGGCGGAGAAGGCGCTCTGGGTGGTTGTGGACGCAGCCCCCGAAACTATTGCAAAGGTCCAGCCCATAAAGACCTCGGCGACTATGGAGAGCGCTATGATTGCACCTACGGCCAGACGTCTGCTGCCAACCGAATTCCCACCGCGCGTCTCATCGAGCTCCCGGTCGCCACGGATCAGCGTCGCGAGTAGGGGGATCAGGCCGATGGTCATCGAGATCATGTTCAGGGCCACCACCTCGAATATTGTCACGAGACTCGGAGAGTAGAGATAGGCCACCGCGCTCACGAACATCGAGGCCATCATGGCCAGCAGGAACAGCACGATTCCTGCGTCCGTCAGAGTCTTCATCGCAGATCCACGCTTAAGCAGCCACGCGGTGAACGCCGCCATGGCCCCGGCGGCTACCCAAAGGAGAGGAAGGTCCATTATCTGTGCCTGTAAGCTAGACTCTCGACGGTTCGTACGATATTAACGGTTGTGGCTCAGCGGTCCTTCGAGAGCTTCTTCCTTATAGTCTCGCTCACCCTGGCCCGGTCAGCCCTTCCCCTCGCAACCTTCATCACCTCGCCCATCACGGCGCTGAAGGCTCGCTCGCCTCTCTGAGCGATCAGCGTCCTGTTCCTCTCGATGACCCGGTCCACAAGGTCTTCGAGCTCGGCATCGGCCATCATAGTTATCCCCAGCCGGGTCACCGCCTCGTCGACGGTCTTCACCCCTCCCAAGGCTACGGCCCTGGCGATGTCGTACATCGCCTCCTTGGCGAATAGTCCAGATTCCAAAGCAAACGCAACCGCCTCCAGCAATGCAGGGGTGATTCGGTCTTCGGGAATGCCTTCGTGCGCCAGCCGAGCGGGAATCTCCACGAGGAGGCTGGCGAGTACCGACCTGTCGAGCCTGAGCCTGGACGCCAGGTTCTCGTAGGTTGGTGCCTGGCCCGAATCGAAGAGTTGCGCGGCCATATCAGCGCTCAAGGAATAAGCCCTTTCCAGTGCTTTGACCCTTTCTGCCCAGGGCAGCGGAAGTTCCTCTTCGGCCCTCCTGAGTGCACCGTCAGCGATGACTATGTCCGGGATGTCGGTCTCGGGATACATCCTTGCAGCGCCGGGCCTGGGGCGCATGTAGGCGGTCTCGCCGGTGTCGGTGGCAGCCCTCGTCTCCCGAGGTACGCCGTCTAGGGAGGCACCTAGACGGTCAACGACGAGCGAGACCACTCTAGCTACGCGCTCGGCAGGTCCGGCCACCAGCACCAGCGCGGCGTCTTCCCCGACGGAGAGCCGCCTCCTGAGTTCGTCCTCATCCGCTTCAGTGACCCTCTGCTTGCGGAACTCGTCGGAGTGCACGACCCCGCCCAGCGAGTTGGTCCTCGCTATCTCCGCGAGCTCCTTTCCCAGCCGTATCCCGGGATACGGCTCGAAGCCGAGGAGCCCGGCCATTCCCGGTGCGACCACACAGGCGACCGTCCCGCCCCCGGAGACGACCTTGCGTATTACGCCCTGACCAGGAGCGGCGAAAACAGCCGTCACGTCTCCCGTCGTGCATTCGATTCTGCCGAGACCTCTTTCCCGGGCCGCCGCGGCTATCTTCAAGAGGCCCATCTGTCTGCACGCCTCGTACGTCACGACCTTCGCGACGAGGTTGAGCTTCTGCACGCCCTTTACCTCGACGACACCACCCCCCATCACCGAGACGTTGAGGTCCTGTCTGATGGTCCCGAGCCCACGGGCTACCCTCCCTGTCGACCTCAGCGCCCTGCCCAGGCACAGCGCAGCGCTCTCGACCTCCTCAGGAATCCCAACCATGGGGTCGAGTGCGATCTCCACGAGCGGTACGCCAAGCCTGTCGAGCGCATAGACCCTGCACGCCGGGTCCTCACCGATCACGCGGGAAGAGTCCTCCTCCACTGTGATGCTCTGCACCCCGACGGAATGGCCGTCGTAGCTCAGCGAGCCTCCAAGACCCACCACAGCCGTCCTTTGGAAGCCCGAGGTGTTGGAACCGTCGATCACTATCTTGCGCATGACGTGTACCTCGTCTACGACCCTCGCCCCGAGCATCAGTGAGATGATCAAGCCCGTCTTGAGCGCATCGGCGCTCATCGGGTGTGGAGGCTCCTCATCGGCGTCGACCATGCACGCAGACTCTGGGTTCCATACGTACCTGTTGACCTTACCCTTGTTGAATTCGAAGATGGCCGCCGGGTCGATGCGCCCCAGCTCGCTCTGGCTGGGCCTAAGACGCCTCTCGAACGACAGCGGTAGCTCCTCCGACTTCATCGGTGGACATGGACAGAAGAGTTTCGTGGGAGTAGCGAGCTGCTGGTGTATCTCGATGCCCACCTTCACGCTGCATTCTCGGGGGTCGAAGGGGAGGCTCATGTGGACCTACTTGAGAGGGTACGCTTCGTTGTTTCGCCGACGAGGTCGGCCGTCATCGTCCTGCGGGCGTCGTCTGGGGAACCAGAGTTCGCCAGCGCCCACATCAGCTTGACCAGGGCCGTCTCCGCGAGCATGTCCTCGAGCGGGATTACACCAGCCTGGAGCAAATCCCTGCCCGTGTCGTAGACGTCCATGTCCACCCTCCCCCAGATGCACTGTGAGGTCATGCAAGCGACGCCTCCTCTCTTGACGAACTCCTGGACGACCGAGATGTTCTTCCTGTTGATGTGGCCGAGGCCGCTGCCTTCTATCACCACTCCCCTGAGTCCGGTCAGCGCCGACTCGACGAAGGACGTCGACATCGAAGGATAGAACTTGACTAGGCCCACTGCGGATTCGAAACGCGTCTTGGAGGCGAAGCTCCCCGTCCGCCTCTTCGGCACGTCCTTGGAGAGAGATTCGAGGCCGTTCCTTGTCCAGAATGCTATGGGGTCCACGCCTACCGACTGGAATGCATCCCTGGAACTCGTGTGGTTCTTCCTGACGCGGCTCGCCCTGTGGACCGAGACGCGATCGTCGCTCATGTCCGAGTGCATAGCCACGTAGACTCCAGAGACGTCGGCGGAGACGGCGATAGAGACCGCTCCGATGAGGTTGAGGTACGCGTCGGACGACGGTCTGTCGGAGGAGCGCTGCGAGCCCACCACGATGACTGGCACAGGTACTCCCTGCAGGGCGAAGCTCAGCGCGGCGGCGGTGTATCCCATGGTGTCCGTCCCCGTCGTGACCACTACGCCTCTGGCGCCTTTTTCGATTGCCTCGACCGCCTTGTCTGCTATCTTCTGCCAGTCGGCCGGTTCGAGGTTCTCGCTGTAAACGGTGAGCACGATCTCAGGCTTGATCCTTGCTATGTCCGAAAGCTCGGGCATCAGCGAGTAGAGGTCCTCCGAGGAGATGGCCGGATGGACCGCGCCGGTCCTGTAGTCCACCCTGCTCGCGATCGTCCCTCCCGTCCCCAATATGGCTACCTCGGGGAGGTCCTGCCGCGGTCGAGGAGGGGTCGATGCAAAGGCGGGCTTCTCACCGGTCGCGATGCGTTTGATGGACTTTACCCGACTTATCCTTATCCCGACATTGTAGCCGCTCTTCAGTTTGACCACGATGTGCGAATCGTCGTCGTACTGGTAGCGCGGTACGACGCTTCCAGTCACCTTTTCCCCGCCAAGGTCCAGCTCGACGAGGTCACCGACCGATACGCCCGCGCCTTCTATCAGCTGCAGCGATGGACCACTGTAACCGCCCTTATCGGCCATGAACAAGGCCGTCAATCCCTCCCGGAATAAAACCTTGAGATTTCGAATCAGCCGAAGGTGAGTCCGAAAGCCTGGACCACGTCGTTCTCGGCGACGAAAACGCTGCCGTCGCCCGCCGACGGCGTGCAGAAGTGCACCACCGGGCCAAGCTGGAACGAGTACAGTTGGGCGCCACTGGAGACGTCGTAACCGTACAGTACCGAGGAGGATGTGTCGACCGTCCAGACAACCGAGCCGGTCACTATAGGAGGTCCTGCGAAAAAGCTCGTCGAGTGCCATCTAGTGCCGAAACTGGACGAGCCGAGCTGCAATGCGAAGAGACCGTTCGTGCATGGCACGAAGAGCAGCGACTCGTCCTGAGCGGTGCCGCCGTAGCCGCCGTTGCACACCGAACCCGAGAATAGCTGGCCACCTATCCCACCTAGGCGCGAGGATTTCAGCAGGTATCCCACTCCTTGCTTTCCGATCTGGAAGAGAGTGTCGGGTCCGACGATCGATGGGCCGACCGAGCCAAGGTCGCCATCGCCCTCGTTGAGCTGGAGCCAGTTCGAAGGAGCGAAGAAGCCTGTCTCCTCGAGGGTTGGCGTGAGGCCTATCACGCTGTCCCCTAGGTCGAACTTGGTATCGGACGCGCCGTTACCGTCCGAGATATACAGCGTCCCCGACGAGCCGATGGCGGCTCCGGACGGCGCCCAGATACCGGACTCACGCTGCGAGGGCACCTGATAGACAACCATCGTACCCGTCCCGTTCGCAGTGAGACCAACGACCCACCCGTGATATGCTCCGCAGTCACCCGCAAGCCCGCCATACGGTATGTAGACGATACCATCGGAGAGCGAAAGAGCAGACCGCTGTTGCTGAGCGGTGACCACGAAGTTCGGTGGCTCGGCCGACCTATTAGAGACGATGGCACCAGTCTGGAGGTCGAGACCATATAGGAAATGGTGTAGGTCGCTGAACGCGACGACGAAGATTACGTCCGACGAGGTGTCTACGACCGGAGTCCCTGTTATCCCGCTCGGGTCGATGTCTCCGCACTGGAGGGCGTTGCCCGGCACGGGCGCGCCGAGGTTGGTTTTCCAGTTGACCGTGCCTGTCTGTGCGTCCAGGGAGTACACCGAATTGTTCTCGGTCGCGATGAACACAGAATCACCGAGGACCAGCGGCTCCGCGTACACGGCGCCGTCCAGCATCGCCGAAGTCCAGCTCAGACCTACGGAACTGATGCTCGCCACGTCCTCGTAGCCGACCCGTGCGTCGTCGGCGTGGTAGGTGGTCCAATTACCACCGGTCGTCGACTGGGAGGAGACGGTCGTGCTGGCGACTGTGATCGAGGAAGTGGTTGAAGTGATGGTGGAAGTGAGACTGGAAGTGGTAGAAGTCGCTGAACTGACTGAGGAGATGGACGTCGACAGAGTGGAGGACCCCTCGTTGGTCGTAGCGGTCAACTCATAGTACGAATAGACCGCGAGGACAGCAATCAGCACGACCACTACGAGCGCAGCGTTCCGTCTCCTCATCCGAGGGCAACACACCCTTTGTTGGAATTAGGTCTTTGGGCGGAAGGAGTGCCAGACGTACACTTGAAGCCTTTAGAACGCCCATCCTCGATGCGCGCCCGCTTGGACGCCTTCGCGCTGAGGCTGTCGCTTTCATTCATCGTCGGGGGTGGATGGGTGACGATGATCACGCTGGCGACGATAAGGTACGGGGCGAAGCTCGGCGGCCTG
>JAJYWC010000040.1 GCA_021791695.1 archaeon | reverse complement strand
GGGCCCGTAGCTCAGTTCCCAGAGATGGGAGGGTAGGCAGGATAGAGCATCGGGCTTTTAACCCGAGGGTCAGGCCGAAGCCCCCTATGCGGGTTCGAATCCCGTCGGGCCCGCCTCCCCCCGGGTCCGGAACCTGCCGTTAAATGGGGAAAAGAACCGCTTCGTCATGGTCGAAGGGCAGCGAAGGAGGACGTCGAAGTACGCCCACCTGCTCGAGGAGGACCCGGCCTTCAGGGCCTGGCTCGCGAACGTCGTGAGAGGCTCGCACAACACGGGCGCGCACTACTTCCTACGCATGGGCTTCCTCTGCGACGAGGTCTACCACATCCCGCCCTCCGGGATCGCGGCGATGAACAGGGTGGAGCTGATGACCTTCGTCTCGAACGTCATTTCGGAGCTGGAGGAGCGCGGGGCCGTCGGGAGCACAATCAACTCCTACGTGAAGGCGGTAAAGTCTTGGGCGCGCTTCAACGGCACGAAGCTCGACGAGAAGGTGAACGTCCCCGAGATCGAGAACATGTACGCCGGGGAGGTCGTCCCGAGGCCTGAGGAGGTCCAGACCCTCCTGGACCACGCGCCCTTGAGAGTGAAGGTCGCCGTCTCCCTCATGGCCTTCGCAGGCCTCCGCCCGGGGACGATAGGGGATTCCCGCGGAACGGACGGGCTGAAGGTGAAGGACCTGCCCGAGATGGAGGTCAGGGACGGCAGGGTCGCGTTCTCGAAGATCCCGACGCTCATCACCGTGAGGAAGAAGATATCGAAGATACGCAAGCCCTACGACACCTTCGCGCCGGCGCAGGCCCGCGAGTACATCCGCCAGTACCTCGAGGACAGGATGCGGGCGGGCGAGGCGGTCACGCCGGAGACGGCCGTCGTGACGGTGAGCGAGTTCAACGCCAGGACGCCACGCAGCGGCGCGGCTTCAGGCCTTGTGACGGGCGCGGCTGCTTTCTGAAAATACCAGTACGTGAAGTAGCACTCGGCACAAAGCGGGGGCTATTTCTGGCCGCCGGCTGTCCGCACAGCTCGCATCGCAATATCATGCGACTAGACCCTGCTGGTTCGGTCGGCTTGATTGCTTAAACGGGCTTTGGTGTCGCCTCCAAATTCCCCTTTCGAACCCTGAGGCTGCGCTCGGATGCAGACGTGAAGTAAACATAGCACCATGCTCGAATGCATCGGCCAGGCTGCTCTGCTCTTGTTCCCCGTTACAAGACCACTCGAAGACGGATGGAGGAATTGCTAGAGATGTCGACTTCTCAACCTCCGGGAGGGTCAGAGACAGCAGAGGAGCTGTACGAATGGGCCTACGACAGCGTTCAGAGCAGGTGGGTCAAGATAACTGCAAAGAATAGCCAGGGGAGAAGGTGCGGCCGATGTGGATGCCCTTGCCCGTGTACATGCGCGGATTGTCTGTATCAGTGTTGCTCGGAATAAGTACAAACCAGCGCGACGGCACTAGCCCGGACCTGAGCAGAACCGGTTGGCTACGGCATGACAACGTTGGCTAACCCGAGTCAGGGAAGGAGCAGTACGAGGCTCGGGTTGGAGCACAAGCATCCGGGCGGCCTTTGCAAGAAGTGCGGCTGCAGATTGTCCCTGCTGGTGCCTCTGTCTCGGAGGATGCCTGCTCAGACAAGTGAAGAGCCACGGGACACGAGCCGTGGTCCCGCAGCGAATCTTGGTCAGGACGTCGTCGTAAGGGTGAGCGTGGAGCTCACGTGCTTGAGGGAGCGAATCCTGGAGAACAGGATCTCCTTGAGCTTCTGGTCTGATTCGGCCTCGACCTCGACAATCATGTCGTAGACGCCGTAGACCTGGTAGACCCCGACGATCCCTTCCACCTTCTTCAGCTCTGACTGCAGCTCGGCCTCCGAACCCAAGTCAGTGTTGACCATGACGAAGGCCCTCCTCATCGGTTGCGTTCTGCGCTGAGATGGCGTAAATAGTTTCGTCCTCAAGAGTTCCGCCGACCGAATCAGCAGGCAAAGCCATCACTGGCCGTGTCTGGATTCTATCTGAGCTGAGATTTTATCCCGCGCAGCCGAGCCTCGTCGTCTCCGAGCAGCGATTCGAGCGCGAGCAGCGCGAGTTCTCTGGTTTCCCTCTGCTCGGCGAGGTTTTCATCATTGTATTTCAAGAATGGGATGATGCGAGTCACCACGGACTTGTCGTTCTGCTTGCCGAGGGAGATGAGAGCGCTCTGGACGACGAGATAGTTCGGGTACTTTAGCAGCCTGAGCAAGAGAGGAATGAGCCTCCTGTCTTGGATTTCTTCCATGGCTTCGGCGGCGTCACCGACCGCGAATGTCTGGTCGTAATTCTTCTCTACAAACCTGATCATGGCAGGGACGGCGGAACTCGCAAATTTTCGGAGCCATCTGATGCATGTCATGTCGCTGCCGTCGTCAAGTTCTGCATCGTTGTACGCCAAGAGGATCCTCAGGATGAGCTCCGAGGATTGATTCCCTCCAATGCGACCAAGAATCTCCGTGACGTACTCGATGTAGTACCGACCCTCCTTCTCACTCTCATACCTCTCAACGAGCTGGATTAGCGCCGGCATGGCCGAGTCCTTTCGTCGGACAAGTTCTTCAATCGCACCCTTCGGCTCGACCAGTGCCTCCCTCCCGCTGTACACCGCTTCCCGGTCATTGACGAGAAGCGACTCCACCAGTGGAGCGGTACTCTCGTTCAACTTGGCATCTCCCAGCCCCTCGGCGGGGCTAACTCGATATAACCATCACCACCAACGGTTTGCTCGTTCATCAAGGAGAAGGGGATCGAGGCATTCGTCTCCGAGGAGAAGGGAGCCCGCGTTGTCCTCTCGGACGACAACAAGACAGAGACGAACCTCTCCGAGTGGGCGAAGACCATCCCGCGGGAGAGCTTCGAGCCGATCGAGGTGCGCACTGCCATCCCCGGTGAGAAGAGTACGTTCTACGCGTACTGCACCTCCGTGAGGGTGAAACACCTCGACGGGAAGAAGGTCAAGGTCGTGGTCTCCTACAGGAACGAGAAGCTCGACGACAGGCAAGGACCATCCTTCTACGTCACGAACATGAGGTTCTGGGAGTCGAAGAAGGTGCTCCAGACCCTGGCGATGCGCTGGCCGATCGAGTGTTTCCATCGTGACGCGAAGCAGAGCCTTGGGCTCGAGGACTACCAGGTCAGGAAGGTCAGAGGCGTCAAGCGCCACGTAGCGATGGTCTTCTTCGCCTATGTCCTCCTGTAGCTCGGCTCTGGCTTCGAGAGGATCATGGGGAACATCAAGGCCAATCTACGAACGATTGGCTCGAGGTGCAGGCTCGCCGGGACTGAGGTGCTCAGCTCCCTGATCAGGTTCGTGGTGAAGATGGCCCACAAAGACATGGACGCCAGGAAGATAATGGACCTGCTCACGAAGCCGCTCGAGAGTTCGGGATACTGGCGCTAGAACAGAATGCCAAACTTCAGTCTAACTCGCCCAGGACTTCCAGCGGATCGTCATCGCTAGCCGCTCGCGACTGCACTGCACGTGCCGTTCGGGTAGAACCTTACTCTCCATCCGTTCGCGTTGAGTCCCTTGTGTTAGTGGAACTACCTTCTTTCAACTGGACAAACCTCTCATCTATCGACGACAGAAAGGCTCCAGACAGCCAAACCATTTTTCAGGCATTTTTGACGAGGGACCCTACTGGAACCAGCAGGGGGTTTCATTGAAATGGATAACCAACCCGCGCCTCACCACTGCGCGAGTCCCGGATCGATGATGCCGAGTTTTGTTCATGGTGGTTTGTAAACAAGGAATGGGATACACTGGGGAGGCTGCCAACACTCGACAAAGGGTTAAGATAGCGTCAGAGAGTATCTCCATCGGAAAATTTCCTTTGACGTGGTATCTGAGTTCCTCCTAAAACTTCCGAGTCTCTTCCTGAATCAGACAGTCACCGCATTGAAGACTGCTCGGTTCAAAAGCGGATTGCTTATCGTAGATGACTTGAAATTTGACCGACAGGTCAACGAGGTCGGAAATAGAAAACTTCGTGAAAGACTTGGGAATAGCGTCTCTCCGGGCCGATAACGAGGCGAGCAATTCTTACTTCTTCACCCTCGTGTTTACAACTCATCAACAATCCGCAGACAAGATTAGCCAAGCCTGGAAGGTAGAAGGTTTGTCATCAGCATATCCGCTCCTGTCAGGAGGCGCGGCCTCAATTCTGGCTCGAAAACCGGTCATCGAACAATGATCGGACATGGTGAGTCAATACTTGAAACAATATAGAGACGGCGTAGTGCCGCCGAAAGACGATTTCTACCCACTTACAAAGGAGGCAACAGAGACTGTGGTGATGGAATCTGATTACCATCCCAGAAGATTTCTTTCCAGGTTTAACAGAATTATCTCTGAGGCGCTTGGGGAAGGCGTCTAGGAGGTTAACAAGGAGTTGTCTAGACTGTTCCAGAAAGCGAGGAGGATGATGACCAAGAAGGCGGAGTTCGTCTCCCTCAGATGATTCCCAATCCCTACGTCTGGGACTATTCTTCCGCGATAGCGGTGGAGATAGAAAAGTCCCCGGAGAAGAGCAAGGCGCAACTCCAGAAGAACTACCGGAAGAACAAGTAGTTCTACTCGAAAATCAGGTTCGTATTGACGTCGGATGCTCACAGGGAGCAGCTCCCGCCCATCCTCGGGGAGATGAACCCGCCCGCCGACCCGGAGAAGTTCATAGCCGATTCCATTCCCTTCAAGAACCTGAAAAGTCAATCCCGAGAAGGAGGAAGAGGGTTATGGTGAGACAGGAATGAAAGTGAAAAGTGACGAACAGCCGGCTTTGCCGGAACCACAGCGAGCTGAACTCTGGAATGACGTAGAGGCGGTGCTCATGTACATCATCGAGAACGGCTATACCAGCAGGGAAGAAATCGCGAGGGGGTGCTCCTCAAGCGCCACAGGCAACTACATGAGCGAGAGGTCCGTCTCAAGGCACCCGAGGGTGCTGACAGAGGCCGGGATGCTTCGTAAGGTCGGGAACGGATACGAGCCTTCCGAGCTGTCGAGGAAGCTATCCCGGCAGGATACGGTGTGAATCTGGAATGCAGAGCGGCATGGATCAGCCGGGGCACGAGTCGCATATGGCTATCTGCTGGACGAAGGTGTCCAGGTTGACTTGCGCCCCAGCAGCAGCGCCGAGATCGACGTAGTCGTACGAGCCGACGTAGACGACGTACCACTGATTGGCGGCGAGCTGGACGCTGACGTTGGCAGTGTACATGTTGCCGTTGAAGTAGGTATTGTTGTAGATGAAACTGCCCGATTGATCATATATCACGTTCACCGTGCCGGCCACCTGGTTGCCGGAACCATCGTACACCAGCAACTCCAAGTCCCCGTACGCGTAGACATAGCCGTAAATGTCAGCGTTGGCGTACCCCTGTCCATATACGGCTGCTTGTGTCGATATCACCATCGGGGCATTTGCCTGCGAGTAGTACCACAGCGCTATACCATCCCATGACGAAGCGGATGTGGCCCCGGTTCCTCCCAGGTCTGCGCCTATCTGCCCGCTGCTCGCGTTGGGACCGTACTGGGAGCATGTTGAGAGCCCACCGCACGATATACCTCCATTCCACGGGAAGGAGTACGGTGGGTAGTTAATTCCGCCGGCGCCGTAGGTCGACGCTCTTGCGATGGGGCGAAGCGCTCCTGCCTTGGGTCTCTGGGCCAGAGCGGATTCGTAACGCGCCTTTGCCTTGCTGCTGAGTTCTGCGATGGCAGGCTTCTTCAGGCCAAGGATTGCCTGCGAAGAGACGATCATCTCCTTCCTAGTTCTCGAAGCTCGCTGGAGCTCTCGCTGCTTGCGCTCGAACTCCTTCATCAGGTTCTCAAATGATCTGTTCGCCAGGTCGGTGAGCAGCTTCTTGTCCGCTCCTTTCGGGAAAGTCATCTTCCCAAGCGACGACGCCATCTCAAAGTGATTAGCGTCTTTGGTATTTACGCTTGACGAACGCCTGCTCACGCAGTTCGTACACCAACTCACAGGCGCTCGGAATCAATTCCTGCCGTCATCCTCAGCAGGCTTTGAGCAAGGCTCTGGATTTAGCAGGCCGACGCCAAAGAGCAGCATGGACACTAACTAGATGAAGGACCGGAGCGGCTGCAGGTGAGATCACGGAAACAGACGACCCCATCATCGCGGTTGCCAAGGTGCTTCCAAAGGGAGGCGGTCCAGCTGCCACCGGAGGTGAGGCAGAGGTCCGGGACGCGGCTCATCGCTGTCATCTCAGAGGACGCCGTGATTATCAGGAGAGCCGATGTGGTGCTGCAGAGGCATACCTCGCGAAGCGCGCTCGGTAGGCTCAGGTCGATGTTCGGGTAAACGCGCATAATGGATGTCGAGTAGCCGTCTTCGCTCACGACAAAGCCGCGTTGATAGTACTCGGCTGGCACATCCATCGCCATTTCTGATACTAATTTGGCCTCGTGCTCGCTTGGTAATTTTTGGTACTATGAAAGGTGCGGTTTAGAGACCAAGGGTTCGATCCTGAAGGGACAGATTCCTCGCAGGGGGTGGAACCCCGACCGCATCTTGGCTCAGGAAAGGGCCGCTATGATGGCTTGGGCGTCTGCTGTCAGCATTTGCGCCTGGGGCGGAGTGATCGCCTTGCCACTCCGGGCGTTGACCTCGTTGATGAATGCGCTAAGCTGGTTTATCGCCGCGTTGTTATTCCCGGAGTTTATCGAATTCAGCGCCGCGTTGAGCTTCGCAACCAGGCTGGTCCCAGTGCCGTGGGGAAGGTTCATCGTACCCACCAGGCTAGTCAGTGCCTGTACCGCCTGAGCAGGCGTCTCGACGGTCAGCGTCGAAGCTCCGGAACTCGCAAGGTGGGTCGAGTCCCCCTCGTACGTAGCGCTTATCGTTATGGTCGTCCCTGCGGCAGTTACGGGCGGCGTGTATGTGAAGGTGCACTCGCCAGAGGAGAGGCTGCAGCTTGCCGACCCAAAGGTCCCTCCTGCGCCTCCGTCGGAGAAGGCGTCCACCGTCCCGGTGGGCGTGATGGCTGTCCCGGCGTTCGAGTCGGTGACCGTGACGGTGCAGGTGGTAGCGATTCCAGCCGGAGTGGTCGGGCACGCGATGCTGTTCGAGGTGGTGCGCTTGGTCGGGACCAGGCTGCCGCTCCCGGAGCTCGATTGATGGACCGAGTCGTGCTCATACTTCGCGCTAATCGTGATTGTGGCGCCAGCAGAGCCAGGGGCCGGAGTATAGGTGAAGGTGCACGAACCCGAACTGAGGATGCAACTGGAAGAGCCGAAGGTCCCTCCTGCTCCTCCGTCGCTGAAGCTGTCGACCGTCCCGGTCGGCGTTATCGCGGTGCCGGTGTCCGTGTCAGCCACGTCCACCGTGCAGATGGTCGCCTGATTCACAGCGGTGGTCGGACAGTAGACTGTCAGTGAGGTCGTGCGCGGGTTGACGGTCAGGGTCTCCCCGGTGGCGCCGCAGGACGTGGTGAAGCCGTTGTTGTTGGCGTCGCCGGAGTAGGTTGCGCGCCAGTAGTACGTGCCTACAGCGGAGGCGGTGAATGGACCCGAAGCGGGCGCCTGTCCGTCTCCGGCCACAGTGACGGTGCTGGAGGTGTAGCCGCTCGCTGGACTCTGGCACGCGTTGTCCGAGTACACCGAGTAGGTGACAGTCCCGGTCGGGGCGTACCCGCCGCTCAGGCTGGCTGCGTCAGACGCCGAGCCTCCGAAGGGCATCGAAGCGGGAGACGCGGATGTTGAGAGCGTCGGGCTCGCCTTGATCACGGTGAGGACCTCACCCGCGCTTCCGCACGCGCTGCTGGCGGGATTGTTGTTGTGGTCGCCGCTGTAGGCCGCTGTCCAGTAGTAGGTCCCGGCGCTCGTGGGCGTGAAGGGGGCGGAGGAGTACGGGCCGTTGCCACTCACGCTCACCTGACTGCTGTACCCCGAGACGGCCTGGGTGCACGCGCTGTCGGAGTAGACCGTGAATGTGATCGTTCCACTGGGGTTGTATCCATTCGAGAGCGAGGCTGTATCGGTAGCCGGGCTGCCCACGACTACGCTCGACGAGGAGAGCGCAGTGGTCGTGGAAGGGCTCGCAGGGCTGACGACCACCTCCACCGCGTTGGACGCCGAATGATACCCCGAGACTCCCGAGTCCGAGACCACGGCGCAGTAGTAGGTCGTGCCGGTCGAAGCGGTGCCCGGCGTGAATGACAGCCCCGAGGCCCCCGTGTCGAGAGAGGAGCTGGAGCAGGAGGACGACGCGGAGCTGTACCACTCGACAGAGGCGGTGTTAAATCCAGAGTATGTCACGGCGGCAGACAGGGCGGCCGCTGGCTGACCGGCGCCGTAGGTTAGCGGTCCAGCGGTCGTGACAGCGACCGTCGGGTCTGCGTCAACGGTGAACGAAAGCGCGCTGCTCGTCGCTGTGCCGCCGTTCGAGTCGGTGACCGACACGCTGACGGAGAAGGGCGATCCCGCGGCGGTGCCGGGGGTGCAGGTGACGGTAGCGGAGTTCGGTGCCGTGCACCCCTCAGGTAGCCCGCTCCAGGTATAGGTGCTGAATATGCCTGATCCGCCGCTCGGCGACGCCGTGAAGGTAACCGACTGGCCAACGTCAGCCGGGTTGGGGGAAACCGCGATGGTGCCGGCAGAGAGGGGAGGGTAGACCGTGAGGGAGAACGTCTTGGTCACCGTGTTGCCGTTTGTGTCGGTCAACACAACCTGCACGGTATACGGGCTGCCGGAATCGGAGGTCGGAGCGCAGCTGAATGAGGCGCTCGAGCCGCTGCACCCGGACGGAAGGCCCGACCATGCGAACGAAGCATACGTGCCGGATCCGCCTGAAGCCCCTGCCGACAGGGTAGTGGTCCCTCCTGTGTACACAGGATTGGGAGTTGCAGAGGGCGCGGCGTCGAGCGCCGGGTCGACGGCCAGGGAAAGGGTAGCCGTTGCAGTGTCACCGTTCCCGTCAGTCACGGTGAGGCTGACCGTGAGGGGGGAACCTGTAGTTGCGGCGGGAGTGCAGTCAACGGAGGGAGTGTCTGAGTTGCCGCAGCCCGACGGCAGGTTAGTCCACGCGTAGGTGTAAGTCCCCGTCCCGCCGGTGGCGCCGGAGGTCGAGATCGTGGTAGCCTGGCCCACGTCCACCGGGTTGTGGGTAGCGGAGAGGGCGCCCACGGACAGGGCCGAAGTGACTGTCAAGGACGTGGTCCCCTTGCTCGCTGGGTTGCTCGAGTCCCCGGGGTAGGACGCCTCTAGGGTGACGCGTCCCGGGCTGCCTCCTTCGACGGTGACAGGGGCGCCGCAGCCGGTTATGGACGACCCGCCTGTGGACGGGGTGAACGTTATGAGTTTGCAGGTGTCCCCCGACGGGAAGGAGATGGTCCCCGCGCCTCCAGATTGGGAGAAGGTGACCAACTCGCCAGCCATCGACTCCGTGTACCCTGTCACGGTGGCGCCGCAGGGGGTGGTGGAGCCGACCTTGATGTCTGGGTCAGTGCATCCGACCGACGTGGTGGTGGAGGTGACGGAGGCTGCGTAGCCTGCGGTGAAGACGAATGATGTATCAGCTGTGACCAAGGCTGTGCCAGTGCACCCGGCGCTGCAACTGTATTTCACTCCGGAGCTGGTGGTGAAAGTGTCATAGGAGTAGGTGAGGGACCCCGTGGCCTGCACTGATATGCTCCCCCCTGTCCCGGTGTTGTCCACGGGGAGGACGAAGGGACCCCAGGACACCGTGACCCCCCAGGTGACGCCGGAGGTCGGGATGCCGCCCTGGTCGAATATGACGGTGTAACAGGGGAAGGTGTGGGGGGAGGTGCCAGGGTCGATGGACGAAATAAACGAGGACGATAGCGGGGCGCCGCAGTAAAGGTTGATGGTGCCGGCGTTGTAGCTGTTGTCCATCGTCCCGACGTTGTTAATGGTGCCGGCGTTGTAGATGCTGGTGTCGTAGGCGCCGGTGCCGGCGCCGCTCATCGACCCACTGTTGTTGATGGTTCCGCCGTTGGAGATGCCGGTGCCGGTGCCGGTGAAGCCGCCGCCGGTGCCGGTGCCGCTAATCGTCCCGCTGTTGTTGATTGTGCCAGAGTTGGAGATGCCGGTGCCGGTGCCGGTGCCGCTCATCGACCCGTTATTGTTGATGGTGCCAGAGTTGGAGATGCCGGTGCCAGTGGCGGTGTCAGTGCCGCTGCTGGTGCCGCTCATCGACCCGTTATTGTTGATGGTGCCGGCGTTGTTGATGCCGTTGCCGGTGGGGGTTAAGCCGCCGTCGGTGGCGGTTATGGTCACCCCCGAGGCTATGTCCAAGGTCGTCCCCGAGGAAATCGTGAGAGTTCCAGACAGGTTGCATGCGTCAGACGTGCCGTTCCAGGTCCCCCCGAGGGAGCCGGCGCAGACCGTCGAGCCGTCCGACGTGGTGATCGAGATCACGCTTTGGGCGTGCGCGGCCGGGGGCGCTGCCACTACTGCGAAGACCATGAAGGAGGAGGCTAGAAGGAGGAAGAGGACGAGGGGAGAAGACGGCTTCGTCGCCATGAACATGTTCGACGTTCCACTCCTTCCCTATGACGGCGGCTCCAAAGCCGAATAAGCCCAGTCTACGGTGATGCTCCCCGTCTTCGACCCGAACGAAGCCACCAACACGACCTTCCATGCAGGCGCGCTGTCGGTGAATCCCGGCGTGTCTCCGTTGGAGGTTAAGGTCTTTTGGATGAAGAGGGCAGGATTCGACGGGCTGGTGTAGTATCTGATGGTGACGGAGTCCTTATGTCCCACGCCAGTGGTGCTCAGGCCCACGGTCACGGTGCCGAGCTGACCGGAGGGGCTCGTGAAGACGGTGGCGGTGCTCGAGGCGGGGGTGAGGGTACTCTCGCCGTCGCCCGTGACCTCCTGGGTAGGCTGCCCCAACTTTGAGACGCTGGACTGGAGGCCGGTGATCTGGGACGAAATCCCGCTCAGTGTATTCTCTATGCTGGAGAGGTCCGTCTCGACGGTGGAGAAGCCGGATGTCACGGACGTGGATACGTCGGTGAGCGTCGTCGATAGACCCGAGACGGCGGTCTTGAGGCCGCCGAGGGTGCCAGACAGGCTCGTGAAGTTGCCCTTCAGGTCTGATTGCAGGGTCGAAAAATCCGAGGTGATAAAGCCGAGGGATATCACCTGCGAGTAGGTCGCCGTGATGGTCGTGTCACCATTGACGGAGGTTGTGCCCGAGCACCCTGTGCAGTCGTAGCTCACGTCTGAGCTCGTCACCGGGGTGTCATAGGCGTAGGTGAGGGACCCTGTGAGCTGCACGGTGATGCTCGCCCCTGTCCCTGTGTGGTCCTCGGGAAGGACAAAGGGACCCCAAGAGGCGGTCACGCCCCAGGTGACGCCTGAGGGGATGCCGCTCTGGTCGAATGTGACGGTATAGCAAGAGATGGCGTTGGGGGAGGGGCCGCCGTAAGACGTGTCCGACAGCGTGACGCCACAATAGTCGTTGATGGTGCCGGAGTTGGAGATGGCTACGGCGCTGTCGCTTCTGCCGCTCATCGTCCCGTTGTTGTTGATGGTGCCGGAGTTGGAGATGCCGGCGACGCCGGCGACGCCGGTGCCGCTCACGGTCCCATAGCTGTTGATGGTGCCGGAGTTGGAGATGCCGTTGCCGCCGGCGCTCACCGTCCCCGCGTTGTTGATGGTGCCGGAGTTGGAGAACCCGAAGCTTGCCGTGACGGTCACCCCCGCGCCCACGTCCAGCGTAGTCCCTGACGGGATGGTGAGATTAGGCGAGACCGTGCAGGTGCTACCGCTCCACGACCCGTCTATGAGGGATCCAGTGTTGGTACCGTTGCACACCGTCGAGCCGTCCGACGTGGTGATCGAGATCACGCTTTGGGCGTGCGCGGCCGGGGGCGCTGCCACTACTGCGAAGACCATGAAGGAGGAGGCTAGAAGGAGGAAGAGGACGAGGGGGGAAGACGGCTTCCTTGCTTGGAACTCCCCCATCAGACTCTCAAACTCCGCGAACTCGATGATACGGACGGCCGAGGAAGGGGCGTTATGATGCCCGCCCACAGCAGGAGCGCGCTGTCTCGACGTCCTTTGGCGAGAAGGCCGAGCTCGCAGTCGGCTTCAATAATGTTAGGACGCTGCACAAGTGAACCGCCGTCGTCAACCTGCCGACTGTTGCCGGCGCAGTCTGCAGGATCAGGTTTCGCTCGAAGTGCCGAAGCGCCAACGGAACAGTCTCTTCTCGAAGAACATTCTTCTGGTACACTGTTCCACATCATATGAATATACCTCGCCCCACCGGGCTGCGGAATATAAATAAGTCGAGACTGTCTAGCTTGTAGCATAATTCCTGATACGACCACCTCTATGTTAATTTCTGGCCTTTGCAAAAACGCCCTAAGCGTGACAGTTTCACATCTCTGCACCGTCGAGCAGAAAGGGCCGATTTATGCTACAAGCTAGAGACTGTCAGTGATGATAATGCATCTTCAGGTTATGCAAGCTCGGATGCTGACCGTCGTCACCCGCTGACGCAACAGCACCCGAATCCCGGCGGCCGCACGACCGAGTTCCATTCTACGGTTGCCTAGCAGGTAGTCTCAACGTGATTCCATTCCAGCGGGTATCTTAGGCGTCGGTGAGCTTGACGCTTTCAAGAGATACGTCCAGGACACCTAAACACGCACCTGTCTCCCATGCCCCTCGAGCTGGCGCGCTTTCTCATCAGTCTCTGGTCAAAGGGTCGAATCAACCCGCCGCCGACGTTGATTCGAGCGTAATTGGATTCACGAAACTCAGGAGTTGGTTTACGGTATACGATTCTCCCAAGACGCTCACCCACTCGTGATTGCTCGCGTCGAGAAGGGTCAACGAATTTCCTCGCGGATTGACAAGTATTGCGACTCCGTTCTGACTTGTTATGTAGCTCGAACCGGATTCCGTTGATGTCTGGCATGTCGTTATGCCGGCGTTTGTACTGCAAACTGGAGTCGCAACTCCCAATGATTGTGCCAGAGTTTGGTTGTCTGTTCCCGCAGGAGCGGGAGATTCTACGAGAGCGATATCAGTTCCACCAAGGATTTCAGGAATGGTCGTAGTCCCGTTCGAGAAGGGCCCGTCCCGCACGTAGATCGTAGTCGACCATTGGGGAGGTCCCTCATTAATGCGAACTCCAACTATCTTGAACGAGGGCCCGACGAGAGCGCTGTTCGGGAGAGTCAAGTTCGAATTAATCAAACCTTCAGCTGATTGGACGCTGTGCAGGATGAGGGGGGTTTGGTCTTCGATTGGCGGGCCTTGGACAGGTGGAGAATTTGTAGTCGTGTTGGAGTCATTTGGCCACCATGAGAGACCTAATGCGGCGATGCCCATCGTGAGCCCAATCAAGAGAATGGCGATCGCGAGTTTTTGAGCCATCTCAGCGGAGGCCTCCGTTGTCGATTTTGGTCATGACCCGCTTTCACTCCAACTCGTTGGCGCGCCAGACGTACTAACGCTACAAGGGATGTTTTGAACCGTTTGATATGATGTCCCGAAATTGCTCCAGCCGGCAGATGGCTCTGGGACATTGGCCAATCAACTCTCAGCGTAGACTCGGTGACGAATCCATTCCGGCCCTCGGGAATTTGTTGTTCTCTCCAGTGTCATGGTCTGGATTGGGTAGCGTCCGGAGAATCCAGCACTCAAACCCCCAGTGGTTCGAATCCCGTCCGGCCCGCCTATAATCTGCTTGGATTTAGCTCCGATTGGTAAAATTGGGCAGATGCCAGCTCGTGTGGTCGCAAACGGTCGGAGGGACAGCGGGCTAGCCCTGGCCGCAGCCCGCGCCGATCAGCGACGCCGTCGCGTTACCAACAGCCCGCATGTCGTGGAGGACGATCATGTCTGTCCCAACGACGACGTAGAGTTCACCCGTGTTGGCGTCGTATCCCTGATACATGGGCGAGTCGGAGAGCGACGGATGTCCAAGAAGAATTGGGAACGAATACGCGTTCACCAGCGAGCCCGTTGCACCGTCGTAGACGAGCACATTGCTGGAGTTTAGAGGCGACAGGACCACTTGGTCCAGCGAGGGAATCGCGGCAAGATAGTTGATGTCGAACGCCCCGCAAGTCTGGAGATCCACCCCTAGTATCACGTTCCCGTTCGTCCCGTTGATGGCCACGAACTGCGAACCTCCACTGACGTACACGATGTCCGTGGACGGGTCCAGCGTCATCGACGGGTTGAACGGATTGTTCAGGTCGACCGTGGTGACGAGCGAGCCGTTCGCGCCGTCGATAATTGCGAGCCGCTCGGAACTGCAGACGTAAGCCGTCGGCTCCGAACAGCCCACCGCGTACACCATGCCGGTGTTTGGGTCGGCCTCTGTGAAAGTGGGGGCGAACCCGAGCGAGACGTTCTCGACTATCGAACCCGTCGAGGCGTTCACCCCGAAGACGCTTCCGACCAGGCCGTGCGGCTGTCCTGGCGCTGGATGAGCTGCCACCGCCCAGAGCACGTTGGTCTTCGAGTCGAGGGATGGGGTGCAGACGCCCGGCGGGAGGGGCACCACTCCCATGA
>JAJYWC010000010.1 GCA_021791695.1 archaeon | reverse complement strand
CCTACGGCAGTGTCTGATATAGAGTCATCCCACGTACCTCCAGACCGTGAAGCCGGACTGTCAACGGTGCAGACGCGCTTCGCAACGGCCCTTTTTTTCACGGTATCCCCTGCTTCACGATGAGGGAACCGAGCGAGTTGAGATGATCTCGAAGCGAAAGATGAGCCCTGCATACTGGTCGGTAACTGTTTCGCTCTATTGCCCGAACAGCGTCTCGAAGCAGCCGAGGGTGAGAGAAATCGCAGGCGCAATGACATCGTCATTTCACGAGTCGAGATAGCCCACTTCGACGGTCTTGCTTTCAGCCGCGAGTGGTCGATCAAGATGTGAAACAATGCTCCAGACTACCTGGTTCATGACTGGGTGGGTGGATTACACCACGCTATCCGTAAGTATAAACCAGTGGGTCACGGTAACAAAAGGCGATGGAAGCAGCGGCAGCGGGAGCAAGCGCTGGACGGGCCTTTCTGGTCGTATTTCTCATCGCATTTTCTGCAGTTGGGACAGTGGCAAGCGTTCAGTACTTTGGTGGGTCTCAGTTAACCTCGAACTACGCGTCAAATTCTCCCTATCGAGTTTCAGTTACAAGGGTTGATCTCGATGGAATCGACGCGTCCCGTGGGAGTTTGATCTACATATTCGATTTGAACGCGACATACGATGGCAGCGGGAAGTGGCAACTCGATCCCTTATGGTTCCACGTCGTCAGCAACTCTTCAACAGTATACGATGATATGTATTCGTCTCACAACGGTAGCTATGCGATGTACCTTTACGCTCCCATGGGTTCAGCTGAACTGTCGAAGGGGCAGTCCGTCTCTGGACAGGTTTCCTTTGAGCTGCCCCGTGGCCAAGGCCCCGTTCAGCTAGTGTACGACGGGCCGCAAGGTCAACCCCAGCAGGGCGACGTGCGGGTCACAGTAGGGAGTATCCCTCCCGCGGCCGGCTGGGTATCGAGGATAGACGGCGCGTACGTTTACACCCAGGGTTTGATTCCCGGGTTCGGGTATGGACTCGACTCGGTCAGCGGCCAAGTTCTGTACCCTTCAACGAGCAGATACGAGAGCAAGGTGTTTTACACTGGGGACAGGATAGATGTCCAGATATCGCTCGGATCCATAAGCCGAGGAGGTGCCAGCAACAATGCATTTTCCACGCGGTGCGGACTCTTCGAGTGCGGGTTCACTGCATACCCTACCAGCGTATCAGTGGTTGCAATAAATGAACTGGACAGCGGTATTCAGGTCGTCGGTATTCAGCCTGCTCTTCCTTTTCTCTTCAACGTCTCTAGCCCGCAGCCTCTTGTGCCCGCGGCCATCCAGCCGTCCACATCGGATTTCAACATTACCGTCGTGGCTCCCGCATACGGCTATTCGGGTCCCCTCCACCTGCAGGTGACATTCTCTGTAATCACGCATGTGATGATTTATCCGTTCGAGGGAGCGTCAACCTATTCAGGCTGGACGGTGAATCTTGTTCAGACCAGTATCAACGCGACCGCCGTCGCTGGGATGGAGAACCTCCGGCCTCCTGTCGGGTGCACCTTCATGCCAACAGACACCTGTCCTGACATTCCTGTACCGGGAAGTGGCCTGGCAGGGCAGCAGAGCTTCCTTCCCGAGCCCGTGTGGTGGAATGAATCGATGCCACCAGTTGAGTTTGTCTACGGACCTCAAGTCTCTCCAATGGGACCCGGAAGCGCAGCACTTTACGCCGGGACAAGTGGCACCCAGGTGCTGCTGCTGTACCGCTGGTTCAACGAAAGTGCCGCTCTCTCCTCGCTGACCTCGCTGACCTATTACACCTTTGTCTACCCAGTTCAGGGTACATGCAAGGACGTCAACCTCGAGCTGATCCTGAGCAATGGCAATTCGCTCGTCTTCGAACCGTGCTACCAGACGGGCGGGTACCCGACTGCGCAGGGCGCAGGAACGGTGCCTGACCAGTGCCCAACTCCAGGGTGTGTGATGCCTGCGTCATGGCAGAAGTGGGACGCGTTTGCGGGAGGCTGGATGGTGGAAAATCAGGCGCAACAGCCACTCCAGCTCACGACAGTGGGACTCTACGCCACCATGCATCCTGGGGTGAATGTGACGGGCGTCGCCCTGACGGTGGGCGGCGGAACGCCCTGGAACGGCTTCATAGGTTACGCAAACGATCTCTCAGCGGGTGTGGGAGCAGACACAATAACTTTCGGCTTCCAGCCATGCACGTCGGCGTACCTGTGCCCTGTGGGAGAAGGATATTGAATCGCTGGTACGCGAAGCGCTGCGCGCCTGATGCGGCTCTTGAACGCTCCGGCGCTGGGAAACACCCTGCGGGAGGCGCTGGCGGATGAGAACTCCTCCGCCTTCAGTCTCGCTTAGGCTCCTTACTCTGTCTGTCGTATCTCTCCTGCTCCTCTCTCCCGCATACGCGGTCGGGATGATAGGCGCGAGGGGCGGTGGCGCGATCCCGTCGCCCCTCGTTGCCCCTTCGGGCCAACGGCCTGATAATTGCTCCTCGTTCCCGTCGAGCACATCCACCGTCAATTCTGCAGATGTGGCCGCCTCCTTGAATATCTCGATGCTTCACTACCAGGGGTACTACCAGAACCTGCTGAGCTACGGTATGCTTCAGGGCGCTAACGGGAAGATATACTTGGAGTCCGATGGCGGGCTCATCGCCGTGGATCCATCGACCAATGCGATGGCACGGGTGGCGTCCATGAACATCTCCAACGGCATCGTCAACAGCCTTGCCCTAGGTGACCGCGGGAGCATCTACTGGCTCGTGGGCGATGCAGTCGAGGTGATTAACGGCTCAACGGGCACACTAGTCCGGACGATCAGCGTGAATGTTCCTGCTGGGATGGTTTACGGTTACGGGGCCCGCGCCATCGCGTACGATGCCCGCAACCGCTATCTCTACGTCGCCGTAGCTGTGAGCTTCTATGGTGATTACCAGTCGCACGGATACGTCTCCGTCATAGACCCTTCGACCGGCGTGACGGTCGCGAACGTCACCGTGGGCATCCTGCCCGACAACATCGTCTACGACTCTGATAACGGCTACATCTATGTAGCGAACAGAGGGCTGGACAGCATATCAGTGATCGACGGCTCGTACAATGTGCTGGTTACCACCATAAACGGCCCGTTCAACCAACTCAATTCCTCGCAAGTACAAGCCTCGGCGGACTATCTCACCTACGACCAAAAGGATAACGAGATACTTTCAAGCGCAAGCTCCGGCAGGCACGTGTATATCATCAGCGGTTCCACGAACACTATCGTCGGCAGCCTCAATGCGGGTGCACCAATATGGGGGATGGCGTACGACCCCGCCCAGGATTATCTGTACCTGAGCACGGGTCCGAGTAACCCTTCCATGCCTAGTTACCTCTATTCTCCCTTCTCTGGCTGGCTGTCCAGTATCACCCAGGTAGACCTGCGGACCGGCCAGATGAATAACGAAACTGCTCCGCCAACCGCCAGCCTGGTCTACGATAGTTCGAACGGCTACCTGTACGCGATCAGCCCGGGCAGGATACTGGCTGTCCTATTCGGCTTCTTCGTCGACTTTCATTCCAACCTGCCAGCGGGGGAAGAGTGGTCCGTGACCCTAGGCAATGTGACCAAGACCTCTTCGGACAGCACGATGGTATTCACGGAGTACAACGGCACGTACCCGTATTCTGTGCGCTCGTCGATTGGGTTTTCGCCTGCGCCAGCCAATGGAACCGTGACCGTTGACGGCGGGACCGTCAGCCTGCGGATAAACCTCAGGGCGGTCCCGTACATCCGCCTTTCCTCGTTCCTCACCGGATACTTCATCCACGGCGTGGACCTCACCAACGACTTCTTCGTGTGCTCGGCGTGGGGTACTGTCACACCGGTCTCAGTCTCGGGCACCGTCGCCGGCCACACCCTGAGCTTCAACGCTTCTTCAGAGAGCGATCTTTTCACGGCCGCAGGACTGAACATGGGGAGCCTGCAGACGGGCTCGGCGATGCACGTGAAGGCAATGTTCGCCAACGGGTCGGAACTGACGACAGAGCTGCTCTTCGACGTTGTCGACCCACCTCCGTGGTTCAGCTCTGTCATTCACGAGTCGGGGAGCAACCAGACGACCTACACGATGACCGGGACGTGGAACGACTCCTACACTGTTCAATTCGCGGACAATTTCAACCTGTCACGCTACTTCAGTGCCTACATCCCGGTCCCTTACATAAACGGGACCTACAGGTTCGTCCCGCAGCTCTCCCTGAACCTCACAGCGACCTCGTCAGGCCAAGTTGACCTGAACTCGTTCTATTCCTTCCGTTCACCCAGCATGACCATCGGGTCAGCCAACGCATACATCTACGCTGAGGTTCGCACGACCGGCAGTCTTCAGCTCTCGGGAGGCACCATCCGCTGGATGTCCTCCGCGGTCAACATGACCATAGGGGGGTCCACCTCTGTGACGATGAACCCGTATGAGACGAAGTGCTGCTCCGGAAGCGGGGAATCGGTCATGCTGGGGATACAGGTCCAGGTCACGGTAAGTCCGAGTGTTTCGCTTGAATACACGCTCGTCCCAACAAACGTCCCGTCCCAGGAGGCCGTCCAGGGGGTCGAGCTCATGGTCGAGAAACTCATGGGCACAATGACAGTCCCGGTCTCGGTGACGGTCTTCGCCGGCCTGGATGAAATCGAGCAGTTCGGTATTTACGCACAGGGAACTCTGACCTTTCAGGTGCACCTGAACGCCTCGAAGCCATTCGAGGAGGGCGGGCAGGTCACGGGTTCCATAAGCATAGGCTGGGATTTCGGACAGTGGCAGGGGACGTTCTACTCTGTAGGGCCGGGCACGATTTATCAGTGGGGGTCAGACCCGTCCTCCTACCCGCCGGCCAGCAATGCGAACATCACAGTCGTCCCCCGATACTACTACGGGAGCGCGTACGACAGCATGGTCTGGAAGAACGGGTCTTCAGGCGGCGTAGCGGTGGAAGACATCTATCCATTCACCCGCGTGTCTTCCACCTCCTCGGGAGGTGAAGCGTACATCTATTACACTTCGGATAACACCTCGATGCCTCTGAACGAGGGCCAGTACATTGAAGGGCTAGCGCTCGGCGCATCAAACTTGGCGGTCAGCAGGTTGAAAGTACCGGTGGACGGCAACTCAGTCGCTTTCAATCCCCGGTCCATAACGTTGCCGAACGGCACCGTTGCGCTGTTGTGGAACTCTATGCCCAGAAGCGAACTGAACGGTGCTACCGGCCCATTCACCCTCGGTACAGTGACGACGCAGTACGCATACTATACACCGTCGACAGGTGAATGGGGAAGCGTCAGGAACCTCACCGGGAGCAGGGTGGCCATCTCTGATGCCCTCAGTCCGACGCCCTCTGGGGGAGACGCGCTCGTGATTCTGAGCGACCACTTGCTCTCGACGCAACAATCGGTCATAGAGTACGACCTCGGCACGGGACGGTTGCTGGCGAATCTCTCCGCCTCCGGGATATCGCAAATCATGTCCTTCAATGCGCAGAGCGACCTGGCACTCTTAAGGTACTTCAACGGTACCTACGGCCTCCTCGGCCTGTCGAGCTTCTCGCCGTCAGGCCTTCCCTCGAAACAGGGATACACGGTCCAGGACGCCCAGCTCGTAAGCGCCGGGCCGTCATCTGCGCTGGCAGTGCTCTACCATTCCGCTTCGTCCGACCGAATCCAGCTCTACAATGCTTCTTCGGGCTCGGATATATTGGGTTACTCCGTTGGAACCAACACATCGTCGTTCCGGGTATTCTGCAGCAACGGCACCTACTTCTTTCTCGTCGGCGCCCCCGGCTCGATCGCGGTTCAGGAGGTAGGAGGGGGGATCGTCCGGACGCTTGCTACTCTTCCCTACAACGGCGCCTCGGGTTACGGCGGCTCCCTCGTGAATTCCTCGCTCGCGATCTATGCTTTGGATAACTACGGGAATGCGACGAGGCCTCTACTCGACCTCGAGGTGTCCTACCTTCCGATTACCCCGCCGCCAGCCCCCTCTCTTGGTCTCTCCGCCTCGGGCTCGAACATCCAACTTGACTGGTCTGAGAAGCTGGCAGGAGCCTACCACGTGACCGGATATTATGTACTTGAGGGAAACGGCTCCGAGAGCATGGTCACGGCGGCAGAACTCAACGGCTCAGCCACTAGCTATGACTATCGCGCCTCGCAGCCAGGACAGTATTACTTCGCGGTGGTGGCTGTCAATGCAATGGGAGACAGCCCGCAATCGAATCTGGTTGACGTGAACGGAAGCGGGGTCATTTTTGCGGAGTCCGGACTGCCTGCGGGCACTCCCTGGTCTGTCTCCCTTGATGGCATCCCGAAAGTCTCCAACTCAACAAACGTGGTCACCGTCGCGTGGTCTGGGGAGTCCACTTTCGCGGTGGGACCGGTGCCTGGATACGTCGCAAGCCCATCGTCTGGCACCTTTCTTGTCACCCGTGGAACGGAGGTCGAGGTGATACATTTCCAGCCGGTCTCGCCCAATGGAAGTCAGGTGTCCTTCGTCGAGTCCGGTCTGGCGCTGGGTGAGAGCTGGAGTGTCGTGCTCTCGGGGGTGGTCAAGAATTCCACTAGCGACCTCATCACCTTCACCGAACCTAACGGGAATTACACTTACTCGGTGGGTATCAGCGGCGCCTTCCTCCCAGACCCTCAGTCTGGAACAGTAATAATGAGAGGCGTGCCGGTCGGTGTCACTGTCAGCTACGAGCTCGCAAGCTCGACGGGCACGACAACCCCTGCAGGGACAGTCAAGGGAGTAGCTGTAGGAGGAAGCCAGCAATACTTGGTCATCATGGCTTCGTCTGTCCTCTTGATTGCGACATCGGCGACGATCGCGCTCCGGCGGTGCCTTTCGAGCATTGAGAAGAGAAAGCATCCCAGTGAAGGATGACCCATACGCCAGCCCCCGCAAGTCACTCGAGTCGATGAAGATTTGTCCGAATTGCAAGCAGACACAGCGCAAGGCGTCCAGGACCGGGAAGGCGAGGCGCATCCGAGGAAGCCTTGGCACGGTCTGTTGACTTCGCCCCAGACAGCAAGGTGGGTCGATCCGCTGCTGAGGGTCGGAGGCGTCCTGTTCGGGCTGTCGATCGTAACGGTCGGGCTCTCGCTGGTCCTCTTCTTCGAAACTGTCGCCAGCACGGGGGGCTCCATCCTGCTTATTGCTGGTGCAGCGACCGAACTCGTCGCCGCAATCTTTTATCTGCTGATCGGTGCTTTCGCCTCGATTTGCGCGCTACGAGGGCGTCTGCCTGCACTCGGCCTGTCGTTGCTCCCTGTTCCGATGATGTTCCTGCTGCTGAACGGCGCGGGGATGGCCCTGCTGGGCATCGCGCCTACGGCCGGAAGCGCCGACTTCCTTTACGGTGGCCTGGAGGAGGTGGCAGCATCGGTCTTGATTATACTGGCAATACGTATCGGCCCCTATCATGAAAATCGGTCGATGTGGCTCCAGTACCTTCTCGGTGTGCTTGCGGTCGTGCTCGGCGGGGTGGGTTTGGGCTACTTCTCATATGCGGGTTACTTCAACTCAGATGCCGGTGGGGTGTCGATTCTGCTGGTCGCCTCAGGCATCCTCATCACGTCGTTTGCGCGCACTCCCGACCCAGTCCTCTCGTCTGTAAAGAGGACAGCCGGACTCCTGGCGTTGCTGGTCCTTGGGATAGGCTGTCTGTTCGCCGGCTCTCGCATCCTGGTCACTATCCTCCCCGGGGGGCCGTTTCAGAGCTACCTTTCGACATCCGGCGGCGCCCTTGATTTGGCGGCGGGGTCTGCGCTGACCGTAGCTTCGGTTGTCCTCGTCCTGAGAGAGGTAGGGTGGTTCGTGCACCAAGTTCGTGCGGCTTTTCGAGCAATAACAACGACGCGCTGATGGGATGGTGTGTCGTCAGTGGTTTGGTTTCCGATGCCGTGAAATCGATGCCGTGAAATTCTTGTGCGAAAACAGGCTGAAAAGCTTCAGGATGATAATCTTGGAAAAGTGCACACGGTTCATGGAGTTGCAAATATTTGGTAGGTCAGCGAAACCAAACTTGCGATGGCACACCACCATCTATAGCCTGACCGGCCGGGAAGCTGTCATGTCTATTCAATCCATCTTCAGGAACAAGGGAGAAGCTGATGCCCCCGTCACAAGCATCAAGCCTCTCCTGATGGCGAAGGCCAGCGTCTGACAGCTGTGGCATGGCCGAGAAGGTCATACTGTCGAGAGCGGGTGCAGGGAGAGGTTGGCGCGCCAGAATTTCCCGGGTTTCATACCGAACGTCCCTGACCATCACCGCAGACGACCTGGTTCCCGCCGGGATCGCGGTGGACGTACGCCGCCAGTCGATCCTGAAGTCTGCGGTCCGGCAAAATACCCTCTGGCGCGCGAAGTCTTTGAGGCAGGTTTCGTCCCCTTTCGCCTTCCTGCTGAATGTCTTTTCCGCGTGCCTGGAAGGGATTTGGGGTATCGTGAGGAGAGGCTTTGCGCGGCTTCCAGGATGCTCAGAGGCCGCTTGTGCTCATGACGCCGCCCGAATTTGCGTCAACAACGAGGACAATCTTCTTCCCATCGTGGTCGTACCTGACGTACCAGATTGGCGCGTGGAGAAGTTCTCCATCTGTCACGTCAACCTCCGTGGCAATCCGCTCTATTGTGTGGTGCTTGTGCAGGTCATGCGCTTTCGTGTACTGTAACTCCTTGACCAGTGTCTTGGCCTCAAACTTCGCCTGCTCTTCTCCCACGTCGCCGTTGATCACTTTCAACCCCTTGGGAAGCTTCGAGAAATCGAAGAGCTGCCTGTCTGCCAAAGCGAACTGATACCCCTTTGGCTGATACTCAGCCTTCAATGCTTTGACTGCGACCACTGGGAAATCGTAGTTGTCGTCCACCTCCGCTGTCTTGTTGACGACCTGGCCACCGATGTCTCCGTACTGGGCACCTCCCGTTTCTCCCCACATGAATGTGACTGTCGTGGAGGCAGAAGCGGGAATGAGCCAATACGGAACCACACCGAGAGTAGCTTCCTCAAGTCTTGATTTTTCCTGTATGTGCTTGTGGAACATGCCTCGATCCATCACATCCCTCACCTTTTGGAGCACCTGCTCGCGCTCCGTGAGCCTGGCCTGAAGCATCGTGTGCTTCTGGACTGCGCTCCAGCCTTCACGTCCCAGGGTGACGCTGCCGCCGCAGTACCCGCAAGAAATCACGGCCTCGCCGAACTTTGGGCTTATGGGCGCTCCGCAGCCCGGGCATTTCAGCTGGGTGACCTGGCCTGACGCGGCGGGAGAGGGAGCAGGCCGTTCTGCCGCTGCGATGGATGAGACAGGTTTCATCGGAGAGCCACACTTGGAGCAGAAACCCGCGTCGTCGGGCATCATAGCACCGCACTTCATGCAGTACATGGCGGGATGATGCGCAAGTCGGGGATTTATGCATGTCCATGTAGAACGAGCGAATAACCGGCAAGAGCAAAAAGGGGACCTTACGCTTGCAAGACCAGGTCCCACATAGATAATAGTGTGAATCGGGAGGGACCTACATCAGATCAGGCCTTGTGGAAATTCGGATTTAGCTGGATGAATCAAGATATATCATTCTGCCTTACACCTTGGCCCCAGTCGCGCCTATCAGTCTCCTCGTCCCCAAGATGTCGATCGCCCGCTTCATACTGTAAGCCAGCATCGTGGATCCAGCCCTCTTCATCGTTCCGAACGGGTGCTCGATAATCTCTTTCCTCCTGTCCAGCTTCTCGAGCTCGCCGTCGTCGAGCATGGAGGTACCTCCTGCAGCGGTAGGCACCGAGTCTGCTCGACGCGACTTTCTGTAGTCATCCTCCTTGGACGAGCGAGTGGAACAGAATCGAGCGCCGCGTATATTCTTACATAAGCACGAACTGGGAGAAGGCGGCCCTGCTCGTGAAGCTGGTTCTGGACACGCTAGAGGACGGGACGAGGCGAAAGATTACAGACGGGGAGACGGCGTGGATGAAGTTCGGGCTTACAGAATCCACCCGAAGTGGAGCTGCACTATCTGACCTCGCTAACCGTTCAGCTTATTTTGAATGACGCCCACAGCTTCTCGTGTCGGGACCTACGGTCCCGCCGGGCACGACGTGGAGTTTGTCTGCGAGTTGCCGATCAGTCCTACGACTGTCGTCTGGGTTGTCTGACACGTCCAGATTCCGTACACGTCCCCTGTGACGAGGTTGTTGAGCACGTTAGTTCCCGTCACCGTCGGCGGGTTGGGTTCGTGAACGGCCGCCTCGGCGATGACCGCTATTCCGGTCGCGGTGACGGGGTCGTTAGCGCTCGTGAATGGGCCGCCTACGGGGTATCCTCCATTGTTGATGATGTTGTTGTTGAGGATGTCTGTTCCAGAGATCACGTCTCCGGGGGCGTTGCTGTGGACGACGATCCCGGGCAGGAGGCTCCCGTCGATGGTGTTGGCCTGCACGGCGTTGTCAGAGATTGTCACGCCAGGGCCATCGGACGCGATCACTATCTGACCGTCTCCGGGGCCAGGATTCTTCGGTGAGTTGCCAAGTATGGTGTTGCCGAGGACGAGGTTGTCCCTGACCCCCGCGCCGGCGTTGAACCCGGCCAGCACTATGCCGCAGTTGGCGGGGCTTGTATCGTTGACGAAGTTGAACTCGACGACATTCCCGACGCTGGCCGATAGGACGCCCGGACTAAGGGCGCCAGGGTTGACAGGGCCGTCATCGGTCAGCGCGATACCTCCGTCAGCGCCGTTGGCGACGATTGTGTTGCTTATGACCGTGGAGTTGGCGGTGCCAACCAGTTCTACCGCCTTGCTGTCCGGGACCTTCGGGTTCACGGCCAGGCCGTTACCGGTTATCACGCTGTCTCTGAGGGTGAAACCGACGACGTTCTGCGCGAGGATGGCATGTTCGTTTGCACCCGTGATGACCGCGTGAGTAACCATGACGCCGTTCGCGCCAGGCGGCACATAGACACCGAGGTCGCATCCTGTCGCGTTCACGCTCCCGCTGATGGTCTCACCTGCGAAGGCGACGACCACGGTCGTCAGACCGGTGCTTCCTGCTGAAACACAGTCAGATGTTGCAGTAGCGGCCGCCGCCGCCGGAAATGCCGGCAAGACGAAAAGCAGCAGCAGCGACAGCGAAGAGAATGCCATGATCGACTTAGAGACTCGACCGTACACACGCTACACCGGCAAAATCAGGGCTAAGCTCTCATAAATACATTATTGCGGGGGCTCGAGATTATGATACAGCCAGTGCCCAAGATACCAATTTTCACGGGTACGGCGCAGCGATCAGGGCGCGTCTATCGGAGCTCACTCCAGAGGATGAAGACGTCCGAGTCTTGGACGTCGGGACCGGAATGGTTTCCACGGCCAAGTTTCTGCTCCGGCACCTCTCGAAACAAAGTCGGGTGCTTAGCTTGGACCCCTCGGGGGACGTTCTCACCTAAGCGAGGAGCGCGCTCTCCGCCGATGACCAGCAAAGGGTCACGCTCGCCAAAGACAGCGCCGACGAATTGAAGTCCGGGGACGGGTTCTTCGACATCATGGTCTCGGTAATGGTCATGCATCATATCGAAGCCGTCGGCGGACCTATCGCTGAAATGTCTAGAGTCCTCAAGCAGGGTGGACGGCTGATTATCGCTGATTACTCTCCCAAAGCTCACACACTGGATTCTCAGAGCCGCCACAATGAGGAAGATTTCTTCGAGCCGAATACCGTCTCCATGGCCGCGAAGGCCTCCCGATTGAAGCCCCGCGTCGAAGACCACGGCAAGTGGTATCTTGTGGAGGCGACGAGGACGATTGGGACTGACTGAAGAACCTGTCAACCTTCATTCTATTCACCCCGTGTGAACATTCCCAGCATCACGCATGATTTGAGCCTCTTTCAGGCTCATGTCCGGCCCGTGCCCCCGGCGAGGACCGACGAACCCGATGCCTCGCCGCTGTGCGGGCGCAGAAGCCCGCGTCCCGAATCGCCAGCAAGGGTTCCAAAAGGCTTTCAGACAGCAAAGTAGTCACGTGCGGTCGTGGCACAAGCACGAGCCTCTGCTCAACCGGAGTCTTCGAGACTTCCACCCTTCACGCGGAGACTGCTCCTCTACAGCTTCGCAATCGGCGTCGTCCCCCCCATCGCCCTCATAGGTGCTCTTGCGGCCAACAGCCAGTTCCTCCTCGACTATGTGCACGTGATAACCGGGGGGACATGGACCGGCTTCGACCTGTTCATGGGCCTGGTCATGACCCGGGTCTTGAGGTCTCTGGAGATACCCCAGAGGGTCGAGGTGGCCAAGAGGCTCACGCCGACGACGTTCTTCATAATCCCGTCGCTGGCTGCGACCGCGATTACCTCGGGCATCTACCTCGCGCAGTCGATGGGCAAGTTCGACCTGAGTTCCCCGTGGATAATAGCGGCGGGGATAGTGGTGTTTATACTCACCGCGCAGGGTTTCGGCGTGTTCATGCCGAACGGCGTGAGGATCTTCATCGAACTGGCGAAGGTAAAGCCGGACACCGCCAAGATCGCGAAGCTCAACATGCGAAACATCCGGCTCGCAGGAAGCCAGGCGGCCTTCCAGTTGGTCATCATCCTGATAATGGCTCACCTGGCGATATATTGAGGAGTATGGCGTCTTCATTGACTGGAGAAGGAGCCGTGGCGCAGGACTGCGAGGCAGCGGTCCCTCTCCGCGGGGACGGCGAGCGGACCATCCTCGAGATGCGGGGGCGCTCCTGCTGAACGTCGACGCTCTGATAGCGGTCGTCCTGTTCGCAGGCGTCCTGCTCGCCATCTTCGGGATCCTGTACCTGGGCGCATCGCGGAGTTACGCGCGCGGGGAGCTGGGCATAGACGGAGTGCGGATACTTCGGTGGGCCCTGGCCGGCTACGCCGTAGTTTACCTCCTGCTGGCCGTGACCACGCTCATCGCGTAGAAGATGAGAGGCCTGCGGGTGTGTGTATACGAAAACTTAAGCGCCCAGTCCCTGCTGCCTGACGCCTAGTCCGCGAGCGCGTTGTTCAGCCAACTGTAGGTTCCCTTTGATCATAGCCTGCCTGTGAACTTACGTCGCTCCAGGTAGCCAAGTGCGGAACCCTGACACCCCGCCGAGCAAAGGTAACCTCTGAGGACAGCCGCAGCACCGGCCAGCCTGTTCCGTCCCGTAGTCCTGTAAGAGGATTTTAAATAATCAGGGTGCCATGAAATCTAACAAAAGGAATGGCCTCACTCTTCCGGTCCATCACCAGTAGGGCGCGGTGGCTGATTCTCGGCGCGATACTGGGAGAGCTGGTCCTCATCGCCGCGGGGCTCGCTATCCAGAGCCCTGGTGCGCTCGACCCCGTGGACGCCTACGACGCGGGAGGCGGGTTTCCGTCGGTCTCGACCATCCCGCTTGTCTCCGGGACCGTTCTCTTGGTTGTCACCGTAGTCGCGGTCGCCGCTTATCTCAACGAGAGGAAGTTCGACGGCGACAGGACGAGCGTCGTCTGGGGAAACTGGTGGCTGCTCATCACGATACCGGCGATACTGGGCAACTCCTTTGACGAGTTCGTCGGCCACTATATCTTCATCCTCCTCTCCATCGCCATGGCCTTCCTCTTCTGGCTGGGAAAGGGCACAGCCTGGAAGTGGGGCGCCGCTATCGGGGTCTTCTTCTCTTCCTTCTACGTACAGGATGGCGTCGGGGACTTGATTCGAGGGGGAGTCTGGAATCAGAGCGGGGTGACGCTCTCGTCGGTCGCGGTCACCCACACGCTATGGGGGCTGCTCGCCTTCGTCTCCGACCTGATGGTGGCGATGCTCCTGATCCCGCTGACGTACAATATGTTCATGGCCAGGAAGGCGGCACTGACAGCCATTCTCTTTGCGTCCGTGGTGTTTCATTTTCCCAGCCTGCTGCTTCTTCCGACGCTCGGGTTCAATCAGGTCTTTTACGGCTGGCCGTCAACGGTCTCAAACATCGCCAGCGCCATCGCCCTTGCTGCCGTTCCGCTCGTCTGGAGAGCAAAACCGGGCCGGCGCCAGGAGGGGAAGGCGGGACCGCTTTGAGTGCACCCTTGGACCATGGTAAACCGGTGCCTCTGCCAAGCCCGGGGCATCGCGCGCCGCTTCAGGAAGCCATTTAGCCTCAACCGAGCGCAACCTCCGCCCAGGGTATCTCCGGGGCGCTGGCCCTTTGCGGGCCTCCTACCATAGCTTTGGGGCGTGATTGACCTCACCACTGGAGTAAGCATGAGCATTCCTGAGTTATGGTTGGCTGGGAGCGGATTCGACGACGGCTTTGAGAGCGCATCTATACATGCGTAATTAAAAGCCGGACCACTCGGTGGGCGAGCTCCTGATGTTCCCGAACGCCCTCTCACAGACGCGCATCAACTGTCCTGGCATGGAGACGGCGCTGGGTGACGGCGGCAGGGCTAGGCCGTCCTTCTTCCCCAAGACCAAATCTACCTTCATGTCCCACGGCGTCCCATCCTCGAAGGAGATGATGTACGAGGTTCGTGGACGACCCACAGCATCCGCCGGTACCCTACCCGTCGTATCTGCAGCCGGACCGCATCAAGAAGATGAAGTTCTGAATGATGTGCCAAAGCCCTCTTGGCCGGGGTCCTTAAATATCAGACCAAGGTACTAAAGTACTTATGACGGAAACGATAAAGGTCGAGGTCAACGAGGCCCTCGCCAGGAAATTCAGGAAGAAGGCCATGGAGACGTACGGATACAAGAAGGGTGCGATGAAGAAGGCCATCGAGGAGAGCATGCGGAAGTTTGCATCGCCCGGGCTTGCCGACTGGGACTCGCTCACGGGGGTGGTGAAGGCGCCCGGAATGACCTCGGTCGACCTGCAGCACAGGGCATGGTCGAAGGTGGATTGATTCTCATAGACACGAACGTCTTTCTCGAGGTGCTGCTGGACCAGAAGAAGGCGGGAGAGTGCAAGGCCCTGCTGAAGAAGGTCTCGGCGGGCGAGCTGGAGGCCGTCGTCTCGCACTTCACCGTCCACGCGGTCGAGGCTCAGATCGGGAGCGGCCCAGGGCTCGTGGAGTTTCTCAGAACCATCGAGAACTCTCTGGGGCTCTCGGTACACGACACCGACCTGTCAGACGAGATCGCCGCTTCGCTCCTTGCCAGGTCTCTCGGCCGGGACTTCGACGACTCGCTGCAGTACTATCTCGCGAAGAAACTGGGGGTCGAGGCGATAGTGAGCTTCGACCATGACTTCGACGGCCTGGACCTCAAGCGTGCTGAGCCGTCTGAGGTCATCGCCTCCGGACCAGCTGAAGAATGAGTCCTGACAGGGCCTTCTGCTGCCATGCTTATATGCACCCCTAAAACTGCGGTTGTGGGCGATATATTGCAAGATGACCCCGAAACCGTATTTCGTAAAGTTCGAGACTCCGAAGGAAGTATCCGAAGCCGCTTATGAGGTCCTGAGACAGGCCTCCAGGTCCGGCAAGGTCCGGAAGGGCACCAACGAGACCACCAAGGCCGTCGAGAGAGGTATGGCCAAGCTCGTCGTGATAGCCGAGGACGTCCAGCCACCGGAAGTGGTGGCGCACCTGCCGCTGCTCTGCGAGGAGAAGAAGATACCCTATGTCTTCGTACCTAGCAAGGACCAGATAGGTCCGGCGATAGGCATCAATGTTTCCACGGCAGCGGCGGCCGTACTCGAGCCGGGTGAGGGCCAGCAGATACTGGACCAGGTAACCCAAGAGCTCGCAAGACTCAGGGGCGCCAAGCAATGAGCAAGCAGGCCGCCGAAGCGATCACACCCGCAGAGGTGGTGCAGATAGTGGGTCGCACCGGAGTGGCCGGCGAAATCACTCAGGTCAGGGTCAAGATCCTGGAGGGCAAGGAGAAGGGCAGGATTCTGACAAGGAACGTCAAGGGCCCGATCAGGCTGAGCGACATACTTCTCCTAAGAGATACTGAACGAGAAGCTAGGAAAATAAAGACCATTTTACCCTTCTTTTTGCCACTATTGGCGCTATTTGGGCTTCTTTCGGCTATTGGGGCCGTTCACTAGTCGTTCCGTCCCTCGACGCCTTCGAGGCCCACCGTTGCGCCGCCTCGAACGAGATTAGAATCTTCCGTGTCTCTGCGATTCTTTCCACGATGTCGGGGACGGAGAGGTTCTGGGTTGCCAGCGCGATTATTTCTAGTTTGAGTTCTTCGGGAAGTCTTTCGTCTCTTCGGAGCGTCCTTGCTTTCGCCATTACTTCATGTCTTTGATATCTGACCGTTCGAAGTTCTGGATTGAAAATGGGCACTTCGAACGATTTTATTGCGTGAGTCTTGGAAAGCGATAGTGCTTGCCTGTTGTTAAACGCACGGAGTCCCTCGAGCTCAAGCATTTTCTTCAACAGGTCTCGATGTGGGTCAACCCAGAATTCGACCTCCTGACTCGCGATTGCGACTGAACCATCAGATTCCGCAATACCGTTAATGACCCCAATCCGGAAATCCCTTGGAGATTGCAGCATCCAGTCGGCGTGGACAGGGTCGTAAGTTGTGAGCTGACCATCTTTGAGTCCCAGCGCGATATTGTAAATCCAGTCGACTAGAGGTGACGCTTGGGAGACCCACTCGTAGAAGCCAAATGGCTTGTGAGGAGGCTTGGCTAGGTCGTTGACCCGATGCATCCGAAGTCCAATGCTCTTTGCACTAACGCATGCGAATTCGCCAATGAGCAGATTGGTGGCATATTTCTTGCTTAAAACCAGGGCTATGTGTCGATGGCTCGCCCCTTCCCTTGACTTGGATTTGGCGGCGTCACCCATGATGATGCCGATAAGGAATCCAAGCAGGTACTCGCGTGTCCTCGTGGGCTTTGGTTGGTTCAAGTCGCTGAGTTGAATTAGCACTGATTCTATGTCATTCCATGTATTGACGACCATGGGGACCTGAATAAATTTTCCGACAGGGACACCATGACCATGTGATGTCTCGGTGGCTAACCAAACCTTGCCTTCGGCAGGCAAGCCCCGGGTCGTTAGCATCCTGAGGAAGTGTCCGAACTTGGGCATTTGTCGGAGAGTTCTCCAGGTATAGATTGTCGACTTCCCAGAGTCAAGCTCTAGCGCAATGGCTTCATCATCTCGGCCTTCTGCAGCAAGTCTGGTGGCGGCTGCGAATTTGTGGTACTGAATTACCTCAACCTCAATAGGCTCGCAACCTTTCCAGAAGTGCCTCGTGAACTCAAGGCTGTCACCGTGTTCGAGAACGTAGGCGATAAGCCGCTCTTTCCACTCGTCTTGCCGCCCCGGGTCCAACAAAGCCTCAGTCCCGGACCCGATTTAAGCCCCGATGAGCCTGTCGTGGGTGCGAGTCTGTGTCCCTCCGCCGCGACCCCCCTTACCCTTCGCCCCATCTGCGCGGGAGGCCAAGGCTTACACGAGCGCCCGGGAATGGGACGCGGACCCGCATGCGCCAGAGGGACGGCGCGCTCAACGGCGTCTAGCGCAGAGTTAACGGGTAAGGTCCGGGCCTGCGCCCTGTTGGCGTCAGACCCCCCGCCGGGTTTAGATACTCGGACCCACAGGCATTTATCAGGGATGATGCGCTCGTTTTCTCCGGACGGCGTGCCCACATGGTGAGCGATAGTCAGGTCGCTGAACTGGTAACTCAGGAGACGAGGGCGCGCATCTATGAGTACGTCAAAAGGCATCCCGGGGTCCACAAAACGCAGATGGAGAGGGAACTGAAGATGGCTCCGGGCAACCTGGCGTACCACATGCGGAGGCTCTCGGAAGCAGGCATGGTGAAGTCTCTCAGGTACGGCCTGAGAACCTTCATTTTCCCGGCTGACCTTTTCGGAGAGAAGCAGGAGGTCCTGATGGGTCTGTTGACCCTGACAACGCCACGCGACATCCTCCTCTGCATCCTAGAGACGCCCGGGATAACACAGAAGGAGCTGGCTAGCAGGTTGAGACATTCGGCGCCGACAATCTGGTGGCACATCGACAGGCTTGCCCGGCTGGGCGTGATCTCTCGAAAGAGGGACGGGCGGACGGTGGTCTACCAGGTGATAGCAAACCCTCGGGAGATACTCAGCTTCATCAGGCACTATCAGCCAGGAACGTGGGAGAGGTGGGCGAGCAGGATGCACGACATCTCCCTTATGCTGGCAGCTGAGGACCGCAAAGACGCACCGGAGTAGTCTACTGAAAGCAGAATGGCAGTCCCTCCTTCTGCCTCGCTGGAGTTTGCAGCCGACGCGCTGAGGCTGTTGGTCGCAGTGATGGCGGCCGCGATGATCGTCATAGCCGCGCTGGCCTACAGGAGGACGGGGACGAGAAGGATGGCCTTCGTCGCAGCCGCGTTCGCCAGCTTCTTGCTGCGCGTCCTGGTCGTGGAGCAGCTCCTCGCCGCTTCTTCAGTCCCGTCCGATGCGGTAAGTCTGGTAAGGGCTCTCTTCGACTTGGTCACTCTGCTGTTCTTCGCGGCCGCCGTGTTGAAGAACTGAAGTCCTCAAGGACATCCAGTGGCCCGTCCCTTCACGATTAGAGGTTCAGACCACAAGGGATTTACTTTCACGAGAGTTCGTCACCGTCGGTGCGGTGCGAGAATCGTGACAGGACTTCAGTTCGTTTCCTACATCGTGCTCATCGTCGACTTGGCGATGGCGGCCCTACCCTCGATGCTCTTCCTCTACATTGAAAGGAAGCGCCTCTGCCTCGAAGACCTGTTCATGGCCTCGGCTATCGCCGCAAGTGTCGCAGTCTTGATCACCGGCTCGGGGCTCGACCCTGTCCTCTCCCAGCTCGTGAGGGGAGTCCTGACTTGAAGCCGCTGCGGATGCTATCCGGGCTGCTGGGAGCATCGGTCCTGACAGTGTGCGCGGCAGCGATTGTTCTCTCCCTCCCCGCGATAGCCAGTGGAGACCTGTCGGGAGGGTGGCCGTTCGTCTCGCTGCTGGGGGTTGGACTTCTCTCCGGCCTTTTGCTCCTCGGCTACGCCCTGGTCCCGCGGACAGGACCGCTTGACGCCGCATCCGGCAGCATGGATACCCCGGGACCCGCTCCACGCGCACCGGAGGACAGCAGACCATCGGCGCCAGCCGGTCCCAGGGAGGAGGCGCACCGTGGAGGTCCTGCCGAAGTATGACCCTCGCCGGGAGCTCCGAACTCGGAGTCTTCGAGACGGTCCCCATCGGCAGGATAAGGCCCTCCACGCACAACCCCCGGATGGCACTTGAGAGCGTCCAGGACTGGTCTCTTCCATCGGTGAAAACGGGCTGATGGAGCCCCTCGTCGTCAGACCGGTCGAGGGCTGGTTCGAGGTCGTCGCCGGACACCGGAGACTCGAAGCCTGCAGGTTGCTCAACATGAGGCGAGTCCCCTGCCACATCGTCTCGATGGATGACAAGCAGGCATACGAGACTTCGCTGGTAGAGAACATGCAGAGGCAAAACCTCAACGCGCTCGAAGAAGCGGTCGCCTTCAGACGGTATGTCGAAGAGTTCGGGTACGGCGGCATCTCGGAACTCGCCCGCCGGATTGGAAAGAGCCAGTCCTATGTCATCAGACGCGTCTTCTCTGCTCAGCCTCCCAGAGTCTGTGAAAGACGGAGTCATACGCCGGCGCATAAACCCCGCTGTGGCACAGGAACTGGTCAGCTCCAAGCACGCGGGCCTGTGGCTTGGCAGGGCTGTCCTTCTCGTGAGTACTCGAAGCACTCACCTGATTTCATCGTCTCGTTTATATGCAGAGAGTGGAGGCCTCGGACGGACCACTAACAAGGAAGTCGATTCGAATTGTATACTCCAAAGAAGTGCGCTTTCTGCGGTAAAGAAGTCCACCTAGGCACCGGCGTCATGCTGGTCCTGAACGACGGCTCTTCGAAGAGCTACTGCTCCAGCAAGTGCAAGTACAACGACGTCAAGCTCGGGCGCGACCCGAGAAAGTACAAGTGGGCGAGGAGCAGCAAGTAATGTCCCTCCCGGCGGTAGAGAGGACCCTGATAGTCGTGAAGCCCGACGCCACGGCCAAGGGGCACGTAGGCGACATAATCTCCCGCTTCGAGAAGCGGGGTCTGAAGCCGGTCGAGATCCGCATGCAGACCGTCAGCCGAGCGAGGGCGGAGCAGTTCTACTCCGTCCACAAGGACAAGCCGTTCTTCGGTGACCTCGTCTCGTTCATAAGCAGCGGACCCAGCGTCGGCGTCATCCTCGAGGGTACGGACGCGATAGCCGTGGTGCGCCTGATGATAGGTTCGACGCGATCCTGGACGGCTGCTCCTGGCACGATAAGGGGCGACTTTGCGACGGGACTGCTGGACAACGCCATTCATGCCTCCGACTCGAAGGACTCCTTCGACTGGGAGAGCAAAACATACTTCTCCTGACCTCTCTCTTTCAGGGATTCAACGCTTATGAATCGTCCGACGCCTGTGCGGGCGCATGTCGGAATCCTGGCCGGGGAGCCAAGATGAAGTCGAAGCGACGATAGACCTCAACGTTCCAATAAAGATGCGCGACGGCCTGATCACGAGGGCGGACGTCTACAGGCCGAGAGGGGCGGGCAGGCATCCGGTCATCCTTCAGAGGACCCCTTACGACAAGGGGATCGGCGGGTTCGCGAACCTCTCGATGCGGCCCATAAGGGCCGTGAGCAGGGGCTACGCGGTCGTGATCCAGGACGTCAGGGGGAGGTGGAACTCCGAGGGCAGGTTCGACCCGTTCCGTCAGGAGATAGACGACGGTTACGACACGGTCGAGTGGTGCGGGACGCAGCCATGGTCGAACGGTAAGGTCGGCATGTACGGGGGTTCGTACGTCGGAGCCACGCAGTGGCTCGCGGCCGCCTCCGGGGCGCCCCACCTGAAGTGCATCTTCCCCGCGCTGACGGCCGCCAACTACTACGAAGAGTGGTTCTACAGGGGAGGGGCGCTGCAGCTCTCCTTCGTCGAGTCGTGGTGCGTCAACTCGTTCTGCGCGACCGAGCTCTTCCGGAGGGGGAAGAAGGAGGAGGCCGAGAGGATGCTGGACGTCAGGGACGCAATGGCCGAGAAGGTCTTCGACCACATCCCGGTCGCCAAGGTCCCCTACTTCAGGGGCAACGCCGAGTTCTTCTACGACTGGGTCTCCCACCCCGAGCAGGACGCCTACTGGGAAGAGATCAACCTCGAGAACTTCCACAGCAGGATAAGCGCGCCGGCGTTCAACCTCGGCGGCTGGTACGACATATTCCTCGAGGGGACGATAAGCAACTTCCTCAGGATGCGCAAGCACGGCAAGACAAAGGAGAGCAGGCAGCAGAAGCTCGTGATAGGGCCCTGGATGCACCTGGGGCGAGCCTCCGACCTCGGCAAACTGATCGGAGACGTAGACTTCGGACACGAAGCCGCGTACGCGACGACCGACGTCGAGGGTATGGTCCTCGACTGGTACGACTCGTGGCTGAAGGGAGGTCCGCAGGCGAAGACCCCTCCGGTCAGGATATTCGTGATGGGGGAGAACGTCTGGAGGGACGAGGACGACTGGCCGCTCGCGAGGACGAAGTACACAGACTACTACATCCACAGCGGCGGCTCCGCGAACACGCTCGATGGAGACGGCTCGCTCGGGACCGTCGCCCCCAAGGACGAGCGGCCGGACCGCTTCCTCTACGACCCCCTCGACCCAGTTCCAACCGCCGGAGGGGCGCTCTGCTGCGACGCAACTTTCAATCCTGCCGGGCCGTACGACCAGACCTGCGTCGAGAAGAGGAAGGATGTGCTGGTGTACAGCACGCCCCCGCTGAAGAAGCCTGTCGAGGTGACCGGCCGCGTCGTGCTGAAGCTCTTCGCCGCGACCTCTGCCGCCGACACGGACTTCACCGCCAAGCTGGTCGACGTGTGGGAGTGCGGCTACGCGCAGCTCCTCGCTCAGGGCATCATCCGTGCGCGCTACAGGGAGAGCACCAGGAGGCCGAAGCTCATCAAGCCGGGCAGGGTCTACGAGTACACCATCGACCTCTGGTCGACGAGCAACCTCTTCCTGAAGGGGCACCAGGTCAGGCTCGAGGTCTCTAGCAGCAACTTCCCCCACTTCGAGAGGAACATGAACACCGCGAAGCAGCCTGCGATGGAGTCGAGGCCGGTCGTGGCCGAGCAGCACGTCTACCACGACGCGAGCCGTCCTTCGCGCGTCATCCTGCCCGTGATCCCCCGATGAGCCCGGCGGGAGCTGCCTCCGACCGAAGGATAGCTTATTAGGCGGTCGGGCTCCGGCAGCAGTTCCTTGGTGTCTTCGTGTGTCCCAACCCGCGCAGCCCCTGCGTCAACCGGTAGTCGTCGTACTAGGGCACACCGACGCGGGCAAATGTGTCAGTGAAGACACGCTAATCCAGCTGGCGGGTGGAAGGATTCTTGAAGCGAGGCAGGTCTTCGAGACCTACAAGACCGGTGCAGCGTCGCATCGGCCGGATGGCGAGGTCTACGAGGCGCGAGACCTGCGCGTGATTTCGGTAGACAAAGAGGGAAACGTTGCTCCACGAAAGGTCTCGCACGTTTGGAAGCTCAAGACGGACAGGCTCGTCAACGTCTCGACGAAGGCCGGCTATTCAGTAAAGTGTACTCCTGAGCACAAGTTCCTGTCGATGTCGAAGGAGGGCGAGCTGAGATACGTCGAGGCGGAGAATCTCGCATTGGGCGACCGCCTGGTTCTCCCTTCGAAGACCTGCACCGCCGAAGGCGACCTCCTCAACTTAAAGTCCGAGATTCTGCTCAGGCTCTCGGACGACTTCCTTGTCAGAGTCTCTTCTTCCCTGAACAAACGGATAGCTGACTTCTCCCGGGGAGGTCGCGAGAGGGTCGGAGCCGAGATTGGAGACAAAGAGTTGATGTTTCATGTTAGGCAAGGCTACTATCGGGCTGGCGCCTTCCGCAAACTCGCTGCGTCTCTGGGAATCCCGCTCGCATTGGCTTATGACTCCGTGGAAGGAATAAGATTCTCCTCGCCAAAGCGCCGGGCCTCACAGGGGTCTCCGTGGATAAGACTGCCGAGGGATGGCCGGGGCTTTGAGTCGCTCTCCTATGTCGTCGGCCTGCTGTATGGGGATGGTGTTGCCGGAAGTGGCGACTTGGCCAACTCCTCCGACAGCATAATGGATGCTTTCCTGGACTCATTGATGTCAGCCTTCGGGGTGGGAGCGAGCCGAGCATGGCGCAGGTCCTTCTGCATCGTTTCACACAGAGGGGGCAAGACCCTCGCAAGGTTCCTGACCGAGGCCTTCGAGTATCCCGAGAGTGACAAGACCAGGAACCTGAGGATCCCCGAGCTCGTCTCCATCATGCCCGACCTTCAGGTAGCGGCGTTCTTGCGCGGCTTCTTTGACGCGGAAGGCTTCGTCCAGGAAGGGAAGTACGTCGGTGCGGGTTGCGAGAGTCGGATGCTCATGAAGCAGCTCCCGATGCTGCTGCAACGGTTCGGATGCCTGTCCTATTCCGGAAAGAAGACTCGCTCCCGGGAGATTTTCATCAGCGGAAAGGACAACATCTCTGCTTTCCTCAAGCATGTGGGTTTCAAGGACAAGGAGAAGATGCTCTGTGCAAGAAGGACCCTGTCTAGTTCGGAGACAAATCGAGTCTTCGACACAACTCCGATTCCGGGCGACTTCCTGAGGTCTGTCATGGACTCCAACCGGGCCATATGGGATGACCAGTTCCAGCTGACCAGCTCCGAAGCGCACCAGAAGCTCAGCAGATATGTGCTCAGGAGACTGCCATCCGTCGTACCGACCTATGAGAACCAGTCCGCTCAGAGGCTGATTGAGGACTTCGCTACCGTTCAGGTCACTTCCGTGGAGGAGATTCAAGGAGGGTGTTTCGTTTATGACTTCACCGTTGACGACTGCCATAACTTCCTTGCGAACGGCCTCATCATCCACAACACAAGCTTCTTGGACAAGCTTCGCGGTACTAGCGTCCAGGGAAGGGAGGCCGGCGGGATAACCCAGGAGATCGGGGCCAGCTTCTTCCCGATGGAGACGCTGACATCGATCTCCGGCCAGATAATGAACAAGACGGGGGCCCAGCTCAAAATCCCTGGCCTCCTGATCATTGACACCCCGGGGCACGAAGTATTCTCGAACCTGAGGATGCGAGGAGGGTCGGCGGCGGACATCGCAATAGTGCTCGTGGACGTCCTGAAGGGGCTCGAGAACCAGACACTCGAGAGCATCGAGATACTCAAGCAGAGAAAGGTCCCCTTCCTCGTAGCCCTGAACAAGGTGGACATGATCAAGGGCTGGAGGAAGGAGTCGAAGGGGTACCTCGCCAGCGTCATAAAGGAGCAGCCGCCCCAGTGGAGCGACGAGCTTGAGGAGCGCCTCTACAACGTAGTCGGCGGGCTCTCAAGGCTCGGTTTCGACTCGGATGCGTTCTACAGGGTGAAGGACTTCCGCAAGCAGGTCTCAATCGTCCCGATATCCGCCAGATACGGGGTAGGGATGCCAGAGCTGCTGGCCGTCCTGATAGGACTGGCGCAGCAGTTCCTCTCCGAGAAGCTGGTCGCCGTCGACGAGAAGGGCAGGGCGCGCGGAATAATCCTCGAGCTGCAGGAGGAGACGGGAATAGGCCAGACCGCCAACATCATACTCACGGAGGGGAGGCTCGCCGTCGGCGATAAGATAGTGTTGGTAAGACGCGATGGAGCGATAGCGTCAAAGGTGAAGGCGCTCTTCATGCCCAAGCCGCTCGACGAGATGAGGGATCCTCGCGACAAGTTCACCCCCGTCCAGGAGGTCTACTCGGCGGCGGGCGTGAAGCTCGTCTCGACCGAACTGGACGGAGTCATACCGGGCACGTCGGTCATAGCCTTCCATGACGAGAAGGAGTTCCAGACGATAAAGAGCGAAGCGGAGAAGGACCTGGGGACGCTTGTGTCGAAGGTCGACATCGACGGCGTGATAGTCAAGGCGGGGAACATCGGCGGTCTCGAGGCGCTCATCCGGATGCTCGACCAGCGGGAGATCCCCGTCAGGATGGCCGACATCGGCGACATCACGAAGAGGGACATGATCGAGGCCGAGGCCGTGGCGGAACACGACCCGTACCTCGGTGCGATCATCGGGTTCGACGTGAAGGTCGTGCCGGAGGCGAAGGAAGCGGCGGCCAAGGCGCAGATAATCACCTCGGACGTGATCTACGACGCGATAGAGGGATACGTCCAGTGGGCGGCGACGAAGCGCGAGCATGACGAGCGCAGCGTGCTCTCCACGATAGTCCCTCCGGCGAAGCTGAAGGCCCTTCCCGGGATGTTCTTCCGCAGGAACGACCCCGCCGTGTTCGGGGTCGAGGTGGTCGCCGGGAGGCTGAAACCCAAGGTCCGCCTGATGGACTCATCGGGCGTGGAGCTTGGTACGGTGGAGCAGATACAGGAGAACGCAAAGCCCGTCCAGGAAGCGACCAAGGGGATGCAGGTGGCGATATCGGTCCGGGGGCCGACCCTCGGGAGGCAGATCCGGGAGAACGACTCGCTCTACAGCTTCCCGACCTCCCACGACGTGAAGCTGCTGAAGGGGGAGCTCGCCGGCACGCTGAAGGAGGACGACCAGGAGGCCCTCAACGAGATAATCTCCATCCGCTCGGTCAAGGATATGATGTACGGGTTCTGACCCCACCTACCATTTATTAACGCGTTCCGGAGGGGTCTCCGAAAGATGGCCCAGTTCAAGATCGTCGTGTCGGACCCCAAGACGGGCAAGTCCGAGGTCCTGGAGGCGAAGGACTCGACAGCCCAGATATTCGTGGGCCGCAAGGTGGGCGAAGTGGTGGACCTGAGCGTCGTCGGCCAGAACTACAAGGTCAAGATCACGGGCGGGAGCGACAAGGCGGGGTTCCCGATGAGGGGCGACGTTTTAGGCAGCGGCAAGAGGTACGTCCTGATGACCGAGGGCGTCGGCTTCCGGAACTCCGTCGAGGGGGAGAAGAGAAGGAAGCTCGTGAGGGGCGGCACGGTCACCGAAGAGATCTACCAGCTCAACGTAGCGAAGGCAGAGTAACCGTCCGACCGCAGCACGTTTAATTATCACCGAAATTCGAAACTCGACAACGGTCCTCATGGAGCAAGCGACAGAGACAGTCCCGATAAGGCGTATCCCGAAGCAGCCCGAGTGTAACATCGGGACCAGCGGCCACGTCGACCACGGCAAGTGTCAAAGGATCGACCAGTACGTCCTGCTGGACGGCGTCCCAGTAACGGGCTCGGACATACTCAGAGCGGTAAAGACGACGGGAACGCTGCTCAGCCGAGTGGACGGCGGAGAGGTCTATCGTTTCGACGGCAACAGCGTGGTGAGCCTGAACGCGAAGCTCGAAGCCGTGAAAGCGGCGTCGATGTTCTACGTCGAGGACTATTCAGGTCCAATGTTCACCGTCTCGGGAAAGTCCGGCCGGTCGCTCACGGTGACGCCCGAACACCCGCTTTTGGTCAACAGAAGAGGGACGCTGCAGTGGGTCAAGGCCAGGGACATACGCCCGGGTGACTACGCGACCTTCCTGTCCCGGGTGCCCCTGGAGGAGTCCGTATCTCTCCCTGACCCTATGCCCGAGCTCAAGAAACTCTACGAGGTCGTCACCTGGGACGACTACGAGAGGCTCAGGTCTCTGACCTCTGGATTTTCGGACTTCTCCGGACTGCCGGCCGCCGAATTCGAGAAGATGAGGATGCTGACCGGGCTCTCCAGGAGTAGGTTGTCCGTCCTTGCCCGGGTCGGCCGCGGCTCCTATTCCAAGATAGCGCAGGCTGCGAGGACTCCGACTTCCGACGAGAGGCGGAGGGTGGTGGAGGTCTTCAAGTCCGGACCCCGGTACCTCCTCAGGCAGGACGAGTTCCTGCTCGAGCAGAGACACGGGCGAACCAGGCCGATAAGGAGGCTGAGGCACATCGCAGGAGTCGACTCAGACATTGCGAGGTGGTTCGCGTTCGTGTGGGCAGAAGGCACCAGCAGACCCAACTCAGTCGCGGTAACGCAGACCGTACAGCGGGCCATACTCCGGGATTTCCTTAGGGTTACCGAAGAGAGACTTGGACAGAATGTGAAGAGCTACCCAAGGGGGGCCTTCGCCATATTCAACAAGCCATTCGTAGACTACCTGCGGTTGAGGTTCGGGTTCGTTCCGGGTGACGAGACAAGGTGCGGAATCGCAGACTGGGTCTGCAGGCTTCCGAAGGAGCTCAAGGCGGCTTTCCTTCGCGCGTTCCTGACGCTCGACGGCGAGTTCAACCCACGCTCGGGGCAGGTCATGGTCTCACAGCTCAACGAGAAGAACATAGTCATCATCGGGTATCTGCTGCAGTCGTTCGGAATCGTCCCAAGGTTCTCCGTGAAGAAGAGCCGGACCAAGAAGGGCCTGAAGGAATACGGCCGCATCACGATCTCGGGGCGCAGGGACCTGAGGCTCTTCGCCGATGTGATAGGGTTCGAGGACGCGCGCGTCCAACACAGGTTGAAGAGCTACCTCGACAGAATTCCGAAGCAGACCAAAGAAACGGACATGAGCATCCCGATAGCCGTTGAGACCCTCCGGTCTCTGTTCAGGAGCTCCGGACTGCTCAGGGAGAGCTTCGAAGGGAATCTGGCGATACCGAACATGAAGGGTGCTCCGTGGTATGGGGCTTATCAGGGGGCTGCGAAGACCGGAAGGATCTCAAGGACAAAGCTGCTGATGGTGATCGACTCTGTCGATCAGCACCTCGGGGCAGTCGAGCAGTCGCTAGCCCGGCTTTCTCCGGACGGGACCCGCCTCAGGCGGCACATGGAACTGACTTCCTCGTCGCTCCAAGCCGTGGCGAGTAGACTAGGATACAGCAGAAAGAAGCTCGCAAGAATACTCAGAGACGGCTCGGGCGCCGAACTCCGGGCCATAGCCGACCACCTGAGGGTCTCGACCGCCTCGACCCTCAGGACATCCAACGCAGCGCTTGAGCAGCTCAGGACCCTGGCCGGGTCCTCCCTCGAGTTCGACAAGATAGTCGGGGTGAAGAGGGAGGAGTACAGCGGTCTGGTCTACGACCTGGCGGTCCCGGAATATGCCAACTTCGTGGCGGGAAAGGGGGCGACGGTGTGCCACAACACCAGCCTGGTAGCGGCGATAACAGGCGTCTGGGCCAGCGCTCACAGCGAGGAACTGAAGCGAGGTATCACGATCAAGGTCGGCTACGCGGACGCCGCATTCTACAAGTGCGCGCACACGCCTCCGCCCGAGGCATACTCCACCTCCCCAGTCTGTCCCGTGTGCGGCCAGGAGACGCAGCTTCTGCGGACTGTGAGCTTCGTCGACTCTCCAGGACACGAGAGCCTGATGACCAACATGCTGGCGGGTGCCGCTGTGATGGACGGGGCCATCCTCGTGATCGCTGCGAACGAGCCCGTACCCATGCCCCAGACCAGGGAGCACATGCTCGCCCTCCAGATGCTCGGCATGAAGAAGATGGTCATAGTCCAGAACAAGATAGACAGGGTGGACTCGGAGGGCGCGAGGAAGAACCACGAGGCCATCAAGAACTTCCTATCGGGGACGATAGCGGCCGACGCGCCGATAATCCCGGTCTCCGCTCAGCACAGGATAAACATCGACGCCCTGATCGAGGCGATTGAGGAGAAGATCCCCACGCCGCAGAGGGATGCCTCTGCCGATGCACGGATGGTGGTCCTCAGGAGCTTCGACGTGAACAAGCCGGGGACGGACATCTCAGCGCTGGTGGGAGGCGTGCTCGGGGGGAGCGTTACCAGGGGGCAGCTCAGCGTCGGGGACGAGGTCGAGATCTCACCGGGGCTGGCTGACGACCGCGGAAAGTACGCACCCCTCATAACGAAGGTCGCGAGCCTCGGCACGGGCGTGGGTATGGCGGAGAAGGTCGGGCCTGGAGGGCTGGTCTCTCTCGGGACTTACCTCGACCCGGCCCTCACCAAGGGCGACCTGATGGTCGGCAGCCTCCTCGGTAAGCCCGGCTCCCTCCCTTCAGCGAAGACCCACATCACCATTGAGCTGCAGCTCTTCGAGCAGGCGGTGGGCTCGTCAGAGATGCTCAAGGTAGATAAGGTCAGGGTAGGCGAGTCGCTAAGGCTCAACATCGGGACGGCCGCCACCCTCGGCACTGTCACCTCGGCCAGGGACACGGTGGCGGAGGTGGACCTGCGCAAGCCGGTCGTTGCCGAGAAGGGCTCGCGCGTAGCGCTGAGCAGGAGGATTGCCGAAAGATGGCGCCTGATCGGGTCGGGCATCGTAAAGTAGCGCCCCACCGAAGGGTGCTCTTCGACAGCAGCTTCCTTATCGCCGTCATGGAGCGCCCGACACCCTGGCGCGAGGACATGCTCGAGCGGCTGGGGAGTTTCGATGCTGTCGTCATCGACACCGTCTACGACGAGCTCGTCAGGCTGTCCCGAGGCAACGGGCGAGCCGCCAGGTACGCCTCGGTTGCGAAGGACATGGTCGACAGAGGCGAGCTCAAGCTCGAAAAGGCGGTCGGGAGCGGCAGCGCCGACGACGAGCTGGTCTCGCTCGCGCTGGGAGACGACGCCTTCGTCGCTACCCTGGACGGGGAGCTCATCCGTCAGCTGAAGGCTTCCAACGTCAGGGTGGTATCCCTGAGTGGCGGCCGGGTATCGCTGTAGAGGCGCCTGCCAGAATAAACTTTAGTATAAGTGGAATAGGCCCCTACAAAGTTATTCATATTGTTCCAGCTAGTCGAACTTGAGGACGTCGTTCGCGTCCCACCAAACAGGTTCGGCGCTTCCCTAGAGAATGTCGCCTTGGAGCTGCTGAAGCTGAAGTACGAGAGCACCATCAACCCCGAATATGGTTACCTCGTCCTCGTCACCAACGTCAAGATAGACAAGGTAGGGAAGATAATCGCCGGAGACGGGGCTACCTACCACAAGGTGAAGTTCGAGGTCTTCGCGTTCTTCCCGCTCAAGCAGGAGATAATCGAGGGCGAGATCGTAGAGATAACAGATTTCGGCGCTTTCGTCAGGATCGGACCGACAGATGCCCTCCTCCACCTCAGCCAGATCATGGACGACTACCTCACCAGCGACGTAAAGTCGGGTGTGGTCATGGCCTCGCAGAGTAAGCGCTCCCTCAAGGTCGGGAGCAAGGTCCGCGTCCGCATCACGGCCGTCTCGCTCGGCCACGGCATCTCGATGGGCAAGATAGGCGTGACCTGCAGACAGCCCTACCTGGGGGCCCTCGAGTGGATCGAAGAGGACGTGGCGAAGGCCGCCAAGCAGGCCAAGGCAGAAGCCCGGGCGGCCCAGTAGTGATAGCAGATGAAGGAACTCGCTTGCAGAAAGTGCCACATGCTCACGACGGAGAAGAAGTGCCCGAACGACGGCTCGAACGAGCTGAGTGACGAATGGTCAGGTCTCGTGATAGTGCTCGACCCAAAGAACTCGAAGGTGGCCGAGACTCTGAACATAAAGAAGCCCGGAAGATACGCGCTAAAGGTAAGCTAGGGCTCCCGAAAGTCCGCCTGATTCTCACGCCGAGCCTGAGGAGGACGCTGAAGAGGCCAGTAGGCCGGGTCTATTCTGTAAAGGGGGTCCGTTCCGCTTCCTTCCAGCAGATGCTCCGGTTGTCTCCCCTCGTGGTGACGGTGGGCGATCGGGTCACCGAGACGATGCAGGAACTGGGGAGGACCCCTGACGTGCAGGTCATCGACCAGGTGGAACGGAGGACCAGGAGAGAGGCTCCCGACGTCCCATATGCTCGGCTGTTCACGGCAGCCAACCCGGCCGGCTCTATCACGTTCGAGGCCATCCGCGCCATAGAGGAGGCCTTCGCGGGCGAGAAGCCCGCCCGGGTGATTATCGACGGGGAGGAAGACCTCCTCGCGCTCCCGGCGATCGAATCTGCGCCCCCGGGCTCCACGCTCTACTACGGACAGCCGGGCGTCGGCGTGGTGATGGTCGAGGTGGACGCGCGCGCCAAACGGTCCGTGGAGCGCTTGATGATGAGGATGAAGAGGGAGAGTTCTTAGCCTCGGCCTCTCTCTCTTCACGGCTCTGGCCCGTGCCTCCAACGGTCTCCCAGGATGGCTCTTCGTATCCGTATCGGCCGCATGGAAGAGTCGCGGGCTGCAAAGCCAGAATGATTGGGCTTAGGATTAAATATGGAGTTATGGGGTGGATGGCCGTGGATCTTCTTAGCAAGGTCAAGGCGTTCGCCTTGGTCGCGGTCCTCTTAGGTTCGTTCCTTCTCTTGACCCCGCTTCCGGCGTCGGCTACGAGTCCGCTCGTCCAGCAGAAGAGCGGAGGGTGCAATTCCTGCTCTTCTGCGATTCAAACGGTCACATTCACCAACCCGGTGTCTTCCGGGGACGTGTTGGTGGTGGCCATCGCTTCTTTCGTCTTCAACCCGTCGGCCTCGGGAGTAACGGACACGTTCGGTTCGTCTTTCTCCCAAGCGGCTTTCATCTGTGACCCGCATGCTGATTTGCAGTGCGCCCAGATAGACTACGCCACGGCGGCTTCGAGCGGCGTAGACACGATTACCGTCACCTACCCGGGCACACCCTTTGTTTCTGATATCTTCGTCTATGAACTCTCCGGTGTCAAGACTACCGGAGTGGCAACAGGAACCGGCAACGCGCCAGCAGGTGGCTCGACGGCCGTGTCTGTCTCCCCTCTCTCCTTCACAAACCTCGGGTTCATCGTCGGCGTTGTGAACACTCTGGGTTCAAACGGTTACTCACCGGGCCCCAGTTTCACTGCATCGCCGCCGTCCAGCGGGTCATCGCAGGGCTTCGCTGAGTACGCGGTCAGCGGCATCAGCTCTCCATCCACGGTGCCTGCGACGTTCTCGTCTCCAGGAGACTGGGCTTCCGCAGCGCTGGAACTCAACCTCGCAGCCTCACCGCCAGTCCAACACGTCAGTCTGCCTCCCGTCATCCCCCAGACGCTCACCTTCAGCTTCAACTTCGCCAACAGCCCGAACCTCTCCGGGCGTCTGGTCTCCCTCTACGGTAACGGGATCCTTTACAACGTGCCCGGATACAACTCGTCGACCGATATCTTCCCCTACGTCCTCTCCTTCTGCTCAGTCCCCGGAGCGAATGAGATCCAGATAAGCGGCTTCGGGTCGGCGGGTCCCGGAAACAACTCGTCGGAGATCTTCGTCTCCAACTGGGTCATGACTCTTACCAGCTCGCAGGGATGGCCGACGGAGCCGACCTGCGCGACCTGAGTCGAACGTTTCGGTAGACCTCGGCTGCGATTGCGTCAGACGTTCAGCCTATTGTCTGACCGCTTTGACTGGATGATACCTCTCCGTCACGGGTGCCCCCGCTCTGCCGTGCCGGGTTGGAGCAAGCTCGCCAGGATGCCGTCGGCTGTGAGGTCGTGCTAGCTTCCTTCCCACCCTGCGAAAGTCGTATGTGTTTAGCCTTCCCTGATCTCATTTCGCAACTGCTTTAGAAACATTTTGTCGGGTCTTTAACTTCGGTAGCTCTCAACATCAATCGACCGGGCTTGGCAGCACCTCAGCAGGAAGAAGACAGCCCATGTCCAGCGTGCGGCGTGTCGCCAAGCAAGATCAGGGAGCTCACCGACAAGGTCGAGGAACTCGGTCGGGAGATATCTGGGCTGAAGCGTCGGCTCTCTCTGTACGAGAACTCGAACTCGCCTCCCTCGAAGAACTCGCGCCTATACATGGAGCTGAGGAGGAGCAGGCGGAAAGAGGGGGAGGGCGGCGGTGCCGCGCCCAGGAAGCCGGGCAGGAAGGACGGCCACCAGGGTGCCACATAGGTCTTCAGGCCGACCGGCTAGGCCGTACATACGATGGAGAGGTGCCTGCGTGCTCTGGCTCCAGCGATTCTTGTCTGCAGCCGTAGGGTTGGCCTGCGCCCACAAGAGGGCGGTGTCTCCGGCTGCGGCCCGATTAACTCCAGCCACGAGGCTCAACGGTCTGGCCGAAGCTCACAACTTGGCGAACTCAACGGTGCATCCTTACCGTCGACTGCGGACCCGGGGATACTCCTTCACATGCCGCGCGACTCCAAGCTTTTTCACCTTGCGCAGCAACTCTTCGTCAGCCGTGTAGACCTCGAGCCCCCTCAGCTTCCCTATCGAAAGGTAGGCAGCGTCGTAGACGGTCACTCCATAGTCAAGGGCTATCCTTAGCGCCTCCTCCGCGCCGCGGCCGCTCATACTCACCTCCAAGAACTGGTATCCTTCCAGGATCCCCGACGCCTCGACTAGCTCCTCCACACCAAAGCTCCCGGAGTAGCGGAGCGCATTCAGGACCTCGTAGCCCGCGAGCGACGGGACGACAATCCTGATCCTCTGCTCTACCTGGTCGTCCCTGAGCCTGAGGGCCTGCTCCGAGTGCTTTTCCTCGACGAACCACTTGACAATTACCGAGGCATCAGAGACTATCGCTGACACGCGAACGCCATCTCCTGATCTCAGCGGCACCGTTCCATCCTTCTATCTTCCTTCTTAGCTCGTCTGTATCTGCGGAAGCCTGCCTCAGCCTCACGGCGTCGACGCGCCTCCACATCTCGGTATCCCGCACCTTCTCTTCGATGGCCGCCCGCATCACCTCGCTCCAGTTGACCTCTTTGAGCCCGTCCATCTTCCTCTTGAGCTGCTCATCCACTCTCACGGTGATAACGGGCATTTGCAATGCAATACACGCGCATGCCAATAAATGTACTACAGCCGCCCCTGATTGGATTCAAGCCCTCTGTTCGTCACTTTTCGCACTGCGAGTCCCTTCCTGCCGAAGCAACCCACCCGGCGAGGAGTCTGGGCGCGGGTCTATTGAAGCTCCAGCTGCTGCCTGCCCTGCCACGTCGGGGTGTATCGCCACTAGCTTCAGGGTCCTCCGAATGGGCTCGGACTTGCCAAGTATCTCTTTGTCCCCTGTCACGAAGCCGCCAGCTCCAAACCTGGCTCGGGCGATCGAGGCGTGTGCGAGATGGATCAGGTCGAGCGTTCCCAGCTGGAGGTCTTGGGCGAGCCTCACCTCGGGCCCAGACGCTCTGCCCCGCGTTATAGCCCTGGCTATCCTTCTTTCTTCATCAGCCCGTTGACGTACTCCTCGAAGTCAGGGTCGAAGGTTCCTCTTGAGATGTCGTAGACGCGTCTGAACATCGGCTGCTGACAGTACCGCTCCAGGAATGCCGCCCGCTGGTCCCATGTTTCCTTGTCTATCCACTTCTTCTTGTGCAGCGTGTATATCTCTTCAAACATACCTTAACCCATCAGCATGTACGCAGCCAGAGTCTTATCCTCTTGCGAGAGGTCATCTGTCGTGCCACGGCTGGCCCGTTCAACCTGGAATAGCAGTTTCGTGAGTTCGGGCTTCTCTACGAGCATCCTGATGTAATCGTTGTATCTTCCCACTACGCTTTGGTAGGCGGAGTCCTTGATTGCTTTCTACTGGCTTAGAAACTGGAAGATGAACACGAAGAGGGTCAGCGTTATCACGACCGTCTGGACCACGGAAGTGAGCAGGACCAGGGTGGTGCTGTCTACCAATTCCTCGGCTCCCGCGACCCGACGCCTCTAATTAAGCGACGACCGTCCCCTGAACATAACTACTTTATTTACCCCCTCGGGGTGGAGCGACGGAAGTTATGGAGATAGTAACAAGGAAGGACTCGAAACTCCTCGGAAGGTCGGAGTTAGAGGTCCTTTTCGCGGACAAGGCGGGTGCCTTGAACCGCAAAGATGCGATCAAGGAGGTCGCCCAGGCCCTGAACACGAGCGAGGGCAAGATAACCCTCATCCGCCTCTCCCCTGAGTCGGGTTCAAGGGCACTCGTGGGGCGCTTCCACGTCTACGATTCCGAGGACGAAAAGAAGAAGGTCAGTCACAATTACCTTTCCGTCAGACTTCTCACCAAGGAGGAGAAGGAAGCCCTGAAGGCCGCCAAGAAGAAGGCCGAGACCGCCGCGCCGGCGAAGTGATAGTCATTGTCCAATAACCCAAAGAACGCTCCAGCTCCAGCCCCTGCGCCCGCCCCCGCCGCAGCTCCCGCCGAGGGAGAGGCAGCGGCGCCGAAGGTAAAGAAGGAGCGCAAGGAGAAGAAACCAAAGGCCAACGTACAGGTCTGGAAGCTCTACAAGCTGGAGGGAGAGGCCGCCACGCGGCTGCGCAAGGAGTGCCCCCGGTGCGGAAAGGGCTATTTCATGGCCGAGCACAAGGACAGGCTGAGCTGCGGCCACTGCGGGTTTACGACATTCAAGAACAAGTAAGCCGGCGCGCTAGGACGCGTGCCGTTCTAGCGACTCCTTGATGGCCTTGAGGTTCTGGAGCGTGACGAAGGGCCTGAACGGCGTGAGATACTTGGAAGCCTTCGCCTTTGCCACGTCCTGCACCCCGCCTACCTTCACGTAACCGTCCAGGAAGGCGTCCGCCACGGCCCTGATTCCGTCCACCCTGAGCGAGAGCTTGCCCGCGTAGTAAAGAAACTCGGCGATGTCCCACGCGGGGTCGCCGTTTTGCACCGTCTGCTCTAGGTCCGTGAAGCAGAGTCCGTCCTCCATGACTATGACGTTCTCGGCCTTGGCGTCTCCGATCGCCATCCCCGCCCTGTGGATCTTCCCGAGGTCTTCCCCGAACATGCGGACCTGGCTGGAGTCCGAGCTGCCGTCCCTGAGCAGCTTCTCGACGTAGGAAGACAGCTGCCTTCCCTCGACGAACTCCTTCGCGAGCACCTTGTCGTCCACGGCCGCCCCCACCACGCTCGCGGTCCTGACGCCGGCCGTCCTCAGCCTGATGCCCGCATAGTACTCCCTGTGCATCCTCGCCTGGGGGGACATGCTGAACTTCATCCCGGGCGCCCAGATGTTCAGGAACGCCCACTTCACCGAGCGTATGTCGGCGAAGTGCTTGAAGACGTACCTGGCGCTTCCGCCCCCGCTGATGGTGACTACCCTTGCCGTGGAGTAGACCAGCCCCAGGCTCTTCGACTGGTAGTCGTATCTTGCGAATCCGTTCTCCTCTGCGAGCCTCTGGATGAGCTCTGAGGTCCTGCTCACGACGAAGCCCTCCTCCAGCCTGAGGAGGTTCTTGGGATGCTCCATCTCGGGCGGCGGCTCGAGCTTCCGCTGCATCCTTTTCGCCTTCGAGAGCGCCTCGTCCTTCACCACGGACAGCCTGACCCTTCCCGCGTACCCGTGGACGGCGTACTGCCTCACCCCCCTGGTCGTCAGGTTCAGCAGAGCAAGAAGCCGCGCAAACGCCTTCCCGCGGAGCTTGTCCGAGACGATGTGGACGGTGCCCCCTCTCACCTCGAAGAACCCCTGCTCCGCCAGGCTTTTGGCCGCCGCCGAAAAGCCGTCCAGCGAGATTGCCCTGTTCTCTGCCGCCTTGTCGCAGGTGTACGTCTTGATGTAGCTGTAGATCACCGGCGGATAGATCAGCGCCCGCTTGTGGAGCTTGTCGAAGAGGAAATAGTCAAGAGGGATGGTGAGGTCCTGCGAGAACTCGCCGTACTGGGAAGAAACCTCGTAGAGCGACTCAGCAATCACCCTCTTCTTGCTCTCCACCTCCGCCTCCCGCACGAAGGGTTCGTTGAGCAGCGGCTGGTGCACGTTTAGGAGCCTCCCCGAGACGAACTCCCCGAGGGACGCCTTCTTCGCGTCGCTCCTGAAAAGGTCGTCCTTTACTATCAGCGCGGAAGCCTTGATCGGCTCGTCGACGTACTTGTAGCGCACCCTTCCATTGAACTTGGGTGCAGTTATTATCAGGTCATAGTCGGAATCCGGCCTCGAGTACCCCGCGACCTTCGACCCGTACGCGGTGACCGACGTCACTTCCCCGTTCACGAGCCCTTCGGCGAGGTCGATGAGACCCTCCTTCTCCTCCGCCGTGAGCCTGTCCGTCAGGCCTGCTTCCTGCCTCCCAGCTCGGCTATCTTTGCGATGACCGCGGGGTCGAAGCTCGTGTTCGCGATGGTGGCCACGCTAACGCTCACGGCGTTCTCCTCGGGCGAGACCCTCTTCGTGGGAAGGCCCTTCTCGATCCATCCCCCGGCGACCTTCTCGTTGAGCTTCTCGTCCACCAGCCCCGCCGCGAACTTCTTCCTCACGAGGGCCACGAGCTTCTTGTCGGCGCCGAGCACCGACGCGGGCTCGACCAGCCTCTCCTCGTCAGCGTATCCGGCCTCATACAGCGTGCTTGCCCTTTCGTCGCTCGAAAGCTGCATCTGGCTGAACCTCCTCACGAGGTCGATGTAGTGGGTGAACTCGTGCGCGGCCACCGCCTCGATCGTCCCCTTGAGACCGAAGAGCAGCAGGGGCGCCGTGAACTGGACGATTATCGAGAGCCTCCCCTCGAAGCTAGCTGGTATCACCCTCGCGTAGAGCGCGCCCACGCTGCCGAACTCCACAGAGGACGTCGCGACCGGCAGAGACGGCTCGACGTAGTACGGAGGATACGCGATCCCGGAGGCCTTCTCGACCCTGCTGACCGCGCCGGTGAGATACCTGGCCCTCGACCTGACCTTCGTCGCGAAGGCGGGCTTCAGCTTACCCTGTGCCACCGACTGGTCCAGCACGACAAACGGGTCCAAGCCGTTCCGACGGACCCTCTTCGGGTATTTGAGATTTCAACCGCTGTTGGCGGCAATCTTGTAGTTGACTTCCGGCCTAAGCGTCTCGACGCGGACGAAAGTCTCGGCCTGATTCACACCCTGGACCTTCCCGATGCCCTCGGCCACGATCTTGTAGATCTCCTCTATCGTCTTCCCCCTGACCGTGACGAAAGCGTCGAACCTTCCCGTGACCTCCTGGATTATCCTGACCTGCTCCAGCTTGGACATCTCGGCTAGCGCCTGGTCGCGCTGCTTGGGGTCGAGGTTCACTCCGACCACAGCAGACGCCGGAAAGCCGAGTTTCTCTTCGTCCACGACTATCGTGAACTGCTTGATAATTTTTCTCCGCGAGAGCCGCTTTATCCTGCTGTAGGTTACGGAGAGGTTGAGACCGAGGTCCTTGCTCAGCTTGGGGATTGACACGGACGCGTCCTTGTGCAGCGAACCGAGTATCTTCATGTCTATCTCGTCAAGTTTTCCCATTTGAAGACGCCGACGTTGCAATATTTACATGACTTATATATAGGCATTTTCCTTTTACATAAAGGAGTTCGATAGTTTTCAAAGTTAATTCCAACCCTCCCTCGATGCTTCATCCAAGCACCGTAGTCGCTTGCTCATCTCCCTGAGTGCGTTTCGCTGTGCTCGGGATTCGTCGTCTCCCTGCGGTCTTCCTCGGCCCGATTCCACCGGGCCCCGGATGGTCTGAGGCCATCCACCTTGCGAAGAAGTGCTAGTGTCTGGCACGGCCTCTTCATCTCCTAGTGTTTATCTTCATACCGGCGGCACTGCCTCATATGGAGCCTCCAGGTGCTCTGGCGGAGGTCGCTCAGAAAAGCGACAGAGTACTGGTCCTGGGTCAGTGGGTATCTGACGCTGTGAATCGTCTCCATCACTCAGGCTACTCGAACCTGTATGCGCTGAGCCCGGACAGGGCCGTCTACGGGGGACCTCACAACAAGAAGGTCCGTTACGTCTACGGGAATCCGACAAGGACGCACTTCCCGAGCAATTTCTTTACCGCGGTCTTGATCAGCGAAGGGAGAGCGGGAGCGTCCCAGGGACTAATGCCGGAGGCTTGGAGGGTCACCGCGGACGGCGGGGTTGTCGTTTCCCAGGGGACCCACACTCGAGTGACGAAGACGGGTCCCGTCCCCCTGAACGAGGTCGATATCTTGTTCGGGCTTGAGGGGAGGGGTGGCATCTCCGAGTACACGCGGGTCATGCGGGACCGGATTGTAAGGGAATGGGGAGTTACTGCTCGCATCGCGCGGACCAAAGCGGAAGTTGAAGCGCAGAGCGTAATCGTCCAGTTCGAGAATGGGCTGCCGAATGCTGAAAGGATCATCCTCGACTCTCTCGACCTCGCGGCCTCTGGTCACACCGTCTACTTCGACGTCCACGCGGCGTTCTCCGACTTCGGAGTGTGGAACGGCTATCTGCCGGAACTCGAGGCGAATACCCGGATGCTCTATCGGGCGAACGAGGTCGCCGAGGCTGACGGGGTCGAGGACTACTCGCTCCTGCCCCACCTCTCCTACAGGAACGTGCCCGAACTAGCCGCGCGAAGGGAGCGGGTAAGGCTGGGTTCATTCGGCTTTGCGTCCCGAGGCAAGAGGCATGAGGACCTGATCTACATGGCCCGGAGGTTGCGAGTGCCTCTCACCCTGCTGCTCAGTGTGAACACCGAAGTAAGCGAGAAGGTGGCAGAGGACATGAGACGGTACATAGCATCCCTGCAGCGTCTGGCCGGGGACGGAATCGAGATAATCGACGGCTTCTTCTCGTACGAGGAGATTGAGGCGCGGCTGGCCCGGTGTTCCCATCTCATCTTCACGACCAAGAGCGCGTTGAGCAACAGCGGGTCGATCCAGTTCGCCAAACGTATGAACAAACCGATCCTGTCGCTGGCCAGCTTCCAGGCCCAGCAGGCTCAGGTCCACCAGTTTGACAGCCTGACCGACAGGCGGACCGCGGTGGGAAGACAGCTGCTCTCCATCTCATCCAGGATAGTCTACGCGGTCAGAGAGAGGCCCGAGACGACCGCCCGCGTATTGCGCTCGCTCTTCACAAGGGAGAGGCGGGCCGTCGCACTCGGCGTGGGCACGCAGCTTTTGGGCGACCTCTGCCGTGCTGCGTCTTCGAACAGGATGCCCATATCGCGCGCCTTCATCGACGAGCATGTGGAACTCAGCCGCGATGAGGACGGCCTCGAGTACCTGTATCATTCCCTGCGCTTTCCGGAGCGCGGACCATCTCCGTCGTCGCGTCTGGCCCGGTCGTCGGTGGTAAGGACGGGGGAGCGCGAATGACCGGGTCCGAGCGTGGACACCACCGGACGGTCCCGAGCCAGGTCGCTCTTCTCGTCAGCAGCAAGGCAGGGCCTGCGGTCGGACTGTATTCCCAATATCTGAAAGAAGAGTTGCAGTCGCTCTTCCCATCCGAGGTCTACGTGGATTCGACTCCGAGCCGTTCGCCCCTCCTACACGTCCAGCAGGACATGGGTACCCGTTCGTTCCGTCCCAGGCTCGCCTGTCCTCGGGATGTCTACAGGGTGGCTACGGTCCACGAGCTACCGGAGAACGATGGACAGCGCTACCACGAGCTCAACGATTTCGATGCCGTTGTAGTCCATACCCCTCGTGCCCGAGAGCTACTAGCCGCCCGGACCAGTGCCCGCGTCGTCACGATACCCTACGGTTCGTATGACTTTGCCCCCCTCCCGCGGGACGAGGCCAGGACGGCCCTGGCGCTCCCGCTCGACAAGAAGATTGTCCTGTCGTTCAACCTCTTCGCCACACCGGGTTTCGAGGCCGACGCCCTGGGGGCGGCGAGGCTGATGGGAGATGTGCTCTTTGCAGTCACCTCGGAGGAGAAGCATCGTCCGCTGTTCTCATTCGGTGTGCACAGCGCCCGCCTGCCCGACAACGTCCTGCGGCTGGGCAGGCTCGACGAAGAACGGACGAACCTCTACGCTTCGGCCGCCGACGTGCTGCTCTTGCCCTCGAACAGAGGCGGCGGCGTAGTCTCTGTGAGCGCGTCACTCCATCGGCTGTTGGCGGCCGGGAAGCCTATAGTAGGACCGGAGGACGACCCTTCGCTCTCAGAGACGGAAGGCTGGGGTGGCCCGTCCCGTTACAAACGGGCAGACCTTGGCGACCTGCAGCGAGTGCTAGCTTCGTTGCTCGCCGACCGGGATGCTGCCGCTGCGCTCGGCGAGAAAGCCAAGTCGCTAGCGGTAGAGACCTCCTGGGAGCGGGTCGCAAAGTCGCACTTGCAGCTCTACGGCGACCTGATCGGCGATTTCTTCGGCGTCGACTGGTACGATGAGGAGTACTACGCTGGCCCGAATGGAGGCAAAGAGTTCTTCTCTGGAAGCAGGGTGGAGCATTGGAGCTACTTCAACCCCGCGGGAGAATGGACGGGAGCGAAGACCGTCATGCAAGCGATAAAGTCAGTCCTGGACCCCCGAGAGATGCTCTCCGTGGGCGAGGGGAGGGGCACCTTTCTCGCCTACGGCGCGGACGTCGGCATATCCGTCCGGGGGATCGACTTCTCGAAGTGGGCGGTGGAGCATCCCTACAGCCGGGCGAAGGGCATGATCGAGTGGGGCGATGCCCGGGACCTCAGCAGGTTCGCCGACAACTCGTTCGACCTGGTCTTCGCCAGCGACCTGATGGAGCACATCTACCTTGACGACCTCCAGACAGTCATCGGCGAAATCCAGCGCGTCTCTCGCAGATGGGCGTTCTACAACAACGGCGGGACCGAGCTCGGCAATCTGCCGCCTATGTTCATGAAGAAGAACGAGCTTCCACCGAAGGCGCTCCAGGGGACGGCAATCGCCGGACACGTGGTACTGCAGCCGTGCGGCTGGTGGGAGACCCGGCTTTCTGGAGGCCAGTGGCAGCTCCGACCTGACCTAGTCGGGGCGTTCAGGTCGTTCGTCGACGCCGTAGACCCACGCATCCTCGGAAACTGGAAGTGCGTGATTATCGCGGAGAAGTTGCAGCGATGAAGGTGAGCGTTGTCCTCTGCACGGCGAGGGACGACCACTGCCTTGTCGACCTGCCGGACGTGCACCTCTTCACGCCCACGGTAGTGAGCCTGCAGAAACAGACGTTTCGCGACTTCGAGCTGATCGTCGTCGACGCTCTCCAGTCGCAACGTGAGGGGTTCTTCCGCAACGTGGGCTTCCCCGTGAAGCACATACCACCGAAGGCGTCGCCCTTTGCCTCAAATGGGATGTGGGCCGTCTGCAACGCCATGAACACAGCTCTGCTCCACGCTGAGGGGGAACTCATCGTGAAAGTCGACGATGCCAGCCAGTTCGCTCCCGGCTACCTCCAACGCATATGGAACTGGTACAGCATCGGGCTGTTCCCGCTGTCCCTGGTGCGCTACCGCCGCGGCGGAGCTACGGTGCGCTTTGACGACTCGGCCCGCAGTTACTACCTCTCTCAGATGGGCAACGCCGCCGAAGCTGAGTACGGCAACCTTGCGAAGGAGAAGCTAGACACCCTCGAGACGCTCTACGGGAAAGGTAACGCGATAGATGACTCACGATTGCCCTACATGAAGGAGAGCTTCGCCGTGGCCCCGTGGAACTGGGTTTATGGCTACGTTGCCGCTCCTCTCGAGCTCTTCCTAGACCTGAACGGCTATGACGAAGCGTTTGACGGCAAGAAGTCCCTGGAGGACGTCGACCTGGGCCTCCGCGCGTATAACATGGGACACAAGGACTCGTTCATCCTCGAGAAGGGTCTCTGGGCCGAAGAGAACTTCCATTCGCTAGTCAGCGAGCGGGTAGTCTGGAGCAGGGCCAGGCCAGCGATGTGCAACTATGCCATCCTGCGGCTGCACGAAAACCAGAAGGTCACGAGAGCAAACACGCGGCGGTTCACGTCACAGGAGTTGAGCTTCCTCAAGAAGGAGTCGCAGAAGACGCCCTGCTCGCACTCCGGCGGAGCCGACTACGACCTCGGTGAAGCCTTCCGATTCTGGGCGGAGAACGTCCCCGTCTTCGACCTGAAGACCATGAGGAGGGAGCTGGCTGGCGGCCGGGCCGGCGGTTCCACAAGGGTGCCAGGTCAACGAGAAGGCTCTTGATGCTGGTTAGTTTACAACGGGAAGGGCGAGATACGGCCGTCCCCCTGCTTGGTTTGCGGGCCAGCATTCTCCCAACGACCGGGGGTTCCCGTCAAGTCGCTGAAGCAGATTCCGCTGTTTACGCTGTGGACGACAGGAGAAGCGGATCAGACCGGGCGCCTTCTCTCCGGCACGAGCCCCGGCATCGTCCGTTCTCGCCAATCATTATATAGAAATCATCGGTTTCATCGGTCGGTCATCTTGGAGAGAGTCGAAGAGCGCCCGGCCTTAGACCTCTCCTGAGACCCGGTGGCCAGAAGATGTCCGACCAGAATCTAGCCGGCTATGCCCTCTACCTGATGATGGTCTTTCTGCCGGGCCTGGGCCTGGGGGAGCTGTTGGGAGTGTGGCGCGATGGCGAGTCGCTCGCCGAACGGCTGGGCCTCGCCTTCGGACTGGGGCTCGCGTTCGACACGCTCGTCCTGTTCGTGCGAACCTCGGGGGCAAGCCTGGATGGTTTCAGGATGGCGGGGATCGAACCCACCACTATCTATCTCATGATCGCGATGGGCGCGGCGTTCTTGGTGGCCGGAGTGGCGTACAGGAGGGGTTTCGGCTTCTACGTCAGGCCGCGCCTGGTCGACCTGGCCGTCCTTCTCGTGGTGCTGGGGTTGTGCGGAATGCTCGCCGCCTTCTTCTCCAAGTACCCCATCTTCCCGGAGTACCAGAGCCCGGACTTTGCAAACCACGTCGACTACTCGACCAGCCTGATGACCGGCGCTTCGACCTCTATCCCGAACGGCCTGCTCTACTACGGGGTGGAGTACCAGCTCGCCGCCTCGCTCCTCCTCGTCGGGGGGACGTCCATAGTCACCGTCCGGGAGACGATGGCCCTGCTGGTCGCATTCTCTCCGCTGGTGGTCTACCTGGCGTCGAGCCGCCTTTTCTCGAACAGGATTGCGGCCCTCCTCGTCACGGCCGTGTACACCTTCTCGGGCACGCTCTGGTTCGACAGCGTGTTGAATACCGGGCTCTTCGCCAACTTCTTCGGGTTCCTCGCGTCGCTCATGCTGCTGGTGGCTTTCCTGGAAGTCTCCGCAGGGGTGAGGTCCCCTACGCGATGGGCGTTCTTCGTCCTGATGCTCGTGATGGCGTACCTGTCGCACTACTCCACCCTCACGCTCCTGCCAGCGTTGTTCCTGGTGGGCCTCCTGCTCTTCGCCAAGGACCGCAAGGCAGGCTTACGGTTTCTCCTCCCGGGTGTGGTGCCCCTCGTCCCAGTCGTGCTGGTCGCCGCAGCCGACCCCGGTTACGTCAGCAGTGTCATCAGCCTCGCCATGACGGGCGGGGGCCAGGTGAGCGGGACCACCGCGCTCTCCGGATTTCTCTCTTCGGTCCCCGTGCTCCAGTACATCGCCCTGGAGATATACGACGACCTCGCCTTCATCGTGTTCTTGGCCCTGGCCGCCGTCTACCTCTACAAGACAGGGGCCAACCGGGACTGGCTGCTCCTGATCCCGTTCATCTGGTTCGTTTCGGTCCTGGTCACGAGCCCCGATAATATCAACGCGTGGAGGTTCTCGTTCATGGCGATCCTGCCGCTCACCCTAATGGCCGGCCAGGGGGTGGCGTATCTCCTCCCGCATGCGTACCAGACCTCCAGGAAAAGGGCCGGTTACAACCCTCCCAGGTCGGCCAGGCCGCGCGCCGTCCTGACCGTCGCCGTCGTGCTCTGCCTGCTGGTCGTCGGCTCGTGGGGGACATCGATGCTTTCTGACGCTTCGTCGGGCACGCAGGTCGTCGCGCAGAGCCAGCAGGCCGTCCTCCAGTCCATAGACTGGCTCAGCAACCACACGCCGAGCGGGGCTGCCTACCTATCGGTCTCCGACTGGAGGTTCACCTACACCAACCTCCTGATCGGGAGGACCACGTACTACCAGTTCGAGAGCACCCCCGGGGGGGCGATACCGGTAGCGAGGGCAGATGGCGCTGGATACGTGATCGTGACAAACCTCATCACCGCCAGCGTCCCTCCTGACCCCTCCCTCTTCCCCTGGAACAACTTCAGCCCGTCCCCGAACATGAGCCTAATCTACAGCAACCCGGACGTCGAAATCTTTCAGCTCAATGAGTCCTCAGCCGCCGGATGAGAAGGTGACGTTCACTTTCGCCGACTGCCCGTTTCCGCTTATGACAACGACGAGGACCGACGCAGGGACCGTCTCGCCGGACGTGAAGGTGCGGCTGAACGAACCCGTGCCGTCCGACTGCACGACACCGTCGGCCCACCGTGCAACGAAGTTGTAGGGCGCCTGCCCTCCCAGGACGCTCACGCCGAAGAGCAGGGTGGTGTTTCCGCCCGGTTCACTCAGCTCTTTCGTGAATCCAACCGAGAGGGTCATCCCAGACGGGTTTCCTTGGCTTGAGCTGGTCGTCGACTGCAGCGATGATGCGGTGGTGACGCTGCTCGAGCTGGTAAGCGTGGTCGAGGCCGGCGCGGGGATGGGCACGGACTTCGTGGCTTTTTGACCGTCAGAGCTCACTACGGTCACCAAAACGCTGCCCGGTATCGCGACCGCCGCGAAGGTCCTGCTGAAGGCGCCCGTGGTGCTGCTCTGGACCTGCCCGTCGGGCCACTGGGCAGAATAGCCGTAGGGTGCGGCCCCGCCCGACGCGGAGACGGCGAATGCGACAACGACCGCTCCTCCCGGCTCGCTCAGGACATCGACGTAGTCCACCGACACGCTCAGCGAGTTGAACCCATGAGTAGACCCGTACTCGAGCGCAACCGTCGCCGCTGCTCCCCCAAGGAGGGCGATGATGGCGACCGCCATGATGACTCTGGTCCTTCGGGAGAAGCGCGGAGGTCGGGGGCTGGCGCGAGGCTCGGGCTCCGCCTGCGGCAGCTGCTCCGGCTCGTTCCTGAATTTCACGTAAGACGCGATTTGGAGCACCACCCCTGCAACCAGAAAGTAGAAGGCGTAGACCGCGAGGCCGTTCGCCAGCGCCTCGGACCCGTACGAGAGCTCTCCGGCGGCGACCAGAAGCAGGAGAATGAAAATCGTTACGAACGGGGCGCCCCAGTTCCTTCGAAGATATTCGGTCGTTCTCCCCAAACCCTTCGGCCACATCTGCTTGCCTGAACCCCGAGATAACGATTGGCGGTGCTAAGGGTCCCATTCCGACAGATTTGCATATAGGCCCGGACTTACGCCCGCAGACCGGCGTTGGGTTTGCATTGAGCCACGAAGGCATCGTCGTGCTGATACCGGCGCACAACGAGGAAAAGTCCATCGCCAAGGTCATCATCGGCGCGAAGAAGGTCTCCCAGGCGGTCATCGTATGCGACGACGGGTCCACCGACATGACCGGGGAGATCTCAAGGGCCCTCGGCGCGCAGGTCCTGAGGCACGACGCGAACGAAGGGAAGGGTAAGGCGCTCGCCTCGCTCTTCGAGGCGGCAAGGACTCTCCGGCCTCGGGCGGTTGTCACGATAGACGGCGATGACCAGCACGACCCCGCCGACATACCGAAGGTCGTCGAGCCGGTGCTCAGAGGCGATGCGGACATTGTCGTCGGGGTGAGGCAGATGGACTCCGGTTCCATGCCCCGCGAAAGGGTCATCGGCAACAAGATGCTCGACAGCCTGACGAGCGCTAGGGCGGGCGAGGCACTTCACGACACGCAGAGCGGGTTCCGGGCGTACGGCCCCTCCGCCCTCGAGAAGATCGGCTTCAGCGAGCACGGTATGGCAACAGAGTCTCAGACGCTCATCGACGCGGTGGGCGCAGGGCTGCGGATCGAGGAGGTACCCGTCTCCGTGAGGTACCGGGGGATTCCGCAGAAGAGAAACCCCCTTGCGCATCTCTCCCACGTGATAGACTACCTGATAACGAGGACGATAGTGGAGAGCCCGCTTCTCTATCTCGGACTGCCCGGCTTAGTCGCCGTCGTTCTCGGAATCGTGGCGGGGCTGAGGGTCCTGAGCATCTTCTCGGCGACGCATCAGATCGCGGTGGGCACGGCACTCGTAGGGGTGATTCTTGTCCTGGTGGGCATAGTCGCGCTGGCGACTTCGCTCATATTGAAGATGCTCACGGCGAGGTTTCAGGGCGCAAGATGAGGCCACGGTCTGCCTTCGCGCTTGCCCATGCGGTTGCACATTTTACCGGAGCGTACGCGCGCACGGATTTACCCCACGGAGAGGACGCCCTGATACCCGGAGAGGCGGCTGCCGTGTTCGCGGACGAGTAGCACTGGATTCTGTCAGAGTAGTGGGCGTGACGAGCCGACTTCCTTCCAGTTCGGCAGCCTCGGCAACCGCGGTGGACAGGGATGTTCGCTTCGTCGAGATCGTGGGTGAAGTTACCGGCAGCGCGTCTGCGGCGAATGCGCTCCTCACCTTCATCTGCGGCAAGAGTGAGGAGCCGTTATCGAAGAACGTGATGGAGGAATGTTCAAGGCGCTCCCCTCCCCTCTCCTTCAGGGGTTATCTCGGCCGTCCCGGTATCACGCGGGGGATGGAGAACGACTATAGAGCGTCGTTCCGCGGCGACTACCCCTCAGCCTAGAACCGAGCGCGACGGCCATAAGCGCCATTGAAGCCGCAACAGTCAGAGCGACCATCGCGGCGGGAGAGAGCGCCGTCGTCGACGAAGTCGTGGAAGATGTAGTGCTGGCGGTCGTAGATGTGGTAGATGTCGAGGTGCTCGTGGTCGAGCTCGATGTGGTTCCGACAACACCGCTGGTAAGCGCCACGTACCAAAGCCCTCCGTTGAGACGTAGGGCATTCCCAGTGGTCTGTCCAGGGCTCCTATCTCCTATGAAGAGGTAGAGAGGATGACCCATGTAGGCCGTCTGGTTTGAACCGTCCGACCTCGTGAAGGTCGTGAAGTCGCTTGCGCTCAACCCGGATCCGGGCGCGACGACTATATTGGAAGCGTAGAACGGCGGCCATACCGCGACGCAGCTGAGAGCGGTAGTGCACGCGCTGACCGGCGGCGAAGTGGCAGTCCCTACCGTGTCGTTTGCAAAGTAGTAGAGGGTGAAGCCGGCTCCGTTTATCAGGTAATTCCCTAACGTGGCATTTTGAGCCACACCCACGGTGTACGCAGGGGTGCTCGCTGTCGAGTTCGTCGCACTCGACGAGGTCGAGGTGGTTGTCGTTTGAGCAGCCACAGCAGCTACGACTCCGAACGAGAGTAGCGCCAGGAGCACTATCGCGGTCAACACGGTGTGCGCCCAGCGAGAGCCAAGAGAGGCTCCGCGCCTGCTTACCTTGTGAGTTGTCCACTCTTCCATCAAAGACACCTGTGTGGTCTGTTCACGCGGTCCACCATTAAGGCTTCTGGTTGATTCGTCAAAGTGTAGCCGGTTCGACGACAGGGAATACCTCTGTGTCTCCAGCTCGAGCTAGTGATAGACGTCCTTTCTGTGCTCCAAGCGCAGCAGAATCAGTCTGCTACCCTGAGCGGCACAAATCAACCTCTAGGGCTTGGATATACGAGCACGTATACGCATAAGTTTTTGCTACAAGTGGAACAGCTCTTCTTCGGGTCTGATTGGCGCACGGCGAGCAGAGACAAGAATGGCACTCTAACCGGTTCATCCCGTGACCTGCAACAAGAATAAAGGAATCGTACGTGTTTAGCCTTCCATGAGGGTAGACGCAAGCTCACCTTTACGAAGACCTAACGATTCTTGTGGGTCAAATCACTTAACCGTATCCATGAGATGTAAGACTTAAGTAAGACGTGATTCCTACTTTATTCATGACACGCGAGGGAAGGCTGTCGTCCAAGGGGCAGGTCGTGATACCCAGGGAGATCAGGGCGAAGCTCGGCCTGCGGCGAGGGGACCGGGTCAGGTTCGAACTTCTCGAGGGCAAGAGGGTCGTGATTCAGCCGGCGGTCGACCCTCCGCCAGATGTATTCGTCAGGGCTGGGAGCGAGGTCGTCCAGGGCGTCCTCCGCGAATCGAGCGATGAAGACGAGCTGAAGGTCGCGCGGCTGCTGAGAGCACTGGGCGCGGGTTGAACTCCGTCCCCGTCTCGCTGGACACTGGGGTGATCGCGGAATACATTGACCTCGCAGGGAGGTTTCACCGGGAGGCGGATGCGGTGATGGGGCGCATCCTGGCGGGCAAGCTGACCGCGCTCGTTCCTCACGAGGTGCTCGCAGAGACCTTCTACGTCTCGTGCCGGATATACCAGAGGCTCGGTCTCACTGGGGCTACGGAGAGGGCTCGCAGGCTCGTGGAATGGATCTACGCCTCCCCGAACATCACGCTCGCTGAGCCCTCGCTCGACCTGGCGCTCCTCGCCGGGGAGGTCAAGCAGAGGTTCGGCCTGGCGCTCACCGATTCGTACGTGCTGGCCGGGGCGAGGATCAACAATGGCAGGGCCCTCTTCAGGACGAAGGAGAGGGAGATGGCAGCCCGTTTCACCGAACTCACGAGGGAGTATGAGGTTGTCTTTCTGGGCTGATCTTGTCATGCGAGAGAGGTACGGTCCGCCGGCCTTCATCATGCTCCCCGGTCTCGCCCTGGCTATCGCCGCCTCGAAGATGCGCCTCAGGGTGAAAGGACGTGCCCGGGACCAGGTGCTCCAGACCCCGTGAAGGTCTGCATGGTCAACAGCTTCTACCCTCCGTGGGTAGGAGGGGCGGAGAGGTATGTCAGCAGTCTCTCGAAGGAGCTGGTAAAGAGGGGGAACGACGTCACAGTCTATTGCTCAGGGAGGCCGCTCAGTGCCGGGGCGAGTCTGGAAGACGGTGTTAGGGTGGTGCGACTGAGGACGCCGATGATGCTGTATGGAACGCCTCTTGTCGTCTTTCCCAAGAGTTTCTTTGCGGAAAGATACGATGTGGTCCACGCGAACTTTCCGAGTCCATACCTTGCAGCTGTATCAGCGTTCGCAGGAGCTCTGAAGAGGACCCCCGCGGTGCTCACTTGGCACAACGACCTGCCGCCCGTAAGCTTGGGGGCGTCCGTGCTGGTCGGACTGCACAGCGCGGTGTCGCCCCTGTACCTTGACCACTTTCAGAGGATAATCGCGACCACCGGCGTCTACGCGCGGCGCTCCGAGACGCTGAGGAGGTACCGGGACAGGGTGACCGTCATTCCGAACGGGGTCGATACGAGGAAGTTCAACCCGGGCGTGAACGGGGATCCGGTCAGGGAGAGATACGGGCTCCGGGGGAAGGTGGTGCTCTTCGTGGGCGCCCTCACGCGCTGGCACGGCTACAAGGGGCTCGACGTGCTCCTGAAGGCGTTCAGGACCGTGAAGGACAGGCTGGGCGATGCCAGGCTGGTGGTCGTCGGGGACGGTCCCATGAGGGACGTGTACGAGGGGCTTGCGAGGGAGTACGGCCTCGGTAGCTCCGTAACCTTCGCCGGGTACGCCGATGACTCGACGCTCCCCCTCTACTACGCAGCCTGTGACCTCCTCGTCCTACCCAGCAAGGACTCGTCGGAGGGGTTCGGGCTCGTCCTCCTCGAGGCGATGGCCTCCGGCAAGGCGGTGATAGGGACGAAGGTTGGAGGAATAACTGAGGTCATCAAAGATAGCGAAAATGGCGTGATTGTGAATCCTCACGATTTCGACGCGTTGGTCATCGCAATTGTTCTGCTGCTAGAGGACGACAACGTTAGAAGGAGAATGGGAGCTAACGGGAGACGGTTCGCAGAATTGAACGATTGGAGCCACGTTGCTGCTGAAGTCGAACGGTTGTATGCAGAGTTACAGTGACTAAAGTGCAACTGACTAAATTCTCCAAAGTAACTCTTGTTGGCCTGGCTATCCGGTTGGTTCTCGCGCCATTTTTTGCCCATCCTTTCGATGTCTATTCTTGGTATAGCATCGGTGAGAACTTCCTGAGCGGCAAAGAAACTGGGTGGAGCTTTCTCGTGCCCTATGATTACTCATTTTTTCTATTCGTGATCCCCGCAGCGCTGGTATTCGGATTTCTGTCGAACTATTTGGGGGCCCAGACAATTTCGATGTCCTCTCTGAACCCTTTACTTAACCCTGGGGCCCCTTGGAACATTTCTGTCGTGCCGGGATTGCTCTTCGATTTACTCGTCAAACTACCTCTTATTGCATCAGACACGTTAGTGGCGTTTCTTATCTACAGAATAGTCAAGGCGCAACTGAAAGACGATGGACTCGCAACTACAGCTGCTGCGTTGTGGTTTCTGAATCCTCTTACCGTGTGGGTCTCTTCAGGGTGGGGAATGTTCGACACCCTACCAACACTCTTTACTGTTCTTTCTCTTTATTTCATTCTGAAAGGAAAGTTCGCTTACTCAGGATTAGCGCTGGTAGCATCAATAGTGTTGAAGTATTATGCGATAGTTCTCGCGATTCCATTATTGTTCATCGCTTGGAAGGAGGGCGGGCGCAGGGGCCTTGTAATCGCAATGTCTAGCATCGTTGTCGCGTCCCTGTTCCTGTTCCTCCCATTACTAGGTGAAGTGATTCAGGGTTTCGGCTTCCTGGCTGCAGGTACACCACAGTTCGGGCTTTCTTACGCAGGGTTGTCTTTTTGGTCCGCGATTACCCTCTTCTTTGCGATACCTTATCTGTCCACCATATCTTCGCTGCTCGTAGTTGCGTCGCTCACAGGTATTTATTATTGGATGGTTAGAAAGAACTCAGTCGATCTGTTTTCACTAGCCGCCTACTTCGGGCTCGCCCTCATCCCGCTCCTGCTATTCTTCAGATTCGTGGGTGAAAATTATGTCGTCTGGATTATTCCGTTCGTTTCAATCCTCGCTATACAAACAAAACGGGCAAAAATACTCCTCTGGAGTCTTAGCCTTGTGGCTTTCATATCTAGCATTACCGACGCGCTCCTTCCGTACTACATGCTACCTTTGGCACCATGGATTGGTAAGTATCTTGTCGGCCTCCTGTCACTCACAATCCCGTACAGAGTGGCTCCGGGTGGGGCTGTTACCCAGACCGTTTCATTTGGGAAACTGTTCCTCTCTGGTCTCGGTGTCTTATCCGCAATTCTTCTTGTTCTGATTACAATCACATGGATCATGGCTGAGAACAGGTCCGATTGAAATGACACTACAAATCATAAAACGTACGGCGAAGAGCATGATGTGGAATTCACTGAGAGGGATAGAACTAAGCTCAAGTATTCCCTCAGCCATGCCTGCATAGTGCGTGATTAGGATCGTGTCACGAACTACTTTGCTCCAGTCTCTTTTAGTTGAGCAGCCGAAAATTTCTTTGATTATGCCTGCTTATCAACTGGCAGATAAGATTGAAGCATCAATATTTCATGCGAAGCAGATGCTTGAACAACTCATGCAGAATTACGAAGTGATAGTTGTGGACGATGGATCAGTAGATGCCACGTATGAAAATGCAAGCAGGCTTTCGGACGACAGAGTCAAGGTTATCAGGAACTCGAAAAACCAAGGGAAAGGGTATTCGTTCAAGCGTGGCATCGAAGAGTCGACCGGGGCGTATGTGATTCTATCAGACGCGGATATGGATGTCAACCCATCCAAGATTGCTTTGTATCTGGAAGCGTTGAAGAAACATGACATTGTAGTTGCTTCGAAACGCCTCCCCTCGTCATCCTACAGTGCTCCACTAGTCCGTAAGTTTCTAAGCGCCTCTTTCAACGCGCTCGTCGATGTCATGATGGGACTTAGAATTTCTGACACTCAGACCGGCCTTAAAGCATTCAGAAGCGACGCGATAAAGAGGATCATGCAATTCGTGAGCGTAAAAAGATACGCATTTGATGTCGAGGTTCTGGTCGTAGGGAAACTACTGGGCTATGGAACGATTGAGTTGCCCGTGAGCGTGAGCCTGAGCAAGAGATTTAGTCTGCGAAATGTAATGTACATGCTAATCGATCTTTTGGGCATCTTCTATCGGTACAGGATTATCAGATGGTATCAGAAGAATCTTTCAACTGCTACCCCGACCTATAAACCAATAGTAAGGATTTGAACATCACAGTTGCGAATTCTATGGCTAAACTGGAAGGACTTGAAGAACCCAGAGGCCGGCGGCGCCGAGGTTTTCACGCATGAAGTGAGTACGAGACTTGCCTCTTGGGGATATGAGGTAACGCTGTTCACTTCGTCCTTTCCAGGCGCTTCTCCTCTCGATTCATATGGTGGGGTTAGTATCATAAGGAAAGGGACAAGAACGAGTGTGCAGGGTGAGGCCAAGCGCTTCTACAAGGAAAATCCCGATCGTTATGATTTGGTTGTCGACGAGATAAACACCAAGCCATTCATGGCACCCAGATTTGTTACATGTAGGGTGATTGCGCTTATACACCAACTAGCCCGAGAGGTCTGGTTCTATGAGACTCCACTTCCTCTTGCCATTGTAGGGTATTTGGTGATGGAGAGGGTCTGGTTGAACAGTTACAGAGAAACTACCACTGTTACGGTGTCGAAGAGTTCCCAGCAGGACTTGGTCGCTCTTGGATTCAAAAACGTAAATGTGATTCCAGACGGACTTTCGTACAAACCGCTGCTCGAGATCCCTGAGAAAGAAAAAAACCCAACCATACTCTATCTTGGCCGACTCACAAGAGCGAAGAGAGTTGACCACCTGGTTGCAGCCTTCGACCTGGTTCAGACAAAGTTACCAAACGCAAGATTGTGGATCGTGGGTGATGGGTATCAGAAAGCCGCTCTTGAGGAAAAGGCTAATGGAAGAGTGACCTTCTTTGGAAGACTTGACCATGGGAAAGTTTCAGAGTTGCTCGGAAGGGCCTGGGTGTTAGCATATCCTAGTGTTAGAGAGGGCTTCGGATTGACTGTGATTGAAGCTAATGCCCACGGAACTCCCGCGGTCGGCTATGACGTGCCTGGGATACGTGATTCGATCCTCGATGGAAAGACCGGATTGCTCGCTCGCAGCGGCAGCATTGGTGCTTTATCAGAATGCTTGGTCCGCATCCTCGCAGAAACGCAACTGCGACAACAAATGGCGCAAGATGCTCTAGAGTATTCTCGAGCATTTAGTTGGGATGAGACGGCCACCCAGTTTAGAAAACTAGTCGACTCAGACTTATAAGGTCAGCAGGATTCATGATTCCTCCAGCGTTGCTTGATGTGAGAGTAATTGAGAGGAAGAGGCCGGAAGCGAGTTCGATGCAACTTAACCCCTCTTTTCTGTGCAGGCGGGATTAGATGGCTGACCCGCAACTGACTGGCCAGGCAAGCAACTCTCCTTCCAATAGCTTTCCTCTGGTATCTGTGATAATACCGACGTACAATTCGGCAAGAAGTCTCGAAAGGTGCCTGTCTTCTATAAATCTCCAGTCTCTCAGCGACCTAGAAGTTATCGTAGTTGACAATTACTCGAGAGACGATACTTGTGGTATCGCAAAAAGATGTAACGCCCGGCTCTACTCTCTCGCAGCCGAGCGTAGTGCCGCCAAAAATTTTGGCATTATGAAATCTAAAGGTAAGTACATCCTCTTTATAGACGCAGATATGGAATTGTCCAATCGCGTTGTGGAGGAGTGTTTGGACTACGCTGAAAGGAGTCGCGAGGTCGAAGGTGTTGTGATTCCGGAGCGGAGCGTGGGCGGCGGCTTCTGGGTCCGCGTAAGAGATTTCGAAAGGAGTTTCTATGCGGGGACGAAGATAGAATCACCCCGCTTCTTCAGACGGGATCTGGTCCTCCGTGCTGGTGGATACGACGAATCTGTGGTCTTCTATGAAGAGTCAACACTTCCTCAACGCATCGAAAAGATGGGCTATGTGTCGCGACCAAGAATCAAATCGGAGATTCTGCATCACGAAGAGGAATTTTCTATAGTTAGCTGGCTGAGAAAGAAGTACTATTACGGGAAAAGCGCGGCAAAGTACAGGTCGTTGTATCGTGAATATGGAATCACGCAAATGAGCTTCCCCTATCGACTGTCACTGTATATTCGAGTGCGTAGGTTCTATTCCGGAGGGTTGCTTGCGGGCGGTCTTCTGGCATTAAAGGCCCTGGAGTACTGCGCCGCTGGGATGGGCTATCTAGCCGGTCCTACCAAGTTCAATACTTAGGAATGAGGGTTCAGATGAGTTTGGTGCGACTAAAACCTCATTCTCATTTGCGTTCGTGTGCAAAGTGGAGGCTAGTTTAATGGAAGTTCTAGACCACACTCCGGACTTCAGAGATCTGAGTTTCATTTTAGTGACCCATAGCTATGTCGACGGGCCAACCGAAGCATTACGCGACTTCTTACTGAAGTCAGGGACCCGACGACTGGCATACATCGCACACCCGTTTCATTTTGCTCCTGAGAAGAAATCGGTAATGCTTCTATATGAAAAAGGCAGAACCATAAAAACAATCAAGTCCCCTGCTATCCCAGCTCCACAACTGATACTGTATCCGAAGGATTCTGTCTTCACGTTACTCTTCGCCTTGATTGCGCACCGCCGTTATTCCTTCTATGTCGGAGTGGACCCATTGAATGCGGCATTAGGCTTGTTTTTGAAATCGATGGGTTTTGTGCGCTACGTAGTTTTCTATACTATAGATTACGTTCCCACGCGTTTCAACTTCCGTGTGTTGAACAGTACTTATCACGCAGTCGACCGATTCTGCGTAGAGCATTGCGATTACACTTGGAACCTTTCTGAAGCGATGACCGAGGCACGTAGGAGAGAAGGGATTGTGGGAGGTAAACAAATCGAAGTACCTCTCGGCACAGTACCACAGGATAAACAGTCAAATCTGAGCAGAAACTACGAACACGAAAGGGCTGTATTCATCGGGCATCTTAGGAAGGGGCATGGTTTGGAGCTCCTCATCCCTGCGTTTTCACAAGTCGTGAAAAAGGTTCCTCATGCGAAACTTACCATTATCGGCGCGGGCCCCTTAGAACAATCTCTCCGCAGCGCGGTGCGCGACCGCAATCTGTCTAGTTCAGTTGATTTTAGGGGGTACATCAAAAACAGTCGGGAAGTGAAGCAGATTATCTCCAGATGCGCTTTTGGGTTGGCGCCCTACGAGCCTACGACGGAAAGTTTCACGTGGTTCGCTGACCCCGGAAAGCCAAAGGAGTATATTTCGTGTGGTTTGCCTGTAATCATTACTTCCGTACCGAGATTCTCAAAAGAAATCCAGAAGCACGAAGCCGGCATGATCGTACAATTTGACGAAAATGATTTGGCAGCCGCCATGTTTTTGCTCCTTACAAACCAGGGGCTTTTGGATCGAATGAGGCTAAATGCCGCTGAATTGAGCAAGAAATACTCGTGGACCAATGTCTTCACTCGCGCGCTTGCTCACACCATCAAAGGGATCTCAAATGCGCAAGACTCGCTTTCGTCCCGTGAATACCTCTAGAGGAGATTGAGTGGTAATGTTCAGTAGAGCAAACGGTCGCGTTGTTTCAGACAAGCCGCTGCATATGCTCAGAAACTCTATTCAATCCTTGAAACGGGTTTGGAGGAAACTCACGTTGAATCTAGTAGCCATGTTCGTCAGTCTCTTTCTCTTTATGAGGCTCTTTCTAACTAGCAGCGGCTTCATAATTTACAGGGATTTCTTTTGGCCATACACACCAAACTTGCTTCTAAACAGCTGGAATCTGTTCGATCCCAATCTCATTAATGTTAACTTTGGACAAGCAGATCCCACTGGATGCTTTCGAATCCTACTTACGTGGCCATTGGCCATCTTGACTTCTCTTGGTGTCTCCTCTGCGAACATAGAGCGGGTGTTTTTCGGAGGTATATTCTGTCTTGTCTATGGCATTCTCTATCTTGCCTCCCTCGCAATTGACAAAATCGCCGGTAAACATCCGCCAGAAATAGTCAGGATTCTGCTATTACTTGTTATCGCGTCAAATTTCTATGTGATGCAGACCATTACATGGTATCCGCTCTGGCTAGGGTTTGCTCTGGTAACTTTGCTGGCAGCCGAACTGGCCAATTGGTTAATCGTGGGAGATCGTCGTGACCTATGGCTAGCGAGTCTTGCGTGGGTCGTTCTCTCATTCCTGGATATTCGGTTTCTGATATGGTCTCCAGTGGTCTTCATCGCCATCTCATTCACAATGCTGCTCGCTAGTCAAGATAGGCTTCGGTTGGCTCGGCGGGTTCTTTTTACTTTCGGAGTCGTCGTTCTGATTGTCGCACCTTTCTACGTAAGCTTGTATGCAATGAATGGTGCTTCGGGTAATGTCGTTGGGAGCGTAGGAGGATTACTTAGTTCTGCTCAAGAGTATATCTCAAGAGCTCCTTCGGTGATCGACGCGATTACTTTACGCGGTTATTTTTTCTCAAGCGTAAACTACGTTCCCCCGACTAACAGCATCAGTGGCATTTGGATTATGGCCGCATTTGTCTTTCCTTTAGTCTTGGGGATGGCCATATTCATGCGAAAAAAGGCGTCCCTTGCATTTGCATTCCTGGGTATAATTGGCTTGGATTTGTCGGTAGGGACAAACTCACCAATCAACGCATTAGTGTTCTCTCTGGCGAATAATCTTGGAAGTACTGGCCAGCTGATCCTTATTCCTTTCATTCCAAGTTACTACAGCCTCATATTAGTGGCCTGTGGGTATTCCCTGTGTCTCTATTACGTCTGCTTGTTTGTGGTTCCTAACAAATTTCAGCCAATAAGGCGTCTTAGGTTTGCAATCATTCTCTTATTGATTACTACATTGCTGTTCTCATCTTGGCAATTCTACAACGGGTCGCTCTACCCGTCCGGTACCGTTGGTCCAGGAAGCGACGTTACCCAATCAGTCGGCGTTATGCAACCGTTCAGCCCCCCCCTGGGGGTGCTGCAAGCATATTCCTGGCTAGGAGATCAGCCGGGGCTATTCAATACAGTTTGGGTTCCCGGTACGTTTGGTTACGCATACACGTGGAACAACAAATCAAGCCCGTTTAACGAATACTATACGTCTCCGAAACCATTCGTGGATTCGTTCGTCTATTTTCCTTTTAGTACAAGTAACAACCTAACCTCGACCCTCGATGCTTATCACGTAAAATATGTGATTGTTCAGGATGATACTGAACCCATCACCCTGAACACATTCTACAAGTCGAACAACGTGACCGATGTCAGAAATGCGTTAGCTTCAAATGGCCTCGCATTGGTGAAGACCTTCTCAGGTTCGGTGTGGGTCTATCAGAATCTTTCCGCCCCTAGATATATTTCATGTGACTCACAGGCAAACAACCCTGAGAATGCTTCTAATTCAGTTTCCTGGCGCGAAATGGTGCCTTCCTACTGGGTTGTGGACGTAACTGGGGCTGACTCTGTATGCAATCTTACTATCCCGATGAAATTCGACAGCGGCTGGGTTGCTTTTGCAGGTGGCCTCAGAGTGTATCACCCCAGCGAAGCTCAGACAGGATTGCTTCAGTTCTCTGTTCCCGCCGGTGAATCCTATTCTCTTGTTTACCTACCCTACTTCTTTGCAGTCCTTGCGCTAATCTCAATCGCGACTTCTATTCTAGTTATGGTGCTACTCGTCTTGGGTAAGAAGTCAGCCCTGTGGTCCTTCCATACTCTTGTCACGG
>JAJYWC010000039.1 GCA_021791695.1 archaeon | reverse complement strand
CGTGGGTGTCATCATACTCGTCGGTCTCATCGCCCTCGTCATCCCGGGTGTCATTTTCATCTGCTGGTACGCCTACACCGTCCCCGCGATAATGCTTGAGAACAAGGGCACCTTTGCCGGGATGTCGGCGAGCAAGGCTTTCGGCCGTGACAAGAAGATGGCGACTTTCATCATGTTCGTGGTGATCATCATCGTGGCATTAGTCATCTCGGGAATAGGAGACACTATTGCGTTGGCATCCCCGCTCGCGGGAAGAATAGTGACTTCGCTGCTCGAGGTGCCTCTTGAGGCATGGGTCGCAGTCATAATCACCTACGCGTACATCACCTATGGTCCCTCCAGCATGCCGGCGGACACCGCTGGACCGGTGATCATCACCCCCGGAGTGGTCCCGCCGCCTCCGCCAGTTGAACAGACCGGTGCAGGGGTAACCGTTCCTGTGGGATCACCGCCGATGTTCTGCAGAAACTGCGGTTCGCCCCTCCAGGCCGACGAGAAGTTCTGTCCGAACTGTGGCCAACCCGTCTAGTGGAATGTCTTCCCCTCCTCCAGCATCCGGACGATCGCGGCTATCTTCCGTTTCCTCAGGCTTGGGTCCTTCGCGGTCTCGAGCCTGAAGATGATAGCGTAGGAGTTGGCCCTGCTGAGCGTCTTCGAGAATTGCTCTGCGCTCTTGTTCTTCCCGAGCGCTTCCAGAAAGTCTGGCGGGAACACGGCGCTCCGATGCGGACTGTAGGCCCTGTGCCATCTCCCGTCCGCCTTCGCTTCGTTAACCTTTTGCAGCCCGGCGGGCTTCATCCTGCCCTCCTCGATGAGCCGTTCAGCCATCGCCACGTTGACCTTCGACCAGATGCTCCCGGGCCGGCGTGGGACCATCCTGCCAAGCCAGGACCTCTCGTCGTGCGGCCTAGCCTGTCCTGTTATCCATCCGTAGCAGAGCAGGACCTCAAGCGCTTCCGGAGGCCTCACCGAGGCCACCTTCGAGTCTCTCTTGTAAAAGCGCAGCCAGAAGCCCTCGGACGTCGAGTGGTTTTCGGCGAACCAGCGCTCCATCTCAGCAAACGACTCGAATTCGAGAATCAAGGCCGTCCCCGATTTCTTGCTCGAAGGCGTGATACATCCCCCACAGCACCACTATAAGACGATGCACCCTCTTACCGGAAGACTAATCCCGCGGGCAGACCAACAAGGAACCGTCAGCCTTCTGGATCCGGGCCGGACCTTCCGTCCGGTCAGTCGTACATCAGGAGGCCAGGACCGATGTAGTACGCAAGCAGATATCCCCCCACGAGGGAGAGTCCCAGGGCTGCCCTGAGCCAGCGAGGGATGCCGGGACGCGTGAGGAGATAGGCTCCGCCGAGAGCGAGCGATGGCACAACCATCAGGTAGTACCACATCCAGACTATCCTGCCGCCGTAGTAGATGAACTCGTTCTCTAGGAACGTCGAAGCGAAGAGTAGCGAGGAGAACACAAAGAGCCTGTCTTCAGACCCGGTCCTGTTCTTCCTCAACGCTCTCCAGGTGAGGAGGACCCCAACGGGAACCCAGAGGAGCACGAGCCACAGGAGCACCAGGTTGTAGCTGAGCAGCACGGTCCAGTAGCCGGGCGTCAGGAAGAAGTACCACGGTCCGGACCCCGGCGAGTTGCAGAGGTTGGGACAGGCGAGGAAGGTGGAGTATCCCACCATGTACTGGAGCTGGCTGACGAACGTCGGGAACGGCGTCCTGGCGAGAGAGTCATACAGCTGCAGGCCCGACGCCGAGACGAGTGCCTCGACTCCGAGGATGGTCAGGGCCTCTGCGGACTTCCTCCCCCAGCTCGCCTGGCGGAACAGAAAGTGATACACCACAAGAGGGAGGACGAAGACGACCGCGGTCTCCTTGCACAGCAGAGAAAGCGCCAGGAAGAGTCCGCTCGCCGCGTACTCGTTCACCTGACCGAGCCTCCTACCTCCGAAGTAGACGGCGTACGCGCAGAGGGCGAAGAAGACCGCCGGGACGTCCAGGTAGTCGACTCTGGAGAAGAAGGCGTACAGCGGGTCGAGGAAGAGCAGTACGGCGGCTATGAGCGCTAGCCTCCTGTCCCTGGAGATGTCGTAGGCCACCGAATACATCAGCGGAAGCGACAGCGCCCCAGTCGTGAGCTGGACCACCCTCAGCGAGAGGAACGAGGCGACCGTGCCGGCGAAGCCCGCGCCTGAGAGAGGACCGAGGAGATAGAGGGTCGCCGCGACGAGAGCCTTCACCAGGGGTGGATGCTCGTAGTTGCACGCGGTCGCGAGCGGGGCGGTGTAGCTCCCCACCGTGAGGCTTATTGTCGGACAGTCCTTCCCCTGCAGCAGGAGCTGTGCAGCGTGGTTGTAGACTGGCTCGTCCCAGAAACCCGCCGAGGGGTGCAGTAGCCCTACCGCGAGGTTGCTGGCGAGTGAGAGCACCGCGAGGGCCCAGACGGCGCTGCTCGAGGTGACCCGTGTAGACAGAGTCGTGGTCCGTCGGGGAGGGCCCGACGATTAAAATGCGTCCTTCGAGCCTCCTTCCGATGCTCATACGCGGTTCCCCGCTATGCTGTTTGAAGAACGTCTTGAGCGGCACGTCCGGGTCTCGGCGCGGAGAGGATGGAGCCCCCTCACCGACGGGATATTCGCCATCATTGGGGACCGTGCTGTCCTATAGCTCAGCGCGCCCATCATCACCAGCGCCTGACTGAGCTAAGGCGGACGCCGGGATGCAGCTGGAGACTGGGATTACCCATCCGCGGTTGGTGTGATCGTCCTCTCGCTTCGTGAATTCGCTGGCCAGCGACCCGTCGTACGGCTTTGCGTTCTCATCGCACCGTCGTGCTGGTTGAGGTCCATGACCCGGAGGTCTCGAAGACCAAGGCGCCGTCCGAGTGGCAGATGAGCCTGCCGAGGCCATCGTGGCCGATTCGTAGGGGCGCAGGAACCGACTGGCGAGGGCTAAATAGAAGCGGCTTGCCCTGCCAATACCGTGACTCTGCAATCAACGGAGGCACCATAGATGCCCGGCGGGCTCTCCGGATCCTACTCGGTGACCCTCGTCCCGGTCAAGAACATGGACCGAGCTGTCAAGTACTACACGGACACGCTCGGCGGTAAGGTCCTCTACAGAGGCAAAGGCAACATGAAAGACTTTTGGGCCTCTCTGAAGCTGGGCAAGAGCGAGATCTGGTTGATAGCTCCCGAAAAGAGGGAGAAGAGGGATCTGGCCTACTCCACCTTCATCGTCGACGACATCAGGGCCGTCGTCAAGGACCTCAAGACCAAGGGCGTGAAGTTCTCGAGGGCCGAGAAGATGGGCAAGGAGACAAGGGTCGAGGGACCGATAGCCATAGAGCCGTTCGGAGCGTCCGCCTTTTTCAAGGACTCCGAGGGCAACATCCTGATGGTCTGGCAGACGACGATGTAGACGCGTCCTCGGTCCGGCGAGCTCGATGCGACACGTTAATGAGTGCAGCCGAGCCTGCTGCGGACGTTGACGGCAGATTCTTCGTTCCAGAGTTTTCTAGCTAGGGAGGTCCGTGAGGGGAGCAGGTACCACACCGCACCCCGGGTAATCGAGGGGCCCCAGGCACACAAGGTCAGGGTCGACGGACGGGACGTGATCATGCTCTCGTCAAACAACTATCTCGGTCTGACCACACATCCCAGGGTCATAAAGGCGACAAAGGACGCCATCGACAGGTACGGCGTCGGACTCGGATGCGGCAGGAGCATCGCGTCGATGCGTATACAGCTGGACCTGGAGGAGCGGCTCGCGAAGTTCAAGCACACGGAAGCGACGCTTGCCTTTGCGACCGGGTACGATACGAATCTCGGCACCGTGTGGGCGCTGATGGACCGCGGCACGACTCTCTTCCTTGACGAATACAACCACGCAAGTGTCTTCGACGGCGCCGGGCTGAGCGGAGCGAGGGTCCGGGTGTATCCACACCGGGACATGAGGAAGCTCGAGAGTTTCCTGAAGACACCAGACAGGAACAAGAGGCGTTTCATCATCACGCCCAGCATCTTCCCGCTGGAAGGAGACATCGCTGAGCTCCCCGAGATCGTGGAGCTCGCCGAGAGGTATGGCGCCTCGGTCTACGTCGACGACGCCCACGCGGCGGGAATACTCGGGGACCATGGGAGGGGGAGCGTGGACCACTTCGGTCTGCACGGCAGGGTCGCGGTCCAGGTCGGGACGCTATCGAAGGCGCTCGCGAGCGTAGGCGGGTACGTGGCCGGAAGCTCGGACCTGCGGGAGTACCTCTTCTGGAAGGCCAGGCCCTTCGCAATAAGCACGGGACATCTTGCCCCTCCCTCGGTCGCCGCAGTCATCGCAAGCCTCGACGTACTCGAGGAAGACGACTCCCTGCTAAAGCGGCTATGGAAGAATGCCGACTACTTCAGGGGCGGGCTGAACGACCTCGGATTCGACACCGGCCTGAGCGAGACGCCGATAATCCCCGTGGTCGTGAAGGACGCAGCCAAGGGGGCGAGATTCTCGAAGACTCTCCTCGACCAAGGGATACTGGTGCGCTCCTTCGGACCCCCGACTGTTCCTGAGAACACGGCGAGGCTGAGGACCATCGTCTCGGCCACCCACAGCAGAGCGGAGCTCGACTATGCGCTCGAGACGTTCGCCAAGGTCGGCAGGAGCCTCGAAGTAATCCATTAGTGTGAAAGGTAGGAGCAGATATAAGAGAAGAGTTCGTTTCGCAGGGGAGGGAACGCCTTGACAAAGTGGGAGTGCTACAGGTGCTCGTACGAGACCGACGCGGAGAATCCCCCCGACGAGTGCCCCAACTGCCACTATTCCGTTTCCTTCTGGATCAACCACGCCGAGGAGAAATCGGTGACGCTCAAGGACTTTGTCCGGAGGAAGATAGTTGAGCTAGACGGGAACGTATCGGTCCTGGAGGCGGCCAGACTGATGAGAGACCGCGACACAGAGAATATCCTAGTCGCGATCGATGGCAAGCCGCTGGGGATGCTTGTGGAGAAGGACCTGGTGCGCAAGGTCACCGCAGAGGACCTCTCTCCCTCGAAAACACTGCTCAAGCAGGTCATGTCCACGCCGATAACGAGCGCGCCATCCGACACTCCAGTTTCGGAGGCGCTGAAGATTATGGCCGCGCGCCACATCCAGCGCATAGTCGTAACGGAGAACGGTAAACCGATAGGGATCGTCAGCCACCGGTCGATACTCGGGGGAAGCTTCAGGGCGGCAGCGGAGTCGAGGGAAGATCCCGTCCGGAAATGAAGTCGATCTCGTTCGGCAGCAAGAGACGGCGGCTCTGGAGCGCGGTCTCACTGTCACTCCAGCCCAAATGAAGCACGCGAGGAAACCGCTCCATGGACTAGGCGGGGCCGACCAGTTTCCCCAAAACTAGTTAAGCAGCTAAAATCGCGCTCCTACCGTGTTCTGCAGCTCCTGCGGAGCGGTGAACGCCGACGGTGCCGTCTTCTGCAGCAAGTGCGGTGCCGCTCTCGCGCGGACCCCCGCATCTTCAATCCCTGCTCCAGTCCCCCCGCTGAGACTGCTCCCACGTCGTCGGGGCTACCGCCGGGAGGAAGGAACCCATGGATAGCCGCGGTCCTCAACTTCTTCTTTGGGATAGGCTACCTCTACCTGGGCTACAACAGAGTGCAAGGAGTCCCCACCATATTGTTCATCGTGGTGATGCTGGTGCTGGAGGTCATCGCAGGGGTCTTCACCTTCGGCCTGTTCAGCCTGTTCATAGCGATATTTCTAGCGTACGACGGGTTCGTCAAGGCAAAGGGTCAGAGAGGTTACCTGAACACAAAGCCGGGAATCGGCTATCAGCCTTAGGACGCCATCGCTCGCCGTAGACCGTCCCGTCTCGACCCCATCTTCGGCCTTCTAGGCTGCCAGCGATTCGATAAGCTCGCGGAAGTCCTTCCTCTCCTTGAAGGCCCTCAGGATGACCTCGGACTTCTTGCCCTCCGGCAGCGCGTTCCAGTACTTCGCTGCTGCATCCGAGACGCCCTCGTACTCGTAGTAGCCTCCCCTCTCGTGAGGCTTCTCGTATCCCTGCTTTACTATGGGAGGCATCCCGATGTCCCACACTCGTATGGTCGCCATCTCGGAAGTGAGTGAAAGAAGGCTTGCCTAAAGAGGTATTCCCATCCCGCAGCGAGTGCCGCGAACACTGGTTTGTCTCCTTCAGTCCTCGTCCAGCGCGGCGATGGTCGCCAGGACCATCGACGGCGAGACGGAAGGGTCGTAGACCTGGACGGCGTAGGCCCTCTTGGCGGCGTTCTCCAGGACGGCCCTGATCCCGCCCCCCGTCTGCATCGACGCCTCAAAGTAAGTCGAGCCGTCTTCCTTGACCGCAGCGAATGACATCCTTCCCATGGTATAGGCTAGGTTTGCGACCCTGCTGCCCGACGCATCCTCCATCCAGCAGTTCGGCGGAGCGCGGTTCTGTTCGACGTTGCTGACGTTGACAGCGGCGAGCGCGTTGTGGCTCGCGTCCTGCACCGTGAAGGTCCTGTGCGTAAGGTGCGTCTTCTCCTCTATGAATCCGGTGGTCGCCTCGGACCCGTCAACGATGGTGTAGTTCCTGTGGAGCAGCGACTGCCGTCTGGCCACGAGCAACTGCTTGCCCTGGGGGTCCCTCAGGTAGACGTCGGTGGGCATGTGCTTGTGCGCACCCGGACCCATCTCTGCCGTATAGGTCGTGGAATACGGGGGTGAGGCAGCCTGGACCGGGGCGGGGGCGGCGGAAGCCTGTTGAGCCGGGAAGCTCTTTCCGCACGCCGTGCAGAAGAGGGCCCCGTCGTCGTTCATCTGTCCGCAGTACATGCAGTACTTGGCCATGGCCCGTCCGCGATGATGGCTGCCTTATCCCTATCGGGACGGTCGGATGTCGATGAAAGCCGTAAGAGCCACACCGGTCCCTCGACGAACGGGCTCACATGAGTGGCATAGGACGGGACGCGAATGAAAGAGGTGGCCCCATCTACTGTGAAATCTGCGGACGTGCCAACGCGAGCAGCGCCGTCTACTGCGAGAATTGCGGAAATCAGTTGAACGTCCCTGAATGAAGCATCATGCCACGAACTTCTCCGCGAACCTCCCGATACTATCGAGCTGGTCCTTCGTGTCCGTCTTCCCCTGAGGGCTGGGGACCAGGACCGCGTAGGAGACGCCGAGCGCCTCGAGGTCGTGGATTACCCTGATGTTCTCCGCCATGTTCCCAGTCAGGGTGATGCGGCGGTCGCCCTGGACTCCCACGTACTCGGCCCTCTCCGCCCTGACGTCGAGCGCGATCCTTACGCAGACGTCCACCTTCTTTCCACCGGTGAGCTCCCTGAACCTCGAAACCAGGGGTCGGAAGGTCTCCATGGGGAAGACGTTCGGGTGCCATGCATCGCCCAGTTTGATGGAGCGCTTCATAGCCGCGTCGCTAGTCCCTCCGACCCAGACTTCGACATCCTTCCTCTGGGGCGCCGGCTCGAATACGGCGTCCTGGAACCTCTGAGGTAGCCGTTCGTCTTCGAACTTCGTCTCCCCCCGCCAGAGCGAACGGATGAGACGGATGGACCCGTCGACCCTCCTGCCTCTGTCGTGGAAGTCGGAGCCCACGAACCCGAACTCCTTCTCGTTCCAGCCCGCACCTATCGCGAGGAGGGTCCTGCCCCCGCTGAACGAGTCTATCGTGGCTAGCTGCTTGGCCACGGCCACCGGGTTGCGCATCGCGATGATGAGGGACGAGATTCCCAGACGGACCTTCTTGGTCTGTGCCGCGATGAACGCGAGGGTCGCCACCGAGTCATAGATTCTTTCGTATGGGGTGCCGCTGTTCCTCGGCATCAGCAAGTGGTCGGTCGTCCAGACCGAGTCGTAGCCGAGCCTCTCGGCTTCCAGAGCGACCTGCGAGAGACTTTCGGTGGACGACGTGGCGCCGTAGTTGGGGATACAGACTCCGAACTTCATGGCAAGAGGGTCTCGGCCCCGCGTACTTTACCCATTCCCGGTCGCTAGGCGACCGTGTCACAGCTTCTCTGAGAGGTCCTTCACCATCTTGGGAGCGTCCTTGGACCTGAGAGGATCTCCGTGTCCGCTCAGCAGGACCTCGAAATCGAGGGCGGAGAGCCGTGCCAGCGAGGCCTTCGCAGCTTTCATGTCCGGCGTGAAGTGCGGAGGCGGCCCAACGAGCTTGCCCTTGATGTATCTGGCCGTGTCCCCCACGAAGAGCACCCTGCTCTTTGGGTCGTGCAGCGCGATGCTGCCGGGGGTGTGGCCAGGGGTATGGACCACCGAGAAGCCCCCCACCGGGTCGCCCTGCGCCAGTCTGACGTCCACCTGCACCGGTTTGGAGTTGAAGAAGGGGGATATCAGTCCGAACAGGACGCCGGTAGCGCCTCCCGGCCGGGGATACTGCGTTACCCCTGAGATGTAATCCGCCTCTGCTTGATGCGCTTCCACCTTTGCACCGGTCGCTGCCTTGACGGCAGCGGCACCCCTGACGTGGTCCACATGGCAGTGTGTCAGCACGATTGTCTTCAGGTCGGATGGCTGCTTCTTCATCGTCTTCGTCGCATATTCGATTACCTTCTTCCCATCAGGCTGCATCCCGGCGTCCACGAGTGTTAGCGACCCGTCGTCCTGCTCGATGAGATAGCAGTTGGCGTTCGAACCGTCGACATAATGGATTCCCGTCACAATCTCTGTCATGAATGGACCGCTCCCAGGAGGACCGCGGCCGTACTAAAACAGGTTTGGAGGCTCAGCTTGCCCTTCGGAAGCTGAGCATGCCTGCGGGTGCGTTCGCCGTGAAGGCGTTTGCCGTGACGTCGCTCAAGAAGAAGGTCGTTGGGAAGGGGGCGTTGTATTCCTGCGTGGTGAGCAGATTGCGGACAGGGTCGAACGAATAGCTGCCCCGTGAGTAGAACGGTGAGCCGCCCACCGTGCCCGACTCCTCGAAGGTGCCGTTTGGATAGAAGATGACGCGGAGCGTCATCGGATTCTGGTAGTAGCCAATCTTCAGGTATCCTGAGGCGTCCCAGCTGCCGACCAGGCTGAGCAACCTACTCGTTGGCTCCGGGGGCTGGCGAGCCTGCGGGGTCTGCTGCGGTTCCTTGGGCGGCTTGGCGTCAACCTTCTCACCCAGGTCCAGGAAGACCTTCGCAGCGTCGACCGAGGGAGAGCTGTGCAGCTTCGGTATGTCCTCGTCGGGCACCCCGAGCATGGCCAGATAGTTGGTCCCCAGCAGGAACGAGTCCTTTACGCTCTTCCCGAAGGCGAGGCCCTGATAGAAGCTGGACGCGAACCCTCTCGCCGCGTCGTCGGATACCTCCTTCGCCATACCTATGACGCAGTCGACGTGCTGTGAGATCGCGAGCGCCTGCTCTTCCGAGTAGCAGGCGTTGAGCACGACGCATTTGATGTTCCCGTTCCTGTTGACTATCCCGAAGAGGTCCGAGAGCGCTCTCTCGCTCAGCCTCTGGGCGTGGCCGCCGGGTCCCTGAAGGTATATCGCGTCGACCTCTCCGTGTCCCGAGAAGTGCACGATGTTCGGGTTGCGCTGGAGAAGAAGATACTGGATGTCGTCCACCGAGACCCCGGGCTCCTTGACGAGCTCGAAGCGGTCCCGGTACCTTCCCTCAGCGAGCTTGTACTCAATCTCCTTTGCCTCTTGGTCAACCTGAAGCCAGTGCCCCTCTGCCGGGTTCGCCGATAGGAAGAGAATGACTATGGGCACGCCGCGATTTCGCTATCCTCACGATATAAGGCTGAGGACGATGCATCACGCGAGGTAGATTCATATGACACATCCGCAGTATACCCGAAAGAGGAATGAAGAGCCAGAATTTCACGGCTCACATTACTGTAGACCAGTCCCCTGCGGAAGCTTTTGCAGCCATCAACAATGTCCGCGGATGGTGGTCCGGAGAGATCGAGGGAGACACGGACAAGCTCGATGGCGAGTTCACCTATCGCTACAAGGATATCCACTATTCCAAGCAGAAGATAACGGAGTTCATCCCCAACGAGAAGGTCGTCTGGCTCATTCTTGATAGCTCGCTCAACTTCGTCGAAGACAAGAGCGAGTGGAACGGCACGAGGATAACTTTCGAAGTCGCCAGGAAGGGCGGGCAGACCCAGGTGCGGTTCACCCACGTGGGCCTGGTTGCCGGGCGCGAGTGCTATGATGCGTGCTCGAACGCGTGGGGCTTTTACATCAACAGCAGTCTGAAGAAGCTGATCACAAAGGGCAAGGGACAGCCCAACAAGAAAGAGAAGAAGACTGCGAAGGACTGAACTCAGCCGGTCGGCTTTGCCGGCGGTGGACCCGCCGCTTTGGCTCTGGGCTTCAGTGTCAGCGTCACCCCACCTGTGCCCTGCGCGTTGATTATCAGCTTCAGCGCCGACCCGGTCGAGACGCAACCCGATATCGAGACCTGTATCTGGTCGATGTCAAAGTCGCTGAACCAGCCGGCGATCTCCTGCACCTTCACCGCCACTTCGTCGGAGATACCTCCTATGCCTCCGCGCACCGGTCCCCCGCCTCCCTGGACGCCCGTGTTCTGGAAGACGAGCATGACGTCTTTCTCTGGAGTCAAGGCTAGTCAACCTGCTTTCGGACCTTATAACCGTGTAACTAGCCGCCCTTCTTCGAGACGCCGCGGACCGCTTCCATGATCTTGGTGTACCCGGTGCAGCGACAGAGATTACCGACGAGCGCTTCCCTGATCTCGGCGTCGCTGGGCTGAGGATTCGAGTCGAGCAACGCCTTGGTGGCCATGATGAATCCGGGTGTGCAGAAGCCACACTGGAACGCATAGAGCTCCGCGAAGGAACGCTGGATCGTATCGAGCTCGCCGTCCTTCGAGAGCCCCTCGATCGTCAACAGGTCGCCGCCGTCGGCCTTGGGCCCGTAGGTCATGCACGAATATACGGCCCTCCCGTTCAGGATCACGGTGCAGGCCCCACACCCTCCCGAGTCGCACCCCTTCTTGGTCCCCGTGAGACCGAGGTGCTCGCGGAGAATCAGGTTCAGGGACTCCCCGGGCTGGATGTCCAGCTCGTGAGACTTGCCGTTCACCCTCATCTTGATCATCATGCTACGTCTCTAGCCTCTTTCTCTCGTGAGCGCCCTGTTCAGAGCCTGGCGCAGGAGCACCTTTGCGAGTTTCTTCCGGTAGCCCGCAGAGGCCCGATAGTCGGAAACCACGTCCCTAAGCTCGCCGTCCAGCCTCTCCGCCGGTTCATCGAACTGGCTTCCCGGCTCTGCGGCTAGCCCGCGCAGCCCGTCGGCGGTCTCGTGCGCCGTCACGAGGCCGCTCGAGATGCCTCCCAGGACGACCTTCGCCGAAGCGATGGCTCCCCCTTCGACCTTAAGGGAACACCCGCAGTTGACCATCGCCCAGTCGTTGCCGGTGAGGCAAAACTTTGTGAACGCGCTGGTGGTGTAGGCATCCGGTTCGACCGTGACTCCCGTAACGAACTCGCCGGGCTTTAGGTCCGGCGTCAGAAAATCCACCATGAAGTCCGCGAGCCGTGGTTTCCTCTGGTTGGCCCCGACGCCGAACACCTGGACCGTGGCGTCGAGCGCCGCCAGACCCACAGGAAGGTCAAAAAAGGAGATGGACGAGCAGACAGCGCCCCCGATGGTCGCCAGGTTCTTCACCTGTACGGGGTGGATGCTGCGAAGCGAGTCCAGGACTGCGCCCATGCTGGGGTGCTTCACGGCATCGTGGTCCTCGAGCTCCGAGAGCCTGACGCTCGCCCCGGCCTCGAGCGCAGGCCCTTTCCGTTCTATCCCGTCGAGCTGCAGGCCGGTGAGGTCGACGAGCGCGGTGGTCTCGGACAGCAGCCCCCTCTCGGCGAGCTCGTAGACCTCTGTGCCCCCTCCGATGATGACCGCCCCTTCACGGCTGGTCAGGACCATCGTGACCTCTTCAGCCGTCGAGGGCCTGAGATACTCCTTTGGCTGGAATGTCGGCAACTGGGAAGAAACGCGCTTCGAGCCCCTTCTTTCTTTATATAACGCTTACCGCGCCGCGTCCGACCGTTCCACTCTTGTCGCAGCCAGCCATCGAGACCGAGAGCAGGGAGCCCGGCGAGGCGTTTTCGGTAGTGGGTTCCAGACAGCCGAGGCACGACTCGCGCCTGAAGGTCTCTGGTGCCGCCGTGTTCGGGACGGATTTTTCTCTTCCGAACATGCTAAGGGGCAAGATCCTCCGGAGCCAGTATGCCCATGCTAAAATCCGGCGGCTCGACGTCTCGGCTGCCGCGGCTATGCCCGGCGTCAGGGCCGTCGTAACGTCCGACGACTTTCCGAGCAAGCCATTTGGTCCGTTCGTAAAGGACCAGAGCGTCCTGGCTCGCGACAAGGTCTACTATCACGGTCAGCCGCTTTGCGCAGTCGCGGCGGACAGCGTCGAGATAGCCGAGAGGGCACTTGGACTGGTAGAGGTCGACTACGACCCGCTCCCGATCATTGATTCCGTGCACGAGGCGATGAAGGACGACAGTGAGCCAATCCACCCCGAAGCGAAGGCGATCGGCTCTCCTCCGTACGAATCCAGGAACGTGAATTCATACACCAGGATCCATCGGGGAAACGTCGAGCGCGCTTTCAAGGAGTCCGATTTCGTGCTGGAGGAGACCTACTCCACGCAGCGCGTCCACCACAGCTACATCGAGCCCAAGGCCGTCGTTTCCGAGATAGACGCGAGCTCCGGGCGGATAAAGGTCTGGGCCGCGACCCAGTCCCCGAATCTCCTGCGAGCCTCGCTCGCCGGGATACTGCAGGTCCCCGTGAGCAGCATCCGGGTCTTCTCGCTGCAGGCTGGTGGTGGTTTCGGTTCGAAGGCCGCTGGGGAGTTCGAGGCGATATCGATAGCGCTGGCGAGAAAGTCTGGCAGGCCGGTCAAGGTCGTCCTGACGAGGTCGGAGGAGCTCATTGCGGGCACCCCGAGGCCTTCGGTCCACTTCTGGCTGAAGACCGGCGTCAAGGACGGAAGGATTATCGCAAGGAAAGCTCGGGCCATAGTCGACGGGGGCGGTTTCGCCTCTGAGGCTCCATGCTACGCCAGTATCGCGTGCCCACAGCTACTCGGCGTCTACGACGTCCCGAACCTCGACCTCGAAGGCATCTCCGTCTACACCAACAAGCAGCCCGCGGGCACGTTCAGGGCGCCCGGCTCGGCTGAGACGAACTTCGCTGTAGAGTCTCACACGGATATGCTGGCCAAGAGAGCGGGGATGGACCCCCTTGAGTTCAGGCTTGTGAACTGCTGGGCGGACGGGAGCCTGGGCCCGACGGGGCAGGTCCTGGGACGGGTTGGCCTGAAGGAAGTGCTCAACAGGGTATCGAGATCGATAGGATGGAAGCAGAGGCGCTCGTTCGGCGGTAGCGAAAGCGGTTCGATGACCAGGTACGGCGTGGGCATAGCCTGTGCCTACATTCCCCCTGCCGCTTCTATGGGAAGCTCCGCCTTTGTCAAGCTGAACGAGGACGGGAAGGTCATACTGATCACCGGCGCCTCTGACACGGGCGCGGGCTCGCTGACCGCGCTGATGATGATCGCCGCTGAGGAGATGGGGGTCGGGCTGGGAGATGTCGAGCTTCAGGGTGGCGACTCGGACTTCACACCCTACGACGCCGGGGCGATAGGGAGCAGGACTACGCACACCGCCGGCAGCGCGGTCCTGCGGGCGGCGAAGGTGGCTAAGGAGCAACTTCTCGACGTGGCCGCCTCGGTGCTGAAGGCCGACAAGCACAGGATAACACTGAAAGACGGAGTGGCCACCGACCTGGAGACCGGCAGGTCTGCGAAGTTCAGCGAGCTGGCCAGCTCGGCGCTGTCATCGAAGGGGGGCCCCATCGTCGGAAGCGGCGCCTACGCCATGGAGTATCCGGCCTACGACAAGGACTCTGTCGAGGGACACGTCCTGATGCCGTCGGTCATGGACCCTGCTTTCGTGGCGCACGCAGTGGTCGTCTCGGTAGACGAGTCCACCGGAAAGACGGCCGTGGAACGCTACGTGGCGGCGCACGACGTCGGTCGGGCCATCAATCCCCTCGGGGTGGAGGGGCAGATACACGGAGGCGCGGTTCAGGGGATAGGATATGCGCTGTACGAGCAGATCCACCACGACGAGGGGGGGCTTACGGTCAACACCGACTTTGGCGGATACAAGCTCCCGACGATAGCGGACGTGCCCACGATCGAGGCCATCATCGTGGAAGGGTACGCCGGGGAAGGGCCGTACGGCGCGAAGGCGGTCGGGGAGGGGAACATCGTGCCACCGGCTGGCGCGATAGCGAACGCGATCTTCGATGCGGTCGGCGTGCGAGTGCGTGACCTTCCTCTCTCGCCAGAGAAGGTGCTGCAGGGCATGGAACTCGCCGATACGGTCCGATGATGAAAGGGAAGAGATGGCTGCCTGCGGACTCCAGTATTGTCAAGCGTGACAGCCTTCGACGTCCTGAAGTCAGACTCCTTGTGATGCGTCGCATTCCTCCACTCGTAGGGCCGCACAGCCCACTTCGCGTTTCTGTCCCTGGTTGAGGCCTCACGCTTCCTCGTGGATGTGCTCCACTCGACCCTTATCAGAATCCGCGGGCCCCTCGGGGTCCGGTCGTCGTAGGGGTACCTGCGCTTCCCGAGGTACTTCATGCTCATCCTGCCGATGTGCTCCTCCGCGCCCTTCTCAGAGACTCCGACGACGCTC
>JAJYWC010000077.1 GCA_021791695.1 archaeon | reverse complement strand
CCGCTGACAGTACCGTGGCGTCCTCGACTCCCCTGCTGGCGCAGATGGAGGACAGCCTTTCGGGCCTGAATTGGCCTTCCGTGTCGACCAGCGCGCAGGAGAACCCCATGGAGACCGAGTCCACCGCCGCCTGCAGACCGAGCTGCGTCTTCCCGGTATTGCTGGCGCCGAAGACCTCTACTACCTCTCCCGTCTTGAAGCCGCCCTCGAGCAGCCCGTCGAGGACGCCCGACCCCGAGGAGAAGATGGTGCGTCCAGCGTCGACCTCCAGGGCCTTCCTCAGGGTCATTGCCGGCTCCTTCCTCGGGCTAGCGGGCTCTGCCAACTCCATTCGGCCTGTGTCACGTTTCGCTTCGTGTTAAGTGTTAGTCGGCGCGGAGCGCCTCCCCTTCCCAGAATTCCTGCCGTTACTACCTATGGCTGTCGCTTCATAATCCTCGAGGATAGCTTTTTATTCTCAGCATAAGCGCGGTCGAAAGTCAGAAGTGAACTCAACTCCGCAGCCTTCAAAGAAACCGTTGAGTGTTCTCCAAAAGTCCATCAGCAAGTCCGCCTCGATACGGCTGAAGAACGAGATCGAGTACAGAGGGAAGGTCTCCAACGTCGACCCTTACATGAACGTCATATTGACAGACGCAGAGGAGTACGAGAACGGCAAACTCTCCGCCAACTACGGCAAGGTAGTGATAAGGGGGAACAACGTGCTGTACATCAAGCTCGACGCGTCTCTCTAAGAGTGATACGATATGCCAAGAACCCTGCACGTGGAACCGCTAGCTGACTGTGTGTCAGACCTCGAGGTCGAGATAGTAGAGAGAAAGGGGATAGGACACCCGGACAGCATCATAGACGGGGCATGCGAGGCGGTGTCGATAGCGCTCTCGGAGTACTACCTCGATAACTTCGATGCCATCCTCCACCACAACGTGGACAAGGGGCTCCTGGTGGGCGGCAAGTCGAACGCGGTCTTTGGAGGCGGAAAGATAATCGACCCGATATACATCCTGGTCGCGGGAAGGGCGACCGACGCGGTCCCGTTCAAGGGAAGGACAGTGAAGGTGCCCGTTGAGGAGATCTCCAAGAAGGCGATCTCTGACTACATCAGGGCGACGATGCGGTTCCTCGACCCTGACAAGCACGTCCGGCTCGAGACCATGATCAGGCAGGGTTCACCCGACCTTATCTCGGTCTTCCTGAGGAAGACGGACATGCCAGTCGCGAACGACACGTCGGTCGGCGTGGGCTTCGCCCCTCTGTCACCCACCGAGCAGACGGTGATGGACGTCGAGCAGCTTCTGAATTCGAAGAACTTCAAGAAGAGATACCCGGAGGTCGGCGAGGACGTCAAGGTGATGGGGTTGCGTCTGGGCAAAAAGCTCAGCATAACCGTGGCGGCCGCCATGGTGAGCGGCAAGATTCCCAACGCGTCGCACTATGAGAGCGTCATCGGGGACGTCAGGAGCCGCGTGGAGGACCTTCTCGCCAAAAGTGGGTACGAGACCTCCCTCAAGCTGAACAGCGGAGACGACCCGAAGAGGGGGAGTTACTATCTCACGGTGACCGGCACGTCGGCCGAGCAGGGTGACGACGGAAATACGGGCAGGGGCAACAGGGTAAACGGCCTGATCTCTCCGATGCGCCAGTACTCGATGGAGGCCACCGCGGGCAAGAACCCGGTCAATCACACGGGAAAGCTCTTCAACGCTTTGGCCATCCTGGCCGCCGAACGGATCACCAAAGAGGTTCCGGGTGTGAGGGAAGCCTACGTGAGGATACTGAGCAGAATCGGCAGCCCAATCGACCAGCCACAGATTGCGAGCGCGGCGGTCGTACTCGAGAAGGGGCGCTCCTTCTCCAAGACCCAGCCCGAGGTCCAGGCCGTCCTGGACGAGTCGCTGGCGGAGATTAGGAAGGTCACGCAGCTGATTCTCGAAGAGAAGATCGTCCTCTTCTAGAAGACGCACGGCCCGAGCCCTCGACGAAGCGTATGGACGCTTCGAGGTCGGTCTCGACTCCGTAAGCCCGTTCGAAGAACTTCAGTACCGTCTCCACGTCGTGCCTCAGCAGTTCTTTTGAGTTAGGGTGGGTTGGGGGGACCCACTGAGGCCAGTCGATGAGCCATACCCTCTCCCCGTCCGTCAGGATGTTGTATTCACTCAGGTCGCCGTTGATCATCCCGGCCCCGACGTAGGCGTCCCGCACGGTTCGCAGTATCGTCTTCAGCATGCGACGCGGGTCCTTCACCGGCGGCCTGTTCGTCAGCCTCACACCGGGAAGCTCCTGGAGCAGGAGCGTGTGCCTGTCCCTGTCGACCGCTACCGGGGTGTTCTCGGTCACGCCGACCAACCTCTTCAGCGCGGCGAACTCGTGCCTCGCGGCATTGTAGTTACTGGAGACCCACGTGTTAGTCTCAGAGCGACCGCGCGCCCGCTTCCTTCTCACGTCCCTGAAGCTCGTCCTGCCCAGTCTGAAGAGTTTCAGGGCGTAGAGCTCGCTATCAGCCGAGAGGACCTCGTAGACGTCCGACTCCTTCCCCTTGGCGATAAGCTTGCCCAGCGAGATTGCATGGTCGAGGTCAGCGTAGTGCTTCAGGGCAAGCAGGTCCATAGCTGAGACGTAG
>JAJYWC010000009.1 GCA_021791695.1 archaeon | reverse complement strand
GGTAGGCGCGAGCGAATCGAGCTTGATATCGAGCTCGATTCTTGGGGCTCACCGGGCGAGCATCCGTCGGCGCTTCAGGGTTTGTTGGAGGCGTGCCCCTTAAATATCCATGGAACCTATGGAATATATGAAGACGATGACCTCGACGACCATCACGGTTTCCGAGACCACGCGCCGTGAACTCTTGCGAGTGGCTGCAATTCTTCAATCGAAGAGGGGGGAGAAGGTAGACTACGATGCGGCGATAGAGTACCTGCTCAAAAAGTCGAGGAGAAACCCCGAGCTGCTCCGCAGGGCGATGGTCGGAGCCGGCGTCTCCGTTGAAGAACTGAGGAGAGTCATGCGAGAGGGGCGAACGGAGGACAGGAAGCACGAAGAGTATCTTGAAAGCCGCTACCTCATTTAAGGGAAACCTGGCCTTCGACTCCAGCGTCCTGGTCGAGATCTTCAGCGACTCAGAGCTCGGGAGGTCGCTATTCGGCGCGCTCCAAGACGAGGAGACCACCATCCACACTAGCGGCGTCAATATAGCCGAAGCAAGTTACATCATATGCAGGAAGCTCGGCAATGATAGGGCGCGTCAGGCCCGGCGGGACCTGCTTGACTCGGGCTACATAACCCTCGAAGAGGACCTGTGCCTGCACGAGATAGCATCAGGCATCAAGTGCGAAAGAGCCATCGCACTGCCGGACTGCTACACGTTTGCGGTCGCCGAACTCACGTCATCCGTCCCTGTCTTTGCCATCAAAGAACACGAGCTAATCCGCGAGATCGGGAAGAAGCCATTCACCCCCGCTCCAATATTCCTGTCGTAGCGGGTCGACCGGGTCTCTCGCCTCTGCTTGAACGCGTCAAGGACCAGAACCCAGCTCGATATCGAGCTCGATGCAGGCAGGTCAGCCGAGGTAGGTGCACGTGATCACCGTCCAGCAGCCCGAGGGCTCGCAGGCGGAGCCGCCGTCGGAGGGCGAGGTGCTGATGACGACAGAACCGGAGGACCCGGTCTGGTTCGTCGTGGTGAGGTAGGAGCTGACCCCCGCTTCGGTCACCGTCGGCGAGCTGACCGAGGTGACGGTGAAGCTGGAGTAGGTTTGGTTCCCGACAGTGTATGTCGTCTCCGTCCCGAATTCCTGCTCGATGTCGGGGTAGACATAGCTCGTGGCTTTACAGGTGATGGTGATCGTCTTGGTGTTGGCCGCCGCGCCGTAGGTCGCCAGCCATGCTGCTGAAAGTGCAAGCGCCACCAGCCCAACGCTAGCAGCGACCGCCAAGAGGCGCCATCGACCCTTCATGACGGGTGTTTTCCGCGCGTTCGTGATTAATGTCTTTGCCAGAATGACAGGCCCCTGACGAGGCCGTTAACTCCTTCGCCGAGTTGCTGTCCAACCTACGTAGAATGCCCGCACATCAGTGGGATTCAGGGCAACCGGGCTGATTTTGGTCTTTGAAGTCGTCCAAAGGGACCAATTCGCCTTTGTAGGTCGGACGTCATCCACGCAAGTCCAGAAAAGTGGCCTGAAGGGGCATGGTGTCTCCATGCGCGAAACCCTCTCCGACGGGTCAAAAACGAGCGTGGGTTCCCGCGCCTTTTTTGCGCGGGGACTGAACCGAGTCTTCCCTGCAACGGGGGAGACTTCGAACCCCCGATTTGATTCGGACCTGGCGAAAAACGGTCGTAAACCCTCGTTTGGTTTTACACCACAGGAGCCCGCGCCGCGAGCGTGGACCCATTTCTTCTCCGCCAACTAATGGTGGTGTAAAAACAAAAGCAGGGGGATGCTTTGTCCGCAAAATATCCGTTCAAATTTACACCATGGACGTGGTGTAAAAGGTGCGATGCCTGCCAAGCTAGGTTGGCAACGGCAGGTTTACGATCATCTGGCAGGCTGCCGGGGTTGGAAGTCCTGACTGGGTTGCGGATATTTGGGATGGCGGTTAAGTATAAATGGCAGTTATACTTGCTACTTTTAGTATGACCAAAATGACGCGGGTCGTAGGTCCCAAGGGACAGGTCGTCATTCCCAAGGAGATACGCGACCAAGCAGGGCTCTCGGAGGGTGCGGAGGTCGTCGTGGAGCTCAGGGGCAACGAAGTGGTCCTTAGGAGACCCTCTCCTCCTACCAAGAGCTATGTCGAGTACTTCACGGCGACCTACGGGGAGAAGGTCAAGGGAAGGGTGGACTTGGACAAGGTCATGGAGGAAGAGATTGTTGCCAGAACTCGTCTACGTTGATTCGAACGTTTTCATCTTACCCGTAGTCGGAGAGAAGTCCGACAGGGCAGCAGGAGCAGTCAGGGTTCTCGAGAGAATCGAGAAGGGCACGATAACAGCCTTCACGTCCGTCCTCACGTGGGACGAGGTTGTCTGGGTGGTCTCTAAATTGATGGGCGAGGCGGACGGCAAACAAGTCGGCCGCAAGCTCCTGACGTTCCCGGGGTTGAGATTCCTGGACGTCACACCTTCAACACTCGCGAGGTCTCAGGGGCTTTGCGAGGAACTCGACCTCAGGCCGAGGGACGCCATCCATTGCGCCTCCGCGATATCCAAGGGAATCAAGACGGTAATCTCCGATGACAAGGATATCGAAAAGGTCCCTGGATTTACAAGAAAGAATCTTGAGACGTTTGTGAGCTGAAGTCCGCCGCAGCTACGCCTGCTTGCAAATTTACACCGCTCAGATGGTGTAAAAGATTTGGCTCTCCACCTTTTGGTTCCCGCGCGGCACTTGGCACGCATGTCCGCGACAACCGAAGACGTCGTCGAAAAAAGGGGCGCCGATTTCTCGGTCTCCAGGTTGACCATGCCGGGGGAGCGATGCCCCAAGTGTAACGGTGTCCGCGGGCGGGTGATCGCCCGCGTGATGGTTGTCAAGGAGTATAACGATGGCTTCAAGGTCCACGAATACAAGTACCTACGGCTCACCCACCGGAAGATGCTGCGAGACGGGACGCTTAAGCGGACCTATTGTTATCTGGCTGTCAAGCCTAAGTCCTGACTCGGACTTATCCCCACGGGACTTCGTTTGCCGGTTGCGCAAACCATAGGCATCGGCGAGAAAAAACGGCAAAGGTGAGCTCATGTGAAGTCCGGCGTAAAAATGGAGACAGGCGCGAAGAAGTTCGGCAGCAGCGAGGCGAAGAGCTAGCTCCAGTGAACGACCGTAGAGCTGGGCCGTTCGAGTTCACTCGGGTGCGGTCTGTTAGATATCAAGCACGATATCCAGCACGATAGCCTGGTTGGTGACCGGGTCCTTGAGGAGTCCGCATGCTCGGTCCCGAGGAGTGCGGCCTACTCATCCCTATCGGAGTCTCTAGCAAGAACAGGGAGCCGCTGAAGAGGAACCAGACAGGACGAATGGGAGGGACGAAGGCTGCGTGCTCTCGCAGCTCCGCGAACAAGCGGCAATCGCGTTGATGGGGAACTCCCCTGAGGAGAAGTAGGGTTGGAGCTCAACGAGGGCGACGGCCGACACATTCCTGCCAGGTCAAGCGGATGCTCGAGGAGCGGTCTCACCCCGGGGCGGTGAGTTGTTTGTCCGTGCGGGGAACAGGGAAGGCGAACCCGAACCATCTACCAATAGCTTGCGAAGATGGGCCCGCGCGGCATTTCTGGCGCGAAGACACCATGCCTCCTACGCCGAAAAAGGCGTGGAAAGGAAGCACGCGGTCTGCCACAGATGCTTCGGGATTTATATAACGAGCAGAGACCAGTCGGGGCAGCTTGGAGACGGTTCACAGCGTGGTAGAGATTGCCGCCTCGCCGCAGGTGGTGTACGAGACCCTCACGAACACTTCCTACATCATCAAGATATTCCGCGACGCGGTCTCCGTGGACGTAGACCCGCCCGGCAACTCCGTCGTCGGGCAGAAGTACCACCTGGTCGGAAGGGCAGGGAGGCGCAAGATAGACATCAATCTGCAGGTGGCCGAGCTGGTCCCGAACAAGAAGGTCGTTACGGTCCAGCGGCCGGGAGGGGTCTTCAAGTCCTTTAAGCAAACGACCGTCCTTGAATCACGGGCCGGCATGACCGAGGCGCGGACGACTTTCGAGTACGAGCTGGCGTTCGGATACATCGGGAAGGTCCTCAACTCGATACTCGTGGAGAGGCTTATCCGTGAGAACCTCGAGGCCTACTCGTACATGGTCAAGGAGCTGTCTGAGCTTCTTCCTATGCCCTCGGAAGAGACCAGGGCCACTTAGAATACTCACGGCTCTGCTTATTATCGGGTCGTGAAGAGACGCACGGCGTGACCAAGCTGCAGCTGGTTACCGAGGTCCACTCGCCGGTCGAGACCATCTGGTCTGTGCTCATGGACCCCTCCTACATCCCGAAGCTGTATCCGGACGTCCTGACGGCGGAGGTAGACCCTCCCGGGAGGACGAACGTGGGGCAGACGTTCCACATAACGGGCAGGGCGGGAAGGAGGAAGCTGGAGATCTTCGCCGAGACCATCGAGATAGTGGAGAGAAAGAAGGTCGGTACCAGGCAGAGGCCTGGCGGGCTGTTCAAGTCGTTCGAGTCGCGGATACTTCTCGAGCCGAACGGAAAGGTCACGAACGTCCTCACCAGCTTCAACTACGAACTCTCAATGAGCTACCTGGGCAGGGTCTTCAACATGGTCCTGCTGGAGAGGCTCGTCTCGGACAACCTCCGGGCTTACTCGAAGAACCTCAAGGACATCTGCGAGCTGCTGCCGCTCCCCCCGTAGCTCGAGCCCGGGTCGCATAAATACCCAAGGCTGAAACAAGAGCCGCTGTGCGGACCGTCAGGGAGAGTCTCATCGTCGAAGCCAAGCCCGAGGCCGTCTGGGAGGTCCTGGTGGAACCCTACTACACCCCGAAGCTGTACCCGGACATACTCAACATAGTGATCGACCCTCCGGGGAGGGCCGTGGTGGGCCAGAAGCACACCCTTTCGGGGAAGGCGGGCAAGAGGATGATAGAGTTCCGGACGGAGGTCTCTGGCCTCGTGCCATACAAGAGGTACGAGCTACGCGGCAGGGAGGGAGGCGCCTTCGAGGAGTTCTCGGAGGTGTTGGAGCTCTCTCCGGTGAAGGGCGGCACCGAGCTGAAGTGCACCTGGGTCTTCAAGGTCTCGGAGGACTACTTTGGACCGGCTTTCGACGTTCCCACCCTGGAACAGATGGCGGTCCGAAACCAGGAAGTGTACATCCACAACCTGAAGAACCTGGCCGAGCTGAAAAAGGTGACTTGACGACCTGACCAGGATTGAGCAGGAAATCGAGATACTCGCGCCGGTGAAGTCGGTCTGGCGTATACTCTCGGACGCAAGCTACGCGCCCAAGCTCTACCGCGACGCGATAGGGATCTCCCTCGACCCTCCCGGGCCGGTCGCAGTGGGGCAGAAGTGCACCATATACGGCAGCGTCGGGGGGATGAAGGTCGACTCGACCATCGAGTATACCAGGGTGGAGAAGGAGCGCGCTCTCGCGAGCAGAGCCGTGCCCGGCGGGATGCTCTCCGTGTTCGACCAGGAGTTCATTCTCGTCCCTGGGGCTTGGAACACGATGGTCCGTATCACCATTAGCTACGAGGTCGCTCCCGGGTTCGCGTCGAAAATGCCCGACACGAAGATGATGAGCACGTCGCTTCTCGAGAGCTTCAGGTCATTCTCGCGTAACCTTAAGGAGCTCTCGGAGCTCATGCCTCTGTCAGACTGAGGCCCTTCGTTTCGAGCTTAAATAAGCAAGAGACGCCGACCGGATTCAGGTAACCGAGCTGCCCAAACTCCACTCGAGCATCTTCATCTCCGCGACGCCGTCGGCCGTGTGGGATGTACTCGTCGACCCGCTCTACGCGCCAAAGCTCTACCGCGACGTGCTGTTCATGGAGGCACGACCGCGGGGTAAGGCGGTAAAGGGGCAGAAGAGGAAGGCGGTGGCGATGGCGGGAAGGACACGCGTCGTCATCTACGGACAGGTCGCCGAGGCCGTACCGCCCGAGCGCTTCGTCCTGAAGCAGATGCCCGGTGGCCTCTTCGAGTCGTATACCGAAGAGTTTAGGCTCTCCGAGTCGAAACTTGGGACCGAGGTGAAGGCGGGGTTCGACTACCACCTCTCCCTCGGCTATCTGAAGGGGGCTCTGAACATCGCGCTCCTCGAGAACGGCATCGCTAACTCGCTAGGTGGGTTTCTGAAGAATCTCAAGCAGATCGCGGAGCTGAAGCCGCTGCCCGAAGGCTGAGTCGCGCGGGTCTGGACTAGATGCGCCGTGCTGAGCTTAAATATAGTACGTCGTCCGAGAACGTACGTTGCTCCGGGAAGATACTCCGCCTAGGAAGAAGAAGACAGAGAACCGCTCGTTCCGTCTCGACTCTTCGACCCTGGCTGGGCTCGAACAGGAGGCGGAGAGGAAGAAGGTCAGCGTCAACACCCTTGTCTCGCAGATCCTCGCGCACTACGTCGAGGTAGACAGGCAGTGGGAGCGTCTGGGCCTCATCAGCGTACAGTCGAACACCTTCAAGATCATCTTCGATGCGGTCAGCGAGCAGGGCCTCCTCGAAGCTGCGGCGTGGGGAGGGGCCAACATTCCCAAGGCCTACGTGCTGAGCAAGTGGGGTGCGCTGACCGTAGACAACCTAATGCTCTTCATCAAGGAGAAGGGCCTCAGCGGCTGGTACGAATACAGCGAGGCGGACCAGGACCAGAAGGTCATCACCCTGAACCATTCCATGGGGATGAAGTGGTCCGAGTTCCTTTCGATCTACCTTAAGCTGGCGTTCCAGACCTTCGGGAAGACGGTCGAGACCGACTTCAACGAGAAGGCGGTCGCGATAAAGCTGTAGCGACAGCCCTCCCGGGGTGAGCTGTCCCTGATTGCAGGATTTGCATCATCTGAGATCGTTACGCATGCATAGTGCATGATAGCTGTCACACATTGTAACCTGTTTCTTCCGGTTGCGTTGCAGAACGCACAAGCAGGTCATATACCCCGTCATGCAATCTCTGAAGCCATCGAGGTGAAAAGAAAAATGACACCAGTTGAAGTCGTGATGACCGTGCTGCCCGCAGTTGGGTTCATCGGCTCTTTTGTAGTCGTACGCAAGGTCTGGGCGAGCATCTCACACTCGATCAAGCTCGCCTAGAGCGAATTTTTGCTGATGGGGCGCGCCCCGGAGGGGCGACGCCGTCCAGGGTTGTGGTGAGTGGTGGTTTGTTTGCATCCAGTGACCCGGCAGCACGTTCAAAAAATATAAATAGAGATTGATTTATGCAATTTCTAAGGACGAGACGCTTGGCAACATCAATACGGTTCGCGCTTTCGAGAGGAACTCCAGGGAAGATACTGGCCTTCGCATATGCCAACGCTGGTCTTCTCGGTTTGACATTGTCGGTAGTCACTGCGGGAGTCCTCGCGTTCTATGTGGTCACGGTTCCTCCTGGCACGGTAGCATATCCGTAACAGGTCCCGCAGCGGACGGGGGCGTTATCCACGCAGCATAGCGTAAAAGACTCCGTTGTTCGAAGACTAGCATCGGAGGTTCCGCGCTACATCCCGTATGCCGCGATGGTCGTCTATTCCGTTGTCATGTCGTACCTGTCCGTCCTGCGATACGAGTCTTTCACCGACGCTTGGGACTTTGGTGGGTTCGTGCAGTCCATCGCCGATGCTACGCGGGGAGGGTTCTTTCTCCAGACGATTGACGCATACTTTGCGAAGGGCTTCCCGCAGACGGAGGTCATCTCCTTCTTCGGCCTCCACTTCAGCCCGATACTCTATCTCCTCGTCCCAATCTACGCCGCTTTCCCGTATCCGCCGACTCTGTTGATAGTGCAGACCGTGGCGCTCGCGCTGGGGGCGCTCCCGGTGTACTGGCTCGCGAAGAAGCATCTCGGGGTCTACGCTGGAGTCGTCTTCCTGGTCATCTATCTCACCTATGCCCCTCTCATCGGCATCAACCTCACCGACTTTCACCCGGAAGCCTTCCTTGTGCCCTCCCTCCTTTACGCGATATATTTCGGACTCGAGGGTAGGTGGGTAGCTTCCCTTCCTTTCTTCGCCCTGGCCCTCGGCGTGATCGAGGAGTCCGGGGTACTCGTTTTCGGGATCGTCGCCTTCTTCTTCGTCTACAACAAGGGATGGAGGAAAAGACGGGCGCTAGTCGTCTATCTTGCGGCAGCGGTAGGCTCACTCGCGTATTCGGCGGTGACGTCGCAGCTCACGTACTACTACGGCCTCGACCCGACCGGCTTCACCCTAGTCCTCAACTCGGAGAACTACAGCATCCTGGGTGCGACCGCGGCGCTCGGCGTCCCTTTGGCCATCATCCGTTCCCCGGGGTCGGTCTTCGCCGCACTCGCCTACCAGCTGCAGTACAAGCTCTCCTTCCTCGTGGAGATGCTCGCGCCCGTGGCCCTGCTGCCTGTTTTCTATCCTGAGGCTCTCCTAATGGCGCTCCCGTGGGTCTCCATAGCTTTCCTCTCGAACTACCCCGGATACTACGAGATCTACGGCTTTCATCAGGCCTTTGTCATCTTCTTCGTCTTCCCGGCGGCGATACTTGCGCTGAAGAGGATCAAGCTCAGGACCCCGAGGCTCACTGCTAGAGGTCTGCGGGTCTACCTTTCGGTTATGCTCATCGTCGCCATCGCCTTCAGCGTGGTGCAGACCTTCCCTTCGTCAGTCTATGGTAATTCGTTCTCGCCTTCGAAACAAAACCTGGTCGAAGACCAGATAATCGCTCTCCTGCCGGCTAATGCCTCTGTCCTGACCACCAGCGACATATTCCCACATCTCGCAAATAGTCTCCAGGTATATACCGTCCCACCATCGCTGCTTCGAGCAGGCTACGCCGCCATAGACGCCGACATACTCAACCACATCAACCCCCAGTACGTGCTGCTGAATATGGGGTCGGGCGACGGCAACATCGTATCCGAAGCCGACGCCATACTGGCTTCGAAAGTCTTCAATGGGACATATGGGCTCTTGGCGTATTCGGACAAGATCCTGCTTCTAAAACAGGGATACACCGGAAGCCCTGTACTTTACAACAACCCCGAAGTGTACAACGCGTCGAACCTGGTCTTCGACACCCGCTACACCACTGCGGAGGTCAATGGCACCCTGTACCATGCCAGAGGCACCGACTGGACAAACGTCTGGTTCGGGCCCTACACCTTCCTGCCTCCCGGAAACTACACGGCTACATTCACCCTGAGAATCACGAGTCCAGTTGCCGCAGGCTTGACCGTAATCTCGCTGGACGTCGACTATGGAAATCTCGTAACGATAACGAAACAGACCCTCAACGGGTCGAGTTTTCCAAACACACGATGGCAGACTTTTGTCCTCAACTTTCAACTGACGAGACCCGCGTTCCTGGTGCAATTCAGAGGGATGTATCCGACGAACCAGACGGGGATCGCGTTACAGTCAATAGACGTAGTGAAGGATCCTTGAGCGCCATCTGGAACTCCTACTGCTAGGTCATCCGATAAGACTACCGACCGAACAGTCGGCAAGCGGCTTCGTCCTGCGGGCGATCCTCCGCCAACACGGGAGCATCTTCTCGCCAGGCGCGGCGCGCACGTGACGCTGGTAGACTCAAGCCCCGTCCCCGTGTCCCAGGCGAAGAGGTCTTCTCGGCCGGCGGTCTCGAGACACGATTTCTCGAAGCGGACTTGTTTGAAACTGACGTGGACGTCTTCGATGTGTCGATGTCTTTCGGCCTGGGCATGGCCGTACGGCGGGGAGCATCCTTTGACTAGGCGCTAACTCTTTCGTGAGATGAACTCACAGTTTTCAGGAGCAAAGACTTACAGCATCTCACCGATGTATAGTCTCGCAAGAAGGTCGGAGCAGAGATTAGTCTCAGGCTTCCCACCGACAGCCTGTTCTGCTATCAGATGGCGGCTTTCGGGCGGAGCCCGTGTCCTTCATGACCAGACCAACTTCCTATACTCTTGCCTCACATCGGTAGAATCTCCTCGGGTGCTTCGGGATCGGGGTGGACTCGTGATCATAGTGGCGCCCGCATGCCGGCTGTCGGCGGGAGCCCGTTCGCCACCTCATTGAACATCTTCTCGTAATCGGTGGCCGTATTCTTGAAAGAGAATGCCTGGGCAGCTTCGTTGCATCTTCGCGAGAGTCTGCGGTACGGCTTACCATCCTCCCAGAGCCTCTTGAGACGGACCAGCGACTCCTCATACTCGTCGACCGTGTTCCCAAAGACGAACGGGAGGTTGAGGCCGACGTGGGCAACGGAGGGGGTGGTGACGACGGGGGTTCCACAGTTGTGTACGATAATTCCGTTTGCCGAGTAGTGACCCTCGAGCGTGGTCAGATTATAGACTCTAAGGTCCCGGGCGGTCTCGTACCTGATTGATGTGATGGTTTCAAATTTGGCGGTCGGATATACACTAAGAGCTCTAGTCACCTCTCCGGAGGAGCCCTGACTGGCAGACTCATGCCTTCCTCCATGAATTTCAGCATTGCTTTGCAATGCCCGGGCTTTAACACCAGACAGGGTTGAAGAGCCTTCGAGAGTGGATAGCGATTCGTGTAGCCCGTCGCAACGAACAGATGGTGTCCCCCGCTCCGCCACTGTCGCGCCCGAGCTGAAGGGCCGCTGAGTATAGCACTGAGCCAAGTCAAGATAGGAGGTGCGACGCCCGGACGACTCTTGCCGCCATGCCACCTCTTCAGTCCGATCGTCCCTTCGCCGTCCACCGTCCCCGCCAAGTAGGACCGCTCCGTTTCCATAAACCGGTAGGACAGGGATTTCATCCGTGGGAGAGTCTTGTTGCAGCCTGATGGGTACGCCCAATGTCCGGCGTTCTGGACCACCCTGCCATGATGCCTGGCTATCTCGTCCATCGTGTGCAAGTTCCTTTATTTCAACGATATCTCCAATTCTTTCTCCTACCAAGGACGACTCATCCGTGGTTGCCAACATGTCGTCTCTTGCTAAGAGCCCCCCGGGAACCCATCCTCGCGTCGTCAACAGGGGGTGATTTGGAGTCAGGGTCAGCGAGTTTCCGCTCTCCGTCTCTACCGTGACGACGGTGCCGTTGTGCAATCTGGTGTGCTTCTTGACGATTGACGACGGCGACGAGACCAGCGTGTCATAAGGAACGCACGCCATCGACTCTATAGCGACCCTTCCGAAGGTGTCCACCCTCACCGGGTTCATGAGCACGTGCGAGCGGTTGTAGATCTGCGAAAGCGCCGATGCATTCCACTGGAACCCCAGGCTCTGGATTACGGCGTCCTTGGCGTCGCCTCCCACGTAGAGGAACCGGATCCCGAGCTCTTTCATGCGCCTTGCCAGCTTGACGTAGATGTCCCATCCTTTTTGCCAAAGTGCCCTGCCCGAAAACAAGACGGTGAACTGGTCGTACTTGGCCGAGGCCGGCTTGAAGACGTTCGTGTCGACCCATCCCGGTATGATGTAGGTGTTCCTGTGCTTTATCGTAGGTTGCGGGAAGTGCGTGTGGATGGCATCGAATGTCCGGAGTTCAATCGGTCCGATAATCCTCGTCCCGTAGGAGGCGACGGCAGGGACGAGGCCATAACTCGGGCTGATCGACCTGAGAAAGAATGCCTGGGAATGGAAGGAGGCTATCTTCCTGCCTCTAACTCTGAAATTCAACGAGGAAAGGGGATGATAGAATGTGTACGCGACGTCCGCGCTGACCTTATGCGTCCAGGATTCGGAATAGGGAATGCCGTTCAGAACCCGGCGCGGGTCGACCTTCCTCATCGCTCCCATCGTGAACGGTAGCGCGTAGAATTCAACCTCGTGCCCCCGGTCCTGAAGCTCGTTCGCCAGCTCGCACATCTCGCGCTCCCCTCCTCCCATGTAGGAGAGACTCATGTGTGTGCAGATAGCGATCTTCAATTATGGACCCCGAGTTCTTTGCCTGCGTCTACACCGAGGGCTTGTGTTCCGCTGTGGCAGAGAACGTAGGATTAGGTGCCGCTGCGATTGCACGCCTTACCGTTGGCAGCGGTACCGTGACCTTTTGACCCACGGCCGAGGTGATCACTGCGACGGTCTGCTTGCTGATGAACGGTCCCATCGCGTCGAATAGCTGGAGTCCCCAGAGTGCGACCACCACTCCCATCAGGTCTACAGAAAGCTTGCCCGCGAGCGACGCGTTGATGTTCATCGAAGAGAAGAACGAGATAGCGTAAGGAGAGAGCATGGCACCTTTGGTCGCAAGCGCCTCGAAGCGCGACGGGATAATGATGTACCATGAAGAGAGGAAGCTAGCGAGGACTCCACCTATGAAGAAGGCTAGGCCCTTTGTCCTTTTTCCCTGGTAAAGCTGAGAAAGGCCCATGAGGCCGAAGAAACCAGGAATGGCAGCGAGCATGAGCTTCTTTGGGTTGCTCATGGGTCTCGCGGTGGTCCTGACGACTCTCACCGTCTGTCCAGGCTGAACTTGAATAGGCACCATTCGGGTGACCGTCTGTCCCCTTGCAGCTGTCTTACCGACCATCTGGACACCATTAGCAGCCCTCGCAACCTGTCCTGCCGGCTTCTGGGTCTGCTTTGGTTGTGAGTCAGCGAAAGCCGTCTTCGCGATCGTAGGGAGTTTCGCCTCGGTCGGGCCCACCTCTATAGTCTTTGTCGCAGTTGAAACGCTAGAAGCTGGCCTTGTTATAGGAACTCCTGTGGTGGTGTTCACGGTCGCGGAATGTGAAGCCGTGCTTAGCTGGTTGGTCCTTGGGATGCTGCCGGGCGCCGCGGTGGAGCGAGGCTCCTCGGATGCCGGAGCACCCGACGTTACAGGGACCTTGATTCGTGATTCAGACTTTACACGAATTGCCTTTGTCGTCCCATGCTTGGCTTTGGTCGCCATGTTTCCTCGAGGGTGCGGCTTCCCGGCCCGGGTATTAAATCTTTAGATTATACACGTATGTTATGAAGGTGAAACATGCATATTCTGAACTTTGTGGGCTGAATGGTACAATCTACTGTACGATTCTTCCAGTATCTGTCCCAAGTACATTCCAAAAAATGTAAAATCTGGGATGCCTAGATTGCGAGACCGAAGCCGATGACAAAGGCCTCTGCCTTTTTCACCTGGTTGATGAACTCGAGCCCCTTTTGCGTCAAGATGTAGTACTTGCTGTCGTCCTCCTGCTTCTCTTCGAGGAGGCCCTTGCCGGTGAGCTCCCCAAGATACTTGACCAGCCTGTCGTGCGACAGATTCGCTCTGTACAGTATGCGGGTGGGCTTGGTGTTTCCTTCATCCCTCACCGTGACAAGGATGTCGAGGTAGATCTTCAGCGCGCTCCGAGGCCTCTCACTTGACAACGCGACCACTCCATACCAGGAAGAAAAGCAGACCGAGGAAGCCACAGAACTCTACTATCGTCCCTATCAGGAAGACCACACCGCCCGATGCGAGGACCCCTGCCAGCATGAGCAAATGGCCGCCGAAAATGAGTGCAAACCCGAACAGCACCATCAGCGCGAGGTTGCTCCTGGAGTGGGAGAAGACCCGCACGCCCTGTGCGACTATGATCATCAGTAAGACGACGACTCCTATCTGCGACGCAACATAGATGGCAAGAGTGAGAAGCGCGGAAGCCAGATACTTGCCGGGAGACGACAGGATGAGCGAGGGAACAGCGGCGCCAGCAGGTGCCTGCTTTCTGACAAAGGCGCTAAGGCCGTACCCCCACGCGAAGATTCCATATGCTATCAGCTGAAGCGCGTTGTACAACAGGAACGCTAAGAACTCCAGCCCGCGCGTGCGGAAGGCTTCGACCGGAGTCAGACCCACCACGCGTTCCGTCCCGGCCTGGAGCACAAGACTCACACCGAGAATGAGGAACCCTACGCTGATGTAACGCAGCAGGATGGAGCCGACAAGCCTGTTGTTCTTGTAGGAGTAGTAGCTGATGAGAAATGCGACGACTCCCGACAGAAGGTTCAGTAGGGCTATGATCGCGACGTTAGCCAAGGATCGAGTTCAGTTCCGGTGCTTTCACAGGATGCATACCCCGACTAATTAAGCCGAGCGTTCAATACACCCAACGGACCCCGGCTGTAATCACTACAGCTTGCGACCGCGCATCCGAGTTCAGGAGCAGGACCGGGGATGTGGCGTGATGACGCGTCCCAGAAAGTAACCGATGAGAGGGTACACAGGAGGGGATATGGTCCGTGGCCTACTTTGGCGGTGACGATGTCTTTTCGGCTACCCGGCCGCTCTATACCTGTGTGCCGCGCGGGTGACAGCCAGGGCGATGATGAGCCCCCCTGCGGCCACGGCGAAGACGAGCCATTCAAACAGCGCGATCCCGAGCGTCTGGGAGAACGGAGTCAGGAAGTCGATCAGGAAGCCGATCGGAAGCGCGGCCGCGAGGTAGACCTTCCGCCTGTAGACCGCCGCGAGGACGCAGAGCAACCCCCACGAAAGATGTGCGAGGAGAGACGAGACCCTCTCCAGGATCGCGTATCCGACAAGCGGCAGCGCCCCCGACGCGCCCAAGAAGAGGCTGGGCGCATCCTTTGAGAGCACTGGATATAGCGTCTGAGCGGCGAGCGAACTCGGCGAGGAAAGGACGGAATAGTACGCGACATAGTCCACGAGTAGCGGAAGGGCTATCAGCACTCCGTTCTCCCACAAGGCGAGCCCCAGTCCGTAGCCTTCGGCGTCACTCGCCCTGAGGCGGCCGCGCGACACGGCGACCCAGGCGACGAGAAAGGCCCCTCCCACCTCGAACACGGCCGTCTGGGTTCCATAGTACACTCCGAGCACAACCGGATGACCACCGTACGCCGAATCTATGAGACCGACCGCGGGGATCTGGACGACGTACTTCAGCGCTATGGCGCCTGCGTACGCCACGAACGAGTACAGGACCACCCATCTCGAGAGGCCCCTCTTGTGATGCCAGTAAACTACCAGGCCGAGGCTGAATGAGATAACGACGAGCGGGTCAAGGAAGTAGACCGGGTCGATGTTCTGCACTCGATGTCACAACTCGCCCGCTGTCTCTGGCAGGAGAGAGAGCAGCCCTGCGGTTCGTCTGGTCTGTTCGGTCACGCTACAGCGGCCTCTCACGAGTGAGACCAGCCCAAGATAAACCGATTGCTCCGCTTGCCTGGCAACCCTTCCAGTGGACCTCGCGTCCAGATGCGCCGTATAGACGGGACATTCCCGTGCGCTATATACTCAGCGACGGTTCTTCAGCCCTGAGGTAGAAAGAAAGAAAATGAAGACAGCAAAGATAGCAGCAATTGGCGCAGCGTCGACCCTCGCGGTTGTCGCACTGCTCCTGGGACTTCCAGCAGCGATGGCTGCCACCAACAACCCGCTCAACGGATACCCGATGACCGGCACGGCGTTGGCGGCCAGCAGCAGCTCCCAGAGCATCCTCCCAGGCCCGACCGCGATGACGGTCGGACAGACCATCTCCTTCACGAGCACGAACGGCGTGTTCCACGTGGTAGGCAGCCCCGGCAAGACAGGGACGGCGTCCGGCACCCTGACGCTCACGGTGGCGGGAGCGTTCAAGGGCGGATACGCGCTCTCGATCGCGTCCGGCTCTCTCACCATCAACGGAACTGCGTACAGTATCGCATCCGGCTCCGCCGAGATGGGCCCGTTCCAGGCTCACCTCGTGGGACAGGGTAGCCTCGCCAGCGCGACCCCAGGCTCGTTCCTGTTCGCCGCCGGCGCACACGCCAGCTTCCAGGGACAGACGTACAACACGCTGCGCTTTGACGTGCAGACCAACGGAATCGAGTACGGGGTACTCCTATTAGTGACCGCAACGGTCTCCTAGAGGAACCCCCTCCTCTTTTTTTTGTCAGCCCACACTGCCAGTCAGGTACGCCACGACTATCACTACCAGGGGGATGAAGAGCCCTGCCCAGATAGCCTTGTTCCAGCGCCAGACCTTCGCACCATCGAGGACGAAGATGGGCAGCATGTTGAAGGTCGCGAGGAAGAAGTTGAAGTAGGAGCCCAGATATCCTGCTTCGAAGAGCGTTACGTTACCCCCGTTTACAAGTAAGAGAGGTAAGAACAATAACGCTATCGCGATGTTCGTCAGGGGCCCGGCGAGCGAGATTATCCCGTTCTCTCTTTCCGTCACGCCATAGCCCATGATATAGGTCGCCCCGGGGGCCGCGAAGACTATCCCGGCTATCAGCGCGGAGACCAGGGCGAAACCCAGGCCCTGCGGCCACATCCGGAACTCAGCCTTGAATCCATACCTCTCGGAGACGAACTTGTGCATGAGCTCGTGAAGAACGAACCCCACCCCTATGGTGACCAGCGCGAGGACGAACGTAGTCTCCAGACCGATCGTCACAGCGCCTCCGTTGACGACGACCCCGAGCCGGCCGGAGAAGCCGGAGAGCAGTCCACCCGTTATGGCTATCGTGAACGCGACGCCGAGCGCGATCCATGCGACCAGGATGTCCCTCACCTCTATCCGCGAGAAGTTGCGAGGCTGGGGCGTCCTCATCCCGGCCGCGCCACCGCCGTCGCTCCAGGAGAACGTCGTGGTCGTGCTCTGCTTTACGGGGCGTCTGGAGAGGTCGCCCGTGCACCGGTGGGCTTCGGGGAGCCTGTGCTCCGAGCAGTAGGTGCCGCCGCAGTAGCTGCAGACGAACGGAAGCGACTCCTCCTTCCCGCAATAATCACAGTTCAATATCAAAAATCACGTGAGGTTGCTGGCGCGACTCCCGTTTGATTCCTTAAGAATCTTGTGATACCGCGGTCCATCCTGGGTCAGCTGTCGGGAGCGACGAACGACCTTGAGAAGGTGAGCCCGTTAGACGTCGTAACGGTGACGGTGTACGTCTGTCCTGTCAGCCAGCTGAAGCCTGATGTCTGGAGCGTCAGTATCTCGCCGGTCGCCAAGTACTCGTTGAGCGGGGTCATGACGGTCAGGCCGTTCGGCCCAGATATGTAGAGCGAGACAAGACGGACGGGTTGGGGAGCCTGCATCGCCTGAATCGCGACCACGGAGCGGTTCTGGTCGATGCTGGAGGTGATCGCGAACGCCGTCACGGTCAGGCCGGAGCAGGTCCCCCCGCAGCTAGTACCGATGACGACCACCCTCACTAGCAGCTGCACCATCCCGGACGCAGACACGTAGTAGGCGGCGTTGGGTAACGGTATAACCGTCCTGATGGCCGCCGAGCTGTTGAAGAAAGCCGACCCCACCTCGGTCCATGTCGGGGTGCCGCTCGAGTCATCCGCCGCGAAGAGATATGCCGTCGCGTTCTCGCTCTCAGGCGGCAGGGCCGCCGTCATGTTGGCGCCCAGGGTGAGCCCCTGCACCTGGTCCTGAGCGACACCCACGTTCAGCAGGAACTGCTGCGACCCGAAGGAGATGGTGCTGCCAGTGCCCGGCGTGATGGATACACCGATGTCGTCGAAGTTCATCAGCACGGACGGGTCGGAACCCGCGGGGAGAGTCATCGAGACAGAGACGGTTATGTTGTACGTGCCTGAGTGGAGCACGGTCCTCCCGGTTGGTGCTGGAGAGAACTGAACGCTGTAGTTATGCCATCCCGAGGGCTGGAAGTAGTTCACGAGGGTCGGGTCAGTGCCGCCGGGGTTCAGCATCACCCATATCTTGGAAGTGTTCTGTAGATAGACGTGATAGTAGATGAGGGGGTTGTGGACCGAGGAGAGTGAGGCGAGGTCGCTCTCCCAGCTAACGCTGCAGCATACGGGTGACGTGACCGCGATGTTGTTCTGGAGGGTGAATGGTGCGGTGAAGTTGACGTTCGCTGTCAGCTGGTCTCCGGCCGGGAGAGGCGTGGAGTTCACCGACGGTTGAAACGAGGCATAGAGGCTGCCCGGCCCGCTGCTGCTTGAGCTTGAAAGGGGCCCGCCGTCGTAGCCTGCCGTCAGGCCTCCAGGGACGAAAGACGAGTGGGTCCCCTGCACCTTCGCACTCGACACCCCTGGAGCGAGCCAGACGTGGGTCGAGATGATCGTTGTGTTGGTGTTGACGGTGCCTATCCCGCTGTCGAGGAAGCTGTTCGTCGAGGTGTACCATGACAAGACCACCGTGTCGTAGAATGTACCGAGCTTGGCTGGCAAAGGCGTCGCAGACCACTGGAAGGTGTCCGCAGAGTGTTGCAGGATGCCCAGACCCGCCGGTATGGTCCAGGTGATGTTCCCGCCGGTGAGCGGAGGGGATATCGCCACGGTAGAGCCTATCGGCAGCCCGGCAGTCGTGGCGCTCAGGCATGGCGGCACAGTACAGGCGGAGGTGATGTTGGTGTCCACGAGCAATGTCACCTTCTGGATGAGCCGTCCCGGATTCGTGTCCGTGTTCTCGACGGTGAGCTTGAAGCCGTTCGTCGACGGGAGCTGGTTCACGGCGCTGCTGTTGGTGTTCGTCACTGTAGCGTTGTCCTGAAGCACGGAAAAGCCCTTCGAGACGTACCAGCCGGAGTCGCCCCCCGTGAAGTTCATGTTGGGTACCGGCAGGAGGGGACCAGCGGGGTTGGGCGACACAGCGAGCGGAGATGTAAGCGAAGCGTAGGTGGCCCCGAAGGTCATGTTGTTCACCCTGAGATAGGTGTTGGAGTTACCGACCGCCTGCTCGTTGCTCGTGTGGAGACCGTTGATGAAGCCCGAGCTCGCCCCGAAGATTATCGCGAGAGTGGAGACGACGAGGCCCACGACCAGGATGAAGAAGATGGCCCCGATGAGGTTGCTAATTCCTGACCTCCGCGTCCGCAAGTTCACAGCTCACCCTCGCCCCCGGGGAATGCCGGACTATTCAAGCCTAACCCCGTCCAGAGCCCTAGGCCAGGGCGAACTCTACAGCGTACCTTGTCGAGGATATCTTCTGGACCCAGATCATCCCCACAGAACCCGAGCCGCTGCCCGACGGAGCGAACGCCGCGGTCAGCCCGCCCTGGATGCCCGAGACCCCCTGGACGCTGGGCAACACGAACCAGGACCACGTCGAGCCAGACCCCGTGCCGATCGCGAAGCCCAGCTGGCTGTCGACACCGTACCCCACGATGATGCTCCCGGAGGACCAGGAGAGGGAGACGTGCCAGTTGCTGAGCTTGTTAGTCGGAGCGCCTACCGATATCTGGGACACGCTCGACCAGCCGCCGTTGACCCCCGAGCCGCAGGCGCTGCTACCGTATGTGTAGGTGTAGAAGTTGACCACGCTGTTCGTGCCGTTGACGCCCGCAAAGTAGAGCGTGTTGCCGTTCGCGACTACGTCCGACTGGGCCCCGTAGAGCGCGTAGAGCCCCGGAGAGGCGGCGCCGGCACTGAGTGGGCTGCACTCGAGCATGTCGATCGGGGGAGGCGGGTCGTTCAAGACCGTGACGTAGGGGAGAGAGAGGTTATTCCCGACCCAGTCCACCAACGCTATGGAGTTGGTCAGGGCGAAGATCTTCGTGTTGACCGCGGAGATGCTTTTGGCTGTCGTGCTACCCGCAAACTCCCATGTGTCAGGGGACGGATTCATCGAGGGCGCTGGGGGAGAGTACCAGACGTCGACGCGCCACATGAGCGCCCCTCCGGAGGTCTGCAGGGTAGGTATCGACACGTAGACGTCTCCGGTGACCTGGCCGATGGCGATCCCCGGCTGTCCCGCAACGTACGCCGTGGTCCCTCCTCCGGGGATGGGCTGTATGCACGCCTCGCTCACCGCGGTGCACTTGTTCGCGGCGTTCCAGTTCCAGGCGATCAGGCCGTTAGACTGTATCTGGCCCCAGTTCCAGAAGAAGAACGACCATCTCACTGTCGAGCCAGTTGTCGGCAGCGTCGTGTTCGACGCGAGTACGTAGTAGACATATCCGTTGCTCACGGTGACGGCGTACTGGTAGCCCTGCACCGCGTCTCCGCTGGGGACGCGTTGTGGCGCGTTCCAGATGGTGCCGTTCGCGTCCTTGCTCGAGGCGTAGACCAGGAACCCTGAAGATGCCGACCCGTTGTAGTAGAACGCTATCCAGTGGCCGCCGTTGCTCGCGTCGTAGAAGAGCGAGGACTGTCCCGGCGTCGTGACCGCGAACGGCGTCTGTGCGTTGCCTATCACTGTCGCCTTGGGCGAGATGATGTCGAGGGTGTAGATGCAGTTCAGCTGGCCCGTGGTCGTGCAGATCGCCTGCGCGCCAGAGCCGGCTATCCACGGAAGACCCGACGAGCTCGCCGTGACCGTGAAGTTGAGCGCGCCGTAGAGCGTCGCGTGAGACGAGACCTGGACCATCATGATAATGGTCTGGCCGATCGGCGTAGTCCCGCCCGGGCCGCCGTACGCCGACGCGGGGACGGTGAGCGGGTTTGCCTGGTCGGTAGGCGTCGAGAGGGGATAGAAGTTTATCGTGATAAGACCCACCAGACCAGGAGGCACGACAGCGCCTATCGTGATGTTCCCCACTCCTCCGAAGACGTAGGCGTTGGTGGTGACGGTCTCACCGATGTAAGCGCTCTCACTCGATGGGGTCAGGTTCATGCTAAGGGAGACCTGGAAGTTGGCTGCGAGGGAGACCGGCCCGCTCATCGCGGATACAGCCACCGAGCCCTCGCTCGTGCACGCGGGGGAGGACGGGGTCGGACAGCCCGTTCCGGACCAGTCGAGCCACACGGGCGGGGAGCTGCCGAAGGGCCCGGGGGTGACCACCGGAGCACCGAAGCTCGCCGTGGAGCCCGGGTCCAGCCAGAGGGACACCTCGTAGCATGTCGTGACCGAGGTATCCCCATTGCACGAGGTGAGGGGGACCGTCCCAGAGGCGGGTGTGCCGCTGGAGTTGGTCCAGGTGCCCGTCAGCGCGCCCGTATAGAGCGGGTCGCTGACCACCCGGAGCAGGTACTGTGGGTTGAACGTCAGGGATACCGAAGTGGCAGACTTGGACGCGGTCAGCTGGAACGTACCACTGGCTACCGTGGGGAAGTACCTGGCATTGTCAGCGGTGTTGTAGGCGGGGTCGGACGTCACCTGGTAGTTGTAGTCGCACGTCGAAGTGCATACCAGGGTGATCGAGAGCGCGTTCGACGACGAAGCACCGGACCAGTTGCAGGAGTGGGTAGGACATGTCGAGTTGGTCACCGTTACCGTCCATGTCGTCTGGTCGCTCGCGCTCTCGTATATTCCGGTCTGGATGAAGGTTACGCCCTGCTGCAGGTTGAAGTATCCTGTGACGGTGCCCGACGCGCTCAGCTTTGCCTCTGCCTGGTTGCTCGAGGTCAGGCTGCTGCAGCTGCCCGTATAGGGTGACGTCAAGAGGCAAATGCCAGACGTAGCTCCAATCCCGCTTGGGACGTATATCGAGCTACCGCTGCCTTCGGTCACTATGAATGGGGTAGTCTGCCAGACGGCCGTGCCGAGCGCAGGCGTGGTGGACGTCGAGTAAGTCGTGGTGGTGCACGTGGAGAGAGGGTAGCTGCAAACCTGCATGGAGAAGCTGGCGTCCGTCGGTATCGTCTGGAACGTGATCTGGAACTGATGGTCGAAGAGTATCGATGCATTCCCGAATGGTCCAACCACGCCGCCGGCGCCACCCATCCAGTTCGAACCGCTAATTGTCCAGCTCCCGATCGCGGGAACCCATTGCTCAGAACTTGGACTGGAGCCCGGGAGCACCGAGGGCGAAATCTTCGCTGTCGTCCCAGCGTCCATCCAGGCCAGATACGTGATGAGGAAATTGTTGGTGCTGCTCGATGGGGCAGGGTTGAAGCTCGCAGTGGTGATAGTCGTCGCTGTGTTGGAGGCTATCACCAGTTCCTCGCCCGCCGCTGGCCCACTCGTGTACTCGAGCGTATATCCCGCCCATTGGTTGGTGGTCCACGACGCCGCCGAGTCTGTCAGGACGTTCGCGGTGGCGGAGCTGGTCGTACCGGTAAAGGTGCTGCCGGTGAAGTTCAGGGGCACCGAATAGGCAGTCCCGTTTATCGAGAATGAGATCTTCGGGACGCTGCTGCTTGTGATTGGGTTATAGTCGCTCGTCTTGTAGTTGTTCAGTTGCTGCAGGAATTGGTGATAGTATTCCACAGGATTCGGTATCCCCCCGGTAATCTCAAAGGTGTCTCCACCGTTCGGCGAAGGGGCGGTAGTGAAGGCCGCGGTGGTTATCGAGGTCGCAGTGTTCGAGATGATTTGGAGGTATTCACCGGCGGCTGGTCCACTTGTGTACATCAGGTAGTAGACCTGTCCACCCGTGGGGGCGAACTGCCCGGACGTCCAAGCGGCGCTCGTGTCCTGGAGCGTGGTTGCGGTCGTCCCCGTAGTCGTCGTCCCGGTCGAGGAGACGCAGCCCGAAGCGAGTGTGTTGCTGCACGTGACGACCCACGAGTCATTCGGTAGGACCCACCTCTGGGTGGAACTTCCCCCGGCAGCGGACGCGGTGGCGTTCGCGTAGGTCTGGGCGTCCACCCAGATGATGGCAGGCGTCACGCCGGAAGTGATCGGTACCGTCAACCGACTGCCGAGAGAATAGTAGGTCAGCTGGGGATTTACGCCCGAAGGCAGGGCGGTTCCGTCAGAGACGGCGTAATGGAGATACTGCTCGAACTGCTTGTAGTATTTCGCGGTGCAGAGCGTGGTGCAGGTCCCGGGCCCTGTCAATATGGCTGTCTGGGACTGATTGTTGCTGTTCTCCCATCGAACTCCCGACGGGGAACCTACGCCGGTCGCCGGGAAGACCACGGTCGTCCCCGCGTCGACATAGAGCGTGCTCGTCGTGCTTCCCGAGAGGAAAGTCGCGAGGGGCGCGCTGAGCTGCCCGTAGAGAGTACCCGTGAGGGTTATCGTGACGCCAGGGTCCAGCGTTGTGACCATCCCGGCCGCCGTGACCCGGAATGTGTCGGCGTACTGGTGGTAGTACAGGTTGACGGGGTTTATCTCGAACGGCGAGTTGATGGTCCAAAGGAGCGCGTTGGGAGAGGCGGCCCATCGTTCGCCCGAAGCTCCGGCCAGCGCGTTGGTGATAGTCACAGTGGTGTTCCGCAGCGACCACCAGTTGGTGCACCACCACGCGCCGGTGCACATGCTATTTGTGGGTGCGTTGAATTGGTACGATGCGGGATAGGGCTCCAGTCCGCCCGCCCCGTTGTTGTAGGGCGACGAGTATGACGTCGTTGGCGGGGCGACGGGGATCGAGAGGTAACCGACGAGGCTGGCGGAGCCGCTCCCCCCGTTGTAGAGTATGGAGCCCGAGGTGCCTATCGTGCCCGTCGAGATCGTGTAGAGCCGTGACCACCACTGCCCGATCTGGGGCGCCGGCGAGTTGGATTGCGGGGGGGTGTACCCGATGACGCCGACGCCGGAGTTGGGGCTCGAGAAGTAGGCGTCCATCTCAAGGATGTTCGTCCGGGGGTTGACCGTGGCCTCGGAGACGATTCCAATCGCCGTGCTCGTGTACCTGATCGAGAGGCCGTTGTCGACCCTTATCGCGTCGGTGGCGGTCCCCGCTGCGCTCGCCCACGCCCTGTTGTTGCCGCTGTCCGCGATCCAGAGGGAGTCCAGCGAGTCGAAGGCGAGCCCTTTCGGCGCGCTGAGCGTGCTCGAGCCTATTGAACCGTAATCGTAGGTGTTGGGCAGCCCCGTGTTCCAGGAGGCAGGACCTTCAACGTAGTTCGCTGCCTGCCCGTTCACAAATGAGCCGTAGTAGACCGGTAGGTACTGCAATACTCTGTTGTTCCCTGTGTCCGCGACCCAGAGCTCGCCCCAATTGTCGAAGGCGACGTTGGTAGGAGCGTTGAGCCCCAATGGGTTGATGTTGCCACCGCCGTTGGGGCTACCCGCCGTGAAGCTGGTCTGGCCTATGACGATGGTCGCCGCCGGGCCGCTCCCGGAGAGCGAGGAGTAGGGGAACTGGACGACACGGTTGTTCCCTGTGTCCGCGACCCACAGGTTGCCGGAGGAGTCGAAGGCGATGCCGTTGGGGTCGTTGAGGGCTGTGCCGCTGGTGCCTGCCGTCCCCGAGGTGAGGCTGCCCTGACCGACCACCAGCGTGGCGGAGGGGCCGCTGGACGAGAGGGAGGCGGACGGGTATTCCAGGACCCTGTTGTTGCCGCTGTCCGCGACCCACAGGTTGCCGGAGGAGTCGAAGGCGATGCCGTTGGGGTCGTTGAGCGTCGACGCAGTGGTACCTGTCCCGCTCGTAGTGAATGCCGTCTGGCCCACCACAATGCTCGCCGTCTCACCTGTAGAGAACGGTGCCTTGAACTCCAGTATCCGGTTGTTCCCTGTGTCCGCGACCCACAGGTTGCCGGAGGAGTCGAACACTATAGAGGTTGGACCGTCGAGGGATGTCGCTGTCGTGCCGCTCCCGCTGGTGGTAAAGCTGCTCTGGCCTATCACCAGGGACGCTGCCTCGCCGGTGTAGAACGGTGCCTTGAACTCCAGTATCCGGTTGTTCCCTGTGTCCGCGACCCACAGGTTGCCGGAGGAGTCGAACGCCTGCGCACTAGGGTCGTTGAGGCTGCTCGCGCTTGGCGAGTTTCCGCTGTCGGTCCCCGAGGTGAGCACGCTCTGACCCACGACCAGCGTAGCGGATGGTCCGCTGGACGAGAGGGACGTCAAGGGGTATTCGAGCACCCTATTGTTGAGCATATCAGAGACCCATAGGTTGCCGGAGTTGAACGCGAGCGAGATCGGCGTGTAGAGCCCAGCGGCATTCACGTAGGAGCTGCCTCCGTTTGCGCTACCCGAGGTGAGCACGCTCTGACCCACGACCAGCGTAGCGGATGGTCCGCTGGACGAGAGGGAGGCGGACGGGTATTCCAGGATCCGGTTGTTGAGTGTATCGGCTACCCAGAGGTTGCCGGAGGAGTCGAACGCGACCGAGGTAGGTTCGAAAAGACCTGCGGAGTTCACCGTCGAACCCTCGTTGGCGTTTGCTGGGCCGAACGCGGCCTGACCCACGACGAGTGACGCCGCTGGTCCGCTGGACGAGAGGGAGGCGGACGGGTATTCCAGGACCCGGTTGTTGAGTGTATCGGCTACCCAGAGGTTGCCGGAGGAGTCGAACGCGATGCCGGTCGGCCCCCACAAACCAGTCGCGCTGGCCGAGCTAGACCTGCTCGTGAAGGAAGTCTGCCCAACCACCACGCTCGCGGAGGCGCCCGCCGCAGGAAGAGTCGAGGCCGATGCGAACTCGAGGACCCGGTTGTTACTCGTATCCACCACCCAGAGGTTGCCAGAGTTGAAGGCCAGCGTACTCGGGTTGTTCATGGCCGAAGCCGTCGCCGCCGCGCCGTTCGTGTTGAAAGCGGCCTGCCCCAGTACCGTACTCGCGGCCTCGCCGGTCGAGAACGGAGCCGTGAACTCGAGGACCCGGTTGTTGCCGCTGTCAGCGACCCACAGGTTGCCGGAGGAGTCGAAGGCGATGCCCGTCGGTGCGAACAGCCCCGCCGCGCTGACCGGTCCGCCCTCGTTGGGCGCCCCTATCGCGAAGCTGGCCTGGCCTATCACCAGCGCGGGCGAGGGGTTGCTCGCGGTGAGGGATGAAGCGGCATACTCGAGGACCCGGTTGTTGCACCTGTCGACGACCCAGAGGTTGCCGGAGGAGTCGAACGCGACCCCGCCAGGGGTGCTGAGGCCCCCGGACCCGGTCGCTGTGGGCAGGTTCGCGTTGCACGTGTTGGTGGAGAGCTTACCTATCGTGAGCTGGGCGCCGAGCGTGTTACCGAAGTAGGAGTCGGTCGCCCAGTTGGCGCTCAGGCTGGTGCCCGCGAAGTTATCGTAAAGGTTGAAGACGTTAGCTCCGTTGTCGTAGAGCCCGTAGCTGGGCGAGAGGGTCGGTGCCTCTCCCACATACCCGTTCGCTCCGTTGTACCATGCCCCGCTTGCAAAGAGGTTCGTCGACACCGAGGCGAAGCCCATGTAGATCGTGGTCGTCCCGCCGCCACCAGCGACGCCGCTCGGGAGCCTCACCCAGTAGACCGTGTTGAGGGCGGTGTTGGAGTTTCCGCTCTCCAGCCAGGACGGGATCACGGTTCCGCTGGAGGAGAGAGGGGCAGCGTCCGTGAAGAATTCGACGTTCTGGAGCAGCGCGTTCTCGTACTTGGCGTAGGCTGTACTGGTCGCGTTGATATCCACTTGATAGTACGCAGGTGTAGCGGTCGCCTGGTGGTTGGTGATCGTTATCGGGATGTACTCTACGATATTGACCGCACCAGCGGCGGTGGGGTTTACCGGTCCTGCGGTCACCGATGGCATCACGCCAGCTGGCGGTGCCGTCCTGAGCCTGACCCACTGGAGGCTTATCGAGGACGCCTGGCTGTAGTAGTACTCACCGAGAGAGTAGTAGGCGCTCGCCGGGAGGGCGTAAGTGCTGTAACCGCCAGCCGTCAGGGCATAGTCCTTGTAATAGTACTGCAGTGTCCCGCTGACCCACGACTGCCCCATGATTCCCACGGAGACTTGCAGATTGGGGCTACCGGTGGGGCCCGAGAAACCCCCCGACATCGAGCCTCCCCTGACCGAACCGCCCCAGAAGTTGTACCCGTAACCGTTGCTCGCCGCCGTGGCCCCGTCCTGGGCCATCATCCCCGCGGCGACCCCGGAAACAGATGTCACGTCTGCCTCGAAAACCTGCGGCGTTGTCGTGGAATAGCCGCTCGCGGTGACGATGCCGCCGTAGGTCGCTGTGCCCGTGCTGATCGTTATGCCGTTGTCTTGCGATACGCTGAAGGTACCGGAAGCGGGGTTCAGGTTGGTGAAGCTCGCCGGGAGACCGGTCCCGGCAAAGTTGCTGTACAGAGCCGTGAAGACGGCGGCCCCGTCGTCGTACTGCCCGTAGGTCGGGCTGAGCGTGGGAGCCTCACCCACGGGCCCGGACGAAGAGAACAGGTTTGACGCTGTTGGTACAAAGCCCATGTAGATCGTAAGGCTCCCGGCGTTGACGGCGACGATGCTGAACGAGTCGCCACCGCCGGCTGCGGGCGCAGGAGAGAACGCAGACTGCGTCGTTATCGTGGTCGCCGTGTTGGCCGTAATCGGCAAGAACTGGCCCGAGGCCGGACCCGAGGTGTACTCGAGATAGTCACCGACCCACTGGCTGGCGGTCCAGGTTGCTCCGAGGTCCGTCAGGACGGTGGGGGTGGCCGAGCTGGTCGTCCCCGACGCGAAGGTGGCGCCTACCGACCCCGCTGGGACCGTGTTCGTGCCCAGGTTCACCCAGTACGTTGTGCTGGGGGCGGTGTTGGAGTTTCCGCTCTCCAGCCAGGACGGGAGGATCGTCCCGGAGGCCGTGAAGAACTCCACGTTCTGGAGGTTGGACGCTTCGTACTGTCTGTAAGTTGCGCTGTCCACAGTTATCATCGTCTGGAAGTTGGCGGCCGTGGCGGAGCCCTCGCTATTCAGGACCTGAAGCGGCACGTAGTCCTGCACCGCGGGGCCGGTGCCGGGTATTGTGACCCCGGCCGGGTTATTGACAGTGACCGCGGGCTGGACTATGGTGAATGCGTCACCGCCGCCTGCCGTGGGAGCAGGAGAGAACGCAGACCCGGTCGTCAGCGTGGTCGCGGCGCTAGCCGTTATCGCGAGGGACTGCCCGACGGCAGGGCCGCTGGTATACTCGAGCTTGTAACCCACCCACTCGCCGGGGGTCCAGTTGGCGTTGGTGTCCGTGAGGACGGTAGCGCTCGCTGAGGTGGAAGTCCCGAACGGGTTCTGGAAGGTGATCGAGGGAGCGCAGGTGGTCCCGCCGTTGGGTATAGGGTTCTCGTAAATGGTGAGCGCCGTGCAGCCGGGAGTACTATCCCTCGTCCTCACCCACTGCGCGTTCAGGTCGTAAGCGGTCGTCCAGGTGTAGAGCTGTATGCGCGGCGCGGCCCACGGGGTGGCGGAGGCTGGGTTCGGGGAGAGCCCGAAATTGGCTGCGTTCGAGACTGGGAAGCCCACGTTGGTACTCTCGTAGTTCACGGTTGCGAGCGACGCTGTGCTCGTCGCCCAGACCGAGTAGATCGATGGCGCGGCTATGGCGTAGAGACTGGGCTGGAACAGCTGGTCATAGTAGTAATAGGAGAGCGCGACGCCGTCGCTGGCCCCAAGCGTGGTGAACGCGCTACCCTGGCCGTTCGAGCAGCTGCTTCCATAGACAAGACACCATGTCTCGGCCGAGGTTGAGGCCGAACTCTGGTCTGAGATGAGAAAACCCGAGTACGACATGACGTTCGGGATGGTCATCGTCGCGCCCGTGGAGCTGGTATAGTACGCGGTGCTCGCCTGACCGGCCGAACTTGTGTAGCTGAGGACGAAGTAGTTGGAGGGTGAGATCTGCGAGTTGGCGGATGCCGGGTTGTTGTACTGGTTGAGTGATACCGTGACAGAGACGGGGAAATCGACAACCCCACCCGAACCCATGCTGATCACGGCGAACCGGATCCTCTGCGTCGGCGGGCTTGGGTTCCACTGATAGTTGTCCCAGATGACGCCGATGCCACTGTAACCCCCCACAGAAAATGAGGAGAATGACGCGTCAGGATTGGACGGACCCCACTCCGTGTTTTGCGCGAGGTATGTCTGCGCGCTCCAGCCGTCGGCACCGCTCGCCACCGAGGACATCGGGGACCACTGGAAGACGACGTTCCCGCCCGTTACATAGGTCACCACGACGTTGGTCCCCGAGTAGCTCAGCGAGGGGTTGACATTGGTGCTGGGGAGGAACGCATCGTAGCCAGAGTATGTGGTGGCACCCTCCGTGTAAGCGAAAGAAGCCATGACAGCCGTCGAGACCTGGGCGACGACGTAAATCGTGCCCGCACTCGAGACGGCTCCATAGACGTGTCCCCCTACATAAACGCCCGCTGAGAGGCTCGACGTGGAAGGAGTCATGTTGGAGGTGGTCGAGCACGGAGTCGGAGTGGTAGACGTGTTCCCGCTCCCACAGCTGGACTGCCACAGTATGTTGTTTCCAGAGTGAGCGCCGCTGGGTGAGACATAGATGTCCATGGGACCCCCGGTTCCCGCCGAGGCCGCATCTATGTAGAGAAGCGCGACATAGTTCGTTGAGCCGGACACTAGCGGGAGCAGCGTGGGGGCATCCAGGATATCATTATTCTCGGCCAGCAGGAAGCTGGTGGTGGAAAACCAGGAGGCCGAGCTGCATCCATTCGGGTTAGGGAGCACGTCGACCTGACACTCGTAGACATCCTCATAGTAGCTGGTCCCGCTGTGGGTAAAGACGGAAATCCAAAGGTTGTTCTCCCCATCCAGGGCCACAGAGATTGACGGGTTGCCCGTCCCCACGTGGCCTGCGAGGAGCGAGAAAGGCTGATCCTTCGGCATCCCCCCCGCGAAGCTTACAGTGCCGGTGTTCGTCAGGGTGGCTATCCCCCAGTAGAAGCTCCCTCCGCCGTTCGTAGGTGCGACTGCGTAGATTAGGTCGTAGGTCGAGCCGCTCGTCCCGAGCCATGCGCTGAACCCCTGGCCAGATGTGCTCGCAGCAGCACCGACCGAAGTGAATAGAGCGGCGCTGCTCCAGGCGCTTTGAGTATCACAGGAGGTGATCGAGGTCGCGGGACAGCTCTGGTAGTCTATGGCGTTCGAGGAGGTCGCGAACAGAATCCACCAGTATCCGTTCGCCTCGAAGACCTTCCTCTGGCTGCCCACATAAGTCGCGTTGCCGCCGCCGGCGTTCGGGTTGCATGTCGTCGTCGAGCCTACGACCGTACAGTTGGTCGTCGTCACCGCAGCGGCTGGCTGGATCCCGGCAAGGGAGGAGCCACCAAAGAGCGCAAGCAGGGAAAGCAGCAGGATGAGCCTCTTCGAGGTGGCAAATCTCCCACCCCGTAAGCCACCCACAGCACTCAAACCGCTATAAGCACCCACCCTAACTCTGTTCAGGCGTCAACCTCTGTCGTATTTAATCTTACTTCCAATTAAGTTGGGGAATATTTTTCGTGCGAATTCTGATTTATTATTAATTATTTCTTACACTAGATAAATCAATTCTATGCGACATTTATGACGCCTTCGATAAATCTTCTTGATAAATTTGCCTTGCCACGCACGGGACGACGCGTCCACCCGGCTTGTCGCTTGTCAATCCGGCTAGAGTCAGAGCTTTAAGAGGCCCTCCACGGGCACAACCCCGTCAATGCAAACGACAGAACGACACCTCGGTCTACCCACAGCAGCTCTGGCCGGGTTGCTGATTGTAGTGGTGGTCCTCTTCGCGTACTACTACTCTACCTCAAGCAGTAGCTCTGCTTCGCTGGAGTCGCAGGTTTCCTCGCTCAGCAGCGCCTCGGTTTCCCTTGGCGACGCCCTAGCGTCAGCTGGCGCCGCGACGACCTCCAGCGGTTCGATTGTGACGCACACGGTCATCTCGACCGCCACGACGACCTCCGCCGAGACGATAACAGAAGGTCCTGCTGCCACCGTGACGGTCACGACGACCAAGCCTGTTACGCAGACGATAACGCAGACTGTAGGGGGTGCGGATATAGTCAGTCTGACAGGAGCGCTGCAGCTCGGGTCGGGCGGTAACGGGACGGGGACGCTCACGGTAAGCCTCATGAACCAAGGCTACGACCCGATCGACTCCATCGGCGCAGTCATCCCTACCGGCAGCAACCCGCAGGTCGACCTGTGCACAAACAACTGTACGATCCAGCTGTTATACAACGCAGCACAGGTTTCGCCGAGCTCGCAGCTCAGCGGTGGACAGACGGCCACGGGCAGCGCCCAGACCAGCGAGGGGACGCCCGGAGCGACCTACACCATCTCGGTTACCGTGAGCTTTGCCGACGGCTCCCAGCAGGTCCAGAACCTTCAGGTCACCGCCCAGACCAGCTGAGCTTGAGAACGCTCTAGTCCTCACGCACCTGGAGCGGCTCCGAGCATTCATTCCAGCGCCACGGTCTCCTCAGACGAAGACCACAAAGATAGGTACGGTCATTCCCAGTAGTTCCGAATGGAGTACCGTCATGACTGTCGACTATGGGGACGCGCCCGGACCGCACCTGATCGCCAGAGCTACCTATGCATCCAAAGGGACATGTGCTACGCGAGATTCTTGGCTTTGAGCCGAACCTTGCATAGGTCGCACACCGTCCACTCTTCGACCTGGTCGATTCCGTCGTCACAATCGGCAAATGCCGGCAGATATTCCAGTAGAAAACCTAGAAATTGTAGCAGCCAAGGTCGGGCACACGTCGATTCTACATCACCTGACTTGGAACCGGGCATGGATGTCGCGCCTGACCCTTCTCCTGGAGACCCAGATGACTGCTCCCAGGGAGGCGATGGCAAGCGCGAGGAGGATTGGCGGCAAGGTTAGGTCCAATCCGTTGCTGGAGATGGGACGATTGGTTGAGGTCTGAGACTGGGATGAGGTCACCTGAGTCGTGCTTGTAGATGACGATGATGACAGGATTGTCGAATACGAAGCACTGCTGGTCGTGGTCGTCGTCTCGGTTGTGGTGCCCAGGCTGCTTGTCGTCGAAGAGGATGTCGCGGTAGTGCTAGAGCTTATCGACGTTATGGTCGTCGCCGAGGTGCTCGTAGTAGTCGTCGAGGGACCCTGGAACTGCACGATGAATGCCGGTCCCGCCCCGTGGAAGTTTATGATATCACCGGCGAGCGAGAACGAGAGCGGACTTCCGTTCATGCTGACCCCGGCCAGAGTCAGGCCGAGTTCCGCGGGGACGTAGACGGAGGCGTTCAGGTCTTTTCCCGATAAGGAGAGCCGATACGAAGACGCATCCCACACTATTCCCGTGACGTTCCTGTCGGGTGATGACCTGCATGAGGTTCGGCGCCACGTTGACGACATAGTGTTGGCCTGAGGTGTAGCTCCTTGTGTAGGCGGACTGGACAGTGAACTGGCTGCCCGCGTCGAACCAAGCGTCGCTGGTCTGCGAACCGGTCAGCGTCACACCCACCCCGAGTATGAAGTACTGGACGACGGAGGAGACGCTCAGCTCGTGGGGTGAACCCATCTCGATGGAGACCTGGAATGTCCCGCCTCCCGCACGCGATACCTGGGTCACGCTCCCTCCGTCCAACGAGTAGCCGATTGCGTTGTCCCTAGAGTCCTGCGGGACGATGTTCCATGAGTGGTTGAACAACGCGGTCACGGCAGTCCCGTTGTCATACCAGCCCGCATCACCGGCTATTGCCCGTAGGTCGTAGACAACTGAGGAGCCTCGCCCCACACGCTCGTCCCGGAGTTGCCCATGTTGTTGGTGCTTGTCGAAAGGAACCCCATGTAGACGGTGAGCGTCCCGCCACCCGCGGCTACCGTGTCGGGACCTAGATTGACCCAGACCGTTGAAGAGGTGGCGGCACTGGAGCAGGACGACTCGCACCAGCCATTGAGTATCGTTCCGCTGCTATCGAAGAACTCGATGTTTGACACCCCGGAGTTCAGGTACGTCGAGTATGTGCCCCAGTTCACCGTAAGCTGCTGCTGGAAGCCAGAGGGGTGGCAGCCGCCTGGGAGTTGGTCAGCGTTACCGGCACGTAGTAGAGAACGCCCACGGGGATGGTTGGCCCCCCGCCTCCAGCGTGGGCCGCCGGGACGGATACGAAGAGCAACGGGGCCGCGAAGAGGATGAGCAGGGCCAGGGGGAGCAACCGGGAGAACCATGCTCTCGCGTTGACGCGCATTCTTCTATCTGCGCGACCATCAGCCGCATCACCTAATAAATGATGGAGCGTCTTCGCGACACGGCCCCATCCATTTCCCGCGTCCTCCTGATTACAGAGAAGGCGACCGCGCCCTCGGTCTGCCATGAACGATACGTCTTCTCAAGCACCCTCGCTTCACGTCCCATCTGCGACTTCCTCGTCCCTCGCCAGGGTCATCGACCGGGCATGGAACCTCCCCGAAGGGCGGCATGGTTGCCGTAGTCGTAGCCCTTGTCCCCCTCGACCGCCTGCTCTAGCACCCAATTTAATATCACCTCTGTAGGCTTTATGCCGCGTCCCACCTTCCTTCTCAGTCTCCCATCGGCCTCTGTCGAGACCGTCACCGACCGTCCAAATCCTGCCATGAAGTAGCGCGAAGGTGCAGCATGCAATCACCCCGGGTGTGAGGCAGGTGAACTCCCTTCTCGTCATCCGGCTCGCTACCGAACCCGGTGCCTTCACCTTTCTGCATGCCGCGCGCAAGCTCCCTCTTTGATTCAACCAACCGCGCGGATTGGCGACTGACGTCGCGGTATAGATGGAGGCGAATCGGAGATTCTCTTTGGCGGACGCGGACGAAGCGCGCTTACCCCACGCGCCTACTCCTCAGGCCGATGTAGGAGGCGGCGGCAGCGATTGCGGCTACGCCCACGGCAAGCGCACCCAAGAGGTAGATCGGGATGGAGCCCGCCGGCGCGCCCGTCCCCTGTGACGAGCTGCTGGCCGTACTCGCCAGCTGGGCTGATGAACTAGACTGCGCGGACGGCGATGAGGCCATCGATGAGAGGGAGTTTGGCTCCAGCACCACTATCGCGTTCCCGCTGAGCGTGATCGGAGTCCCCAATTGGACTCCATCGACGGTTGCCGAGACGCCGTAGGTCGCGCCCCACACAGGGTACGCGCGGGACTCCACCGTCAAGTGCGAGAACGCGTAAGCGGCCGCGACGACAATCGTGCAGGACAGCCCCCGAAGCGACCAAGGTTGTCGTCGAGAAGGAGCTGGTGCCCGCCCCGGCTATGGCTCCTCCAGGATAGGATAGCCTGGGATTCATAATCCTGCACATCCAATCTGAAAGTGAATCCACGACCAGTTGCGCGTGGATCTTTGTCGAACTTCGGCTCTTAGACGAAGACGACGAATATGACCACGGTCATGGCGGCCATTATGAGGACGTGCTTGAATCCCCCGCTGAAGCTCCCCTCCCCCAGCTTGCCCGCGCCGAAGCCGCCGAAGATGGCCTCGATGAGCGCCATCTGGAGGAAGAGGTTCTTGACCTCGGTAAGGGTGAGACCCGAGAGCGTCCCGCCGAACTGCGAGCTGGTTCCCGCCGGCGCATGGCTGTTCAGCACGCTCGTGAAGAAGCTGTCCACGAGCAGGACCGAGACTGCCAGGAAGACGCCAAACGCGATATAGATGATCACGACGTAGGGGCGGATCGAGGCGTTCCGCTCTTTCTCGAGGAGGTAGAGGTCGTTCGCGTCCGACTGGATGATGTCCAGCAGGTTCTCTATCTTCCCGCCCGCCCTGTTCGCCTGCAGTATGAGGCTGAAGCTGCGGTCGACTAGCACCGTCTTGACGCGCTGGATGAGCCTCTCGATCGCGTCCTCGAATGGGACGCCCAGCTCCAGCTGAGCCCTAAGTTTCTTCAGCTCCCCGGTCAGCGGCCCGTAATCCCTGTCGGCCGCGAGCTCCAGAGCCCGGTCGAGGTTGATGCCCGTCTTCACAGCCGCCGCGACGTCCGCGAGCAGCCCCGGCACGGCGTTGTCAATCTGCCTCCGCCAGCGCTGGTACGAAAACTCCATGATGTTCGGGAAGATGAAGAAGACCAGGGTCACGAGAATCACCATCGTCTGGGGAGGGAACGGCAGCGGGACGTTCTCCACCACGGAGAGCAGGACTATGATGATGGACGCGACGACGGCCAGGGCTATGGAGATGCCGTAGACCAGATTGCGCCGGACGTACAGACCGCGGAAGTCTACCAACGCATCACCTCTTGGGCACTATCCCATCGGCGATGACCATGATCATGATGCCGCCCATCGGCACCATCAGGTACACGACCAGCTCGATGAGCGTCGTGATGCTGATCCCTCCCAGGCTCCCCGCGATGACTCCCATGACCGCGAAGAGGATGATGAGGATGAGAGGCATCACCACGAGGACCGTGGTGTACATCTCCGCGACCACTCCCAGCGATTCGGAGATGGACTTGGCCTTCAGCCTCTTGTCGTTCATGAGCGAGCGCGACTGCTTGATGAGGTACTGCTGGATGTCGGCGCCGGATGCGGCGGTCGACATCATCCCGTCGAGGAACGAACCGAAGGCCTCTGAGGGGGTGCGCTTCCTCTCCTCCGTGAGCGCCTGGGTCATGTCCATACCAAGGAGGTTCATGTCCCGGACCATCTTCCTGAACTCGACCACGAGGGGCTCGTTGGACTTGTCCTTGGCTATCTCCGTCATTATCGTCTCGGGCGTCATCCCGCTAGCGGAGAGCACGGCCATCCTCCCCACCACGAACGCGAGGTCCTCGTCTATCTTCCTCTTCCTTCCCCCCATCCTGAACCGGGGATAGAAGAGCTGCACGACGAAGGAGACCAACCCCGCGCCTATGAAGACGCCGATTGGCGCGCCGACCTTGACGAAGATGGAGGTGGGAAGAAGCGCGACAACCACTCCTGTCACAGCGAGCCCGACAACCGCCGCGATGATGGTGGTCATCACCATCCCGCACATGTAGACCCTGAAGCTAAGCCTGATCCCAGCGCGCCGCACCTGGTTCTCCGTCGTCGCGAATGTCCCGTAGACCCTGTCCATGTGCGGGTCGAGCAGCGAGAAGGCCTTCCTCCAGTAGGCCCTGCTCATTCCTCCCTGCTTCGCGGGCCTGACCTTCCTTACCGGCGCGCTCTGTTCGGCCTTCAAGCGACCTGGTCGAGCTCCCTGAGTGCCCTTTCGATGCTTGCCTCCTTGTCCGAGTAGAACTCCCTGATCTGCTGGGAGACGTCCTTGTAATCGCGGATGTTCTTCGTCATCAGCCACTTCAGGAAGATCTTCCTGTCGTCGATGTCCTGCTTGACCTTCTCGGGAGAGGTGCCGAACCTCTTGGTTATCTTCTCGAAGAGGCGGGACCTGCCCGAGTAGATGTACTGGTCGGATACCGGGTCCCACTTGAACGCATTGTTGAGCACGATCTGGTCGGTGGACGCCTCGTGGCCCACGATCTCAGCCACGTGGACCATCCTTCTCACGCTCCTGTCCTTCAGCTTTATCCTCAGCTGCATGACAAGGCAGTCCAGCGTCGAGCCCAGAAGGCTCTTCGGTACGTTCATCGGCTCGGACGTTATCCTGTTGATCGCAGCTTCCACCGAGTCCGCGTGGATCGTCCCGAGACCTCCGTGACCCGTGTTGTGCAACGCCACAGGAGAATCGCCTCCGAAGAACGACTCCGTGCCAGGGACCGAGATGTCGTAGACGAACCCGTTGTGAGTTTCCTTCTTTATCGAGAGAATCCTGCTGGCGATGAGCGAACCCTCCAGAAGGGAGGAGATCGTTGAGACCAGAACGGCAGCCTCCCAGTTCATGGGCTCCCTCGCCGTGATGATGATCTCTTGCAACGCCTTGGACGCCCTAGACTTTGAAATGGTGGCGTTCGATGCCTTAGGAAGGCTGAACCATGCACGCGAATTCAGTAATTTCTTGAGCCGCAGCAGCAGCCCGGCAGGAATTGCTTCGGCCCTAGCTTCGATCTTTGCCTTGGAAATGTAGACGGAAGGATACTTGCTTCCTCGCTCGGAGATGTACGTGCTTCTCCCGTTAAGACGTGCAAGCCACGACAGCTGCATTACAAGGTCTTTCCTAGCCGAAGATATCGGGACCGACCTGCGGTTTATGATCGTCCTTCTGCCGTCTGCTTCGTATCCCGAAAGGAAAGCGTCCACGACTGGTCGAGGTGCGCTCCACATGAACTGCGGAATGCGCTTCTCGTGGAGTTCAGCGCCGCATAGTTCTCTGAAGACTTCAGCGAGGGGCGAGTGATTGAACTCGAGCAACACGTAGGTGCCTCTGTCATCGACCGTCGGCTTCGACCCGAACTTGGCAAAGAAGCGGGTCGCGTCGTCGGCAAAGAGTTTCTTCTCGCCCGCGCCGAGGCTCAGCACGACTCTGCTGGACCCTTTGTGAGTCTTGACGCATCCATCCGCCATGTATATCCCGAGAACCCTCGAGAACTCTTCGTCGACTGTCATCAGTCGCGGAATCGCGAGGGACTTTTCGAACGAGACTTGCTGCTCGCCCGTAACCTTCTCCAAAGCATTCTCGAAAGCGATGACCTTGCTTTCTTTGAACACGCTCCTGCAGGTGTTGCAAGAGTAGCGCTGAACGCCTGATTGCAAGCCTTTTTTGATTGTGTTCGGTGAATCGCACTCCGGGCACCTGGCCCTCATACGCTCGGTCACGACTTTGTGCCCTTCCACTCTGCCGAGGATTGGTTTGACATCGATCAGGGCGTCTTTAGCCTTCTGCCTCTCGACCTCTGAACCGCAGAAGCTCACCATGATGTCGCGCCGGCTCAGTTCGCTGACCGGTTTAGCAATGATTTTGCCCATCTCGTCGAAGACGAACACGGAGTGGCTCCCCGTTGCTCTTATGCCTCCTCCGGCATACCGTACAGAATAGACCTCATCTGCCTTGTGCCTTAGAACGTACTTCGCTTTTGCGAAATCGACCCGTCCGCTTTTGTCGAAGGAAAGGACCTCAAATCCATCAGTGTGAACGGGCACTCTCTCCGTATCGCCCGAGTAGAAGGAATCTACGAATTCGCCGATTGGCTTGAGCGCGACCTCCCCGTCCTTGCGGAGGAGCACCGGAGTGTCTCCCGTGACGCTCGCAATAGCTTGGAAGAGCGTGAAGGCCTCAACTCCCCTTACCTCTCCGACGATGATGATGTCCGGGCGCTGTCTCAGTGCCGCCCTGAGAAGGTCGAAGAGCGTGATCTCCCCGGCGACGCCGCCGCCCCTCGAGACCGACTGTATCCAGTTCTTGTGCGAAAGGTTAAGCTCCGGAGTGTTGTGGCAGAGGATGTTGTTCGCGATGAAGCGACCCGTCTCGGGGACGCTCAGGTCGTACACCATCTCTTCACGTCTGCTGCGCTCCACCGACACGACCCTGTCAAAGAAGAAGCCGCTCGTCGCAAGCGCGTACGCTTTACTTCCCCTGAATCGAGGGTCCACGTCTGCGAGGTCGAGAAGAGTCTTCCGTGAGACGACCCGCCTGTCGACCCCTTTGTTCAGGCGCTGGCGGAGAGCATCGGCAATCTTGGAGGCTCCGACCCTCGACTTCGACTCTTGGACCTCGCTGACGAGGAGGTCGTTGAGGGGTACGGGGTCGAGATAGTACTTCGAGGACTTCGCCCTCTTGAACAGCTTCTTCATCTGACTCGACTGTTCGAAGCCAACCTTCCGGGCGAACGAGGAGACCTGCGCGCTCCCGACGATCGAGGCTCTGAATGTCCCCCATCCTCCCAGGCTCCCTATCTTCCTCTTGCTCCCAATCGACAGTATTATTCCGAACCTGAGGAGGAGAGTCTGGATGTCCTTCAGCAACTGCATGGATGCTGACTCAGTGTAGACCTCGCTCGCAGAGACGTTCCCGTCTCTGGTGAAATAGCCTCGCAGGAACGCCGAAACTACATCGTCCGGAGCGCCGAAGAAGACATCTGGGACGTGTCGGGAATAATCGTCTCCGGTAAGTTTCAGCGTCGTCTCGAAGAACGTCTTTAGAGGCAGGGAGTGCACCAGCAGCGAAACCCCGTCGCTGTGTCTCGTCAGATTCAGTCCAAGCGACTTGGTCGTACTCAGGAGCCTGGATTCGACGTCCTTGGCCCCCGCTGAGAAACCCACCGTCCTCCTGCCGTAGAAGCCATCGGCTATCCACAGCCCTGCGAGGAATGCCACGTCTTGGTCCAGCTCCACCAGCGCCGGGATGGACAGTCGGCTGTGCAAAGCGTGCACCCTCAACTGCTGCGATGACTGGCCCTCCGGGCCCCCGGACGCGCGTTTGATGGTATAGCGAGAGAACTCCGGCAACGTGCTGAGGTCAAACGTAGTGTTACCGGTGCCGGCCGGGAGGGAACGGGGCACGACCAAGAATGTCCCGACAGAGATGTCGCGCCCTGACACGTTCGACAGTTCTCCGGCCTCGTCCAGGCTGAAGAGCGAGTGGTCCGCAGTGACCTCCACCGTCCTGCCCGTGCGCGTCCTGACTTTCACAAAGTCCTTGTGGACCTTGTGCCTGATCAGCGCGGTACAGTCGCTCCACATGACTCTCCCGGACGAATCTGCCGTCAGGACCTTTACGTTATCCGGCTTGGAGAGTTCGTGTCCCATGGGACTCAACGATGAACCGTTTTGGAGCGCGGCGTCGACGTATGGACCGATCCTGACCTTCCGGATCGTGCCGGCCTCGGAGACAAGAATCTCTGAATCACCCACCACGGAATCCTCTACGCTGACTATCTTCTGGTCGGGCGGGATGAACATGGAGAGCGCGTTAAGCGTCGTCGTGTTGTGCAGGAATACGCCGCCCTGACCTCCCACAAAGTTCTGCGCTCCAGGGACCTCCAGGTCATAGACGTACGCGCCCTTGTACTCGACCTGATCGACACCCACTACCTCGTCCCAGTAGATATCAGAATACGCGAGGCCGAGAAGCCTCTCTGTCATGTCACTCTCGACCCCCGACGCATCGACGAACGAAGCGAACGCCTCGCGTCCGGGGCTATTGGCGCTGCCCGCAGACCAGTAGCCGCGCCAGTCGGAGTGGAGCTGCCTCCTTTCGTTACTCGTCTTGAAGACCATCGTCTTCCTAAGCAGAGTCGCGGCGCCAGGAATGGTGTCGGCATTCGTGTGAGGCATGCGGGGCGAGTTGGCTCTCTCGAGTACTCTCTCCTGGAACCTGTTGAGAAAACCAATCCTGCTCGCGAATATCTCCAGGTTCTTCTGCCCGTAAATGAGGACGCCGAAGTACCCCCTTCCCGCGACCCGCTTCGGATTTATAACGGCGACGATGCCAAATCTTGAAAGCGCGTACAGGAGTTGCTGGGCCATCTCTTTGCTCTTGGTCGAGACCTCCACGTAGGAGTCCCCCCAGCCATCCCTCGTGAAGTAGCCCTTGAGGAACTCAGCAAGTAGCTCCTCGTCCTGACCCAGTACGACATCGGGTATCCTCTTGTCAATGGAGCCACAGCGTACCTGCATCAGTTCCTCGAATACGGCCTTCACGATGGTGGAGTTGAACCCTGTTCTCGTCCTGCCACGCACACTTTCGTGGGCGTGAAAGCGGAAGACCTCCTCGATCAGCCGCTGCATGTCCTCCCTGGCCTTCCCATCGAGCCGGAACAGCCTGGGGCTCCTCTGGAGCATCCCCTCCGCGGCCCAGTATCCCATCAGCCGCATCAAGGACCCGGAGACTGGGAGGACGGCTGGAAGGGCGTGCGCTCTGTTCGTCTTTGGTCTGAGCTTCAGCGTTTCTGGATTGGGGATTTCAGCGCCCGTGCTTTCGACGAGCCTTATGAGTCTGTTGACGCGCACGGCGAGATAACCTTTCGCGATGGCATCCTTGACGTCTCTCGGCCTCATCCCCAGGATCGCGGAGACCTTTAGCGCCCCCACGAGGCCGACCGCCCTGTCTACGTATGGGGCTACGTTCTCGACGTAGAGGCCGTGGTCTTCCTTTGAAAAGAGCTTCAGTAGGTCGACCGTGGCACGGCGTGATGTGGCTGGAGGAATCACTCTGGGTACTCCTACGAACATCCCGGGCGTGAGCATCGAAGAGGGATATGGCACAACTTCGCCATTCATGATAGTGAACACGGAGTGGTCGCCTGTCGTGCGCACCTCTCTCCCGCTTCTTGTCCTGATCCGGTAGATCGCTTTGTCGGAGGGATGGCGTATGACGGAAGCCACAGCAAAGCGCTGCGCCTTCAGGCGAGAATCAAATGCAGGCGTCTCGATTCCGTCCGCCGCGATCATCTCGTATCCACCCTCACGCCTTGCCGTCCTCGACTCCGCCAACCTGTCGTAGAGCTTGCCTATGGAAACCGATTCCAGAACGCCAGAGTCGTACACGAGCACCTTCTCATCGTAGGGGATGCTCTTTCCGGACGCCGTGCCTCCGGCCACGAGCAGCGACATGCGCCTCTCGATGAGGTACCACAGGTAGGCGCCGAGCTCGGGCGAGAGCGTGTTGTACTTCAGCATGTCCACGATCGTGATCGGGTCTCCCTTGAACTTCCTTATCGTGAACGTTCCTCCCTTCTTCGTTACCTCCTTGCCGTATGTTATCTGGACCCTCGAGCCGTCCGGGAGGGTCGCGTCGACTATCGGGTTCGCGATCGAGATGTGCTTGCCGGAGACGTAGGCCAGCTTCGATGCGAAGGTGTTCAGCTCCTCGTCGCTCTTGAACATGACGTTGGTCGGGATGGACTCGTAGTCCCTGTGCCAGATGAAGAGCGGGATCTTTGGCCCGTCGCAGCTGATGTCCTCTATGCGAGGGTCGTTCATGAGGACCTCTATCTTGCCCAGCTTGATGTAGTCCCGGGTGAAGTAGTAGGCGATCTTCTTGTACGAGTCCGGGGATATCTTCATCGAGTACTTCTCGGCGAGCTTCTTCGTCTCGGCGATGAGGTAGGGCTGGGCGGTCTTGTTGTTCTTGAGCTTGACCATGTCGACCTCGAGCTCGTCGATCAGGAGCCTCGTCAGCTTCGCGTAGACCTGCCTCTCCACCAGACTCAGCGGGGGTTCCACGACTATGTACCTGAAGCCGCCCGTGTCTGGGTCCTTCTGTATCCCCACGTAGACCTCCGGATTGTCTGGGTAGACCTGGTAGCGCATGATGAACTCATTTGCAGGCGTCCCTATCTGCGCTGACGGGACCGCTGGAGTGGAGGGCCGCGCCTGCTCCATCGCAGTCCTTTGGGCCGCCGGCTCCTCCGCCTGGACCTTCGTGACCACCACAGTACCGCGCTTCTGGGCGGCCTCGACATCGGCCCCGCCACTCTGTGCGGCCGGCTGGGGCTGCGGGGCGTCCATCACCTGAACCGGAGCCCGTTCCTCTGCAGCGGGGGGTTGGAGCTCAGCCTCCGCCTCTCCATCCTCCGCCGCCGATTCCTCTATCACTATCTGCTCCTCGGGCACCTCCTGGAAGGCCTGGTCCTGCTTCTTGCGCGAGAATATGCCGGAGAACTTTGAGAAGAAGCCGCCTCCGGGCCGCGACGTCACCGGCGCGGGTTCGAGAACCGGTCCCTGTGAGGCCTGCTCCGGTGCGGTCGTCTCCTCCGCTCCCATCGCGTCGGGTTCGCCCTGCTGCTCCTGCCCGGCTTCCTTTCCCGGGAGAGGGCTATCGCTCGAGCGCTTACGCTTGGAAGGGCTCTTCTTAGTAGAAGAGGTATTTTTCCTCCTTCGCTCTGCGCTCGATTCTGTCATCTAGTCTAGCCTATCGGATGCTGCGCGCGGGTCCGGCCCATCGCTCTGAGGGCCATCCGGAGGTCCCTCTGCACGTCGGGAGCCCGCAGAATGCCCACATCCGACCTTCGGAGTCGCGAGGATGCATATATAGATTTTACCAAGCAGATTGTGCCTTTTCGCTAGAGAAATGCTGGCGCGGGCTTTCTGTCCCCGCAACGCCGGCAGAGTCCTCACGGGGAGACGAACGTCCCGGTAAGCGTGATGCCCTTGTCGGTCACCACGGTCACGACGTAGGTCTGGCCCGTGCCCCAGATGAACGAGGGGAGCGCGCTGCTCGACTGCTGGCCGAGGAGCAGGGCGTCCGTCTGGCCCGGGGAGACCCAGCTGCTCAGGTCGAAGTTGCTGTAGGTGTCGCTCGGGCCCTTCACGTCGATGCTCACGAGGTGCACCGGCGCGGTCCCGTTGTTGAGGAGGTAGACCACTCCCTCGTCCGGCTGCCACGTCTGCACCGAGAGCGAAGCGTTGATGTCGACCGGGGTCGAAACATCAGGTGCCTTGGGCTGCTGGATCTCGTAGACGCGCAGGCACACGCTCCCGGCGCCCACGGCTGGCCCCGTCGGGGGCCGCGGGTAGCACGCGTCCGTCGCCTCGGAGAGGTACTGGGGGGCGCTGGACGCGGGTATCGTCGCCGATATCGTCGCGGAGGAGGCGAAGGAGACCTGGCCCAGCTCGACCCACGAGGGCGCGCTTGAGGAAGCCCCGATGTCCTCGATGTAAGCATAAGCGGTCGTCATAACGCCGGGTACAAGGGCCGAGACCTGCACGTCAACCTTCATGGACTGTACCTGCTGCGGCTCCACCCCCCCGGTCTTCGGGATGCCGGCGGAGAGGGAGAGCTCGCAAGGAACGGCCACTGTGCCCAGGGCGGTGTCCGATGTGCAGGAGCTCGCACAGGGCGCGGGCGCAACGGACGCCGTGTCCGCGCAGAAAGAGGCGGAACCAGTGCCGCTCTCCTGTAACGCGAGCCCGACGTCGTCAAAGTGCATCAGCATCGCCGCGGGATAGTCGGCGCTTGGCGCGTTGGCCCCGAAGAGCGTCGCGGTGACCGTGAGCGTGAGCTCGTAGAGCCCCGCATCGAGCTGGCCCGGGACGCTCTCGATGTTCTTGTCAGAGACGCTGAAGTGGACGTTGTTCATCTGCCACCCCGTCTTCGAGACGTTCTGCCCGTTGAGCTCGTTCACTATCGTGTTGTTGAGTATCTCCTTGACCTGCGACGGCGCGCTCAGGTCGGTGAGGTATGCGCTGAGAAGCACCTGCGACGAGTTGGAGACGAGGTTGTCGAGGGCGTATCCCAGACTAAGGGTGCAGCAACCAGGCGAGAGGAGGAGGGCCGAGCCGAGGGTAAAGTCCGAGGTGAAGTTCAGTTTGGCGGTCAGCTGCTTCCCGGAGGTCAGGGGCTGCCCGTTGATGGAGGGCGCGTAGGTGATGTAGAGGCTCCCCGGCCCGCTGTCCGAGCCCACAGTGGAGGTCCCGTCGTATCCCCCGAACGCCCCGCCGGGGATGGTGCCTGACGGCACCGGCTCGATGAACGCCTTGTCTACCCCACCCGGTGACGAGGTGACCACGCTGGTCTGGATGGGCGTGAGGCCCTGCTGCTTTATCGGCGTGCACGGATTCGCCTGCCACGTTATCGTGACCGTGTGGAAGTAGCTTCCCGTCGTAGGGGGGGCCACGGCCGTCCAGTCGAAGACCAGGCTGGCTGTATTGGGGATACCCCCGGAGCAAGAGTTTGCGGTCCAGGTGATCGTCGTGCCGGTGACTATCGGCAGCCCCCCCGGGTTCGCGGTGTCCCACCCGGTGGGGGACTCCTGAAGCGACGCCGGGACGACGAAGCTCGGGCTCACGGAGATCTGCACTCCGGTGATGTAGGAGGGTTCAGCGAGCGGCCCGCTCGTGGGGTCGTTGTTGTAGACCGTCAGGGTATAGACCTCCAGACCCGGAAGGACGTTCTTGGGGTAGTTCGTCACCTCTCCCGTGTGGAGCGAGAGCTCGTAGGCTCTGGAGAAGGTCCACCCCGACATGCTGTTGGTGAAGTTCATGTTCTGGATAGGCGCCAGGGACGAGACACCGGTCGCGGGCGCGGCCTGTATGGTCTCGTTCGTCGAGTGGGTCATGTTGCCTCCGAAGGAGAAGCCGGAGAAGCCGAGCGACGTGGCTTTGTTCGCCTGGTCCTGCTGGCCTACCTGCTTGAACGTTACCGCGTAGTTCGTGAACTGCTCGAATATCAGCACGGTGCTGGAGAAGACGAGGAAGACCACGAGGACGAAGAAGATTGCGCCTATCAGCGAGCTGATGCCCGGGCGCCGTCCGAGCCGGTTACGCCTTCTCGTAAGCAACGAACTCGTTACCTCTCGAAGTCACAAGCGTGAAGGCATAGACCGTACCCCCGTGCACCACCGCGCACCACGACGGCGGGAGGTTGGTTCCGCAGGCCGCGTCGCCCGTAGTGTCGACCGGCAGGACGAAGCGGATCGTCGCCACCTGTCCGGGCGCTATCTCGTTGCTCGATGTCATCGGCAGCATATCGTTGAGCCACCCTCCGGCGCCGAGGTGGGCTGCCGGGTCATAGCGCGTGAAGCACACGGAACCCTGTGTCATGTTGTTGCTGTAGCAGTCCGGGTGTATGGTCGAAGAGGCAACGGTCGTCAGCGCGCCGGAGGCCGTTATGTTACCCAGATAGATGGTCTCCAGGAGGATCGGGTAGCTTCCCACGTTCCTCACGAACATCACTCCGCCGCACTGCTGGACAGCAGCAGCTGCCGCGTTGCAGCTCTGCCCGGTCGACTGGTAGACGGTGTTGTTGGTGCTGAAGAAGTAGACCTGCTCCACGACCAGGTTCTCCTGCAGCTGCTCGCCTGCGTTCTGGACTAGGTTGGAGAAGCCCGAGCCGAAGCCGCCGAAGGCCGTTGACGCGAAGCTGTAGACCAGCGTGCCGAGCGCCACCGTTATGACTATGAGCAGGAGCTCAGCGATGACCGGGCTGACGGCCCGTCTCTTGCGTCCCCATCGCTCGTAGCGCTTGACGCGGGTCAGAAGCCTTCACCGATGTAGTTGTCTCTGGTACGTCCGCCGTAGGCCAGGTTGTCCTCGCCCACGTCGCCGACGTCGGGCTGCTCCTCAAGGTCATCGAAAGATTCGGCCTCGGCCGGCCCACCCTTGGCGGCCCTGTTCTTGCGCATTCTCCGGATGAACAGGAAAGCGACGACCACGACCACGGCGACGACCGCGACTATTATCACGTAGATGTAGATGCCCAGCTCCTGCAGGAGCGTCTTGGCAGGTTTAGCCGGCGTAGGCTGGAAGACCACCTGGACTGTCTTGTTCACAACACCGAGCAGCGGACTCCTGACGGTGGCCGTCAGGGTCGCGGGCCCCGGCGAACCGGAGGCGAGGACGACCACTGCCTGGCCGGCAGCGTTGGTGGTGGAGTTGGTGGAGCTGAGGACTCCGAACGACGTCGACCACTGGACGTTCGCGCCGGATATTCCCGCCCCGAGAGCGGTCGCGGTGAGTATGACGGTCGAGCTCTCGTTGGTGAACGGAATCTGCGGCGACGGGGCGAGCGCGAGGGTTATCGGGGCGCTGAGCACGTTGAGGACTGCCGAGGAAGCTCCGAGCCCGGGTGCCGAGGCGGTAAGGTTGGTGTCTCCCGGACCTAGGGTCGAGACGAACGCCGACGCGTAGTCGTGCCCTGGCGCGATGCTCAGGACGACGGGCTGTGCGAGCACGGCAGTGTTGGAGGAGGTTACCGTCACGGTCGTGGGCGAGCTGGCGCTTGCTGGGAGCCCGTTGACATCCTGGAGCTGGACAGAAACCATGCTCTCCTGGCCCTTGGTACTGTTTATCGCGACGGAGGGACCGACGTACAGGTGCAGCTCAGTAGGAGCGGGTATCTGCGCGTCGAGGATTGTCGAGGAAGAGCCGTAGTTCGTCGACGACGCCGTTATGTTAGTGTTACCAGCGGAAATTCCCACCTGGACCGAGGTCAGTATGTATGACTGCCCGGCCCTGATCGTGACGTAAGGGCTGACCTGCGCAGTAGTCGGCTGCGATGAGGTGAGGTGGACAGAGATTGGGGTCGGCGCTATGGCGGGGTTGCCGGCGGCGTCCTGCAGGCTCACCGCAAGCACGTCGTCGGTCGCCCCGTTGGCGAGGACGGTCGAGGAGACGCTCGACACCAGCAGGTTGACGGGGACCGGCCCGTAGCTGGAGACCTGCACCTGCGCGGACGCCAGGTTCTGGGCTACCGCGGTGACCGTCGTTATGCCGACGAAGTATGTCGTCGAGAAGGAGGCCACGGCCGACTCGGACCCGGACGGGATGTTCACGTAGCTCGACGTCGTCCCGACGCCGGTGGTGCCGGAGGTGATGTTCACGATGGTGTTCGATGCGGCGAGCGCGGGATAGCCGGTGCTGTTGACGAGGGCCACGGTTATCGCCGGATAGGTCGCCGCGTTAGCCACAACCGGGTTGGGACCCACGTAGAGCTTTATGGCCGTCGGGGTCTGGGAGGGCTTGAACGTCGAGATGGTGTCGAAGCCCGCCTGCAGGTTCTGCGCCGCGACCGTAACCGTCGACGAGCCCTGCACGGACCCGGCCGTGAAGTTCGCGACTGCGCTTGTGAATCCTGCGCCTATCGTCACGACCGTCCTGGAGAACTGCGCGACCGCAAGATTAGAAGAAGTGATGGAGACGGAGACCGCGCTCGAGGCTATCGCGGGATGACCGAGCTGGTCTGTGAGCCAGACGACTATCCTGCCGTTCGTCCTCTCCGCGATCTGGCTAGGCTGGGCGCTCACGTGGAGGGCGTACGCAGAGGCCCCGATTATCGAGATGGTCGTGGTCGCCGAGGTGAACGACGACGCGCTCGCGGTTACCAATGCATTGCCCAGCGAGTAGCCTGACGTGAAGTTCACAAAAGAGAAGCTCGCGCCCTTGGGTATCGTGATGCTGCCAGAAGCCGGGTTTATGGTGGACTGGCTCGAGGAGACGATCGAGACGGTGACTGGCTCGCTGGCTACCGCCGGGGCACCCGTCAGGTCCAGTAGCTGGACGATGAGCGCTCCGGTCGTGCCCGCCAGCACGTTCGTCGGCTCAGCGACCAACCTGAGCTGCGTGGCGAAGCCGCTGGGCGTCCTCGTTACCACGGCCGTGCTGACGCTGGCGTACCCGGGCGAAGACGCCGTGATGGTGGTTGAACCTTCCTGCTTTGTCGTGGTGAAGTTGACCACAATATAGTCCGCTCCTGCAGGGATGACCACCGAGGCGGGCACAGTCCCGACGTCCTCCTGGGACGAGGTTAGGTAGACAGTGGTCGCGTTGAGCGCAAACGAGGGGTTCCTGGAGGCGTCGGAGAATCCCAGCACGAGGACCGCGTAGCTGTTTCCGTCGGCGGGCAGCCTGAGCGGGACCACGGAGAGCGAGAGCGCCACAGCCGCCGTCGGGGTGGGCGCCACGGCAGCGGCAGCCGGCGGGAGCAGCGCTGGTGCCGCGCCGAGCAGGAGCAGAAGCAGCAGCGAGACCGCTAAGCCGCGTGACCCAGCCATCAATATGCCCGAGGGTTTTTGAACTTGGTATATATCAATTCTAGCTCATTTGAGCACTGTATTTTTCTCGTATTCTAAGATATGGCGGTGACTTCCACGTCGATCGTCTGCTGCTGCGGACCTCCGGCAAATGTGAGCGTGAGGAGGAACGTGTAGGTCTCTCCGGCCACAAAGTACTGGCCCGTGCCTGCCTGGAGCGCCCCGGAGGCCACGGCCGTGGATTCCAAGGGAAGCGGCGTCGCTGGCGAGACGAGGTTCCCGGAGTAGGTCATCGCGAGGCTCGGGCAGTTCGTGGCTACCGAGGACGCCGGGCAGGCGACCGCGACCGCGTCGACCTGCTTGTTGTCGCTGTTCCTGAGGCTCAGCGTCACCATCGCGAACCCTGCCCGGGAACCGGGCACGACCATCTGGCCGCCCGCCGTCACCGGGGTGGATACCCCTCCCGACTCTAGGTTCGCTATCACGCCCGTGGCGAAGACCACGACTATAATGGTCACCCCGAGCACTATGACTATCAGCAGGAGTACCGCGATGACCTCGGAGACTCCACGGCGGGCCTTCATGTTCAAAGCGGGCTCGGACCACCAAGATATAATCGGTTGCCTCTCATCAGGCCTGCGCGATGAGCAACTCGGTGTAGCTGGTAGACGTCCCGTCGGAGAAGGTGACGGTGACAGTTACCGAGTAGGGGTTGCTCGCCGTGAAGGTCCTTCCAGCGGCGGCGCTCACCGTCGAGGCTCCGCTGGCTGTAGCCTGGTCCGGTACGGTGTTCTGAGGCGAGACGGGCAGGCCGTTCATGGTCAGCGTGAGACCTCCGCAGGCGGGGTCTAAGAACTGGGATGCGGGACAGCTGAAGGAGGCGCCCGTGATGGGCGTGGACGACAGGTTGGTCACGGTGAAGGCGAGCGTACCCGTCGGACCGCCCCCGTTCTGGAGCGAGAAGACCCCTGATATGTCCACGTGCTTCTGCGCCGGCGCGACCAGGCCGAGGAGGCCCGAGAAGTATGCGAATATCACGAGGACCGCGATGACTATGACGACGAAGAAAAGAAGGAGCGTGAGAGTGCGAGATATGTTCCTCTTTCCTGACAATTCCTTTCCCACCGTCGGCGAAATCTGTTTATAAGCTGATGGCCTCCACTCAACGTCGGATGACAGAAGGACCCATAATCGACGTGACAAAGGTCTCCGACAAGGGGCAGGTCGTGATCCCCAAGGAGGTTCGGGACAGGCTGCAGATGGGTCCCGGGACTAAGCTCATCGTCGTAGCGACGGACGACGCCGTGGTGCTCCAGAGGATCGAGACAGTGGCGGGGAAGATGAGGATGAGGGACATCATGGAGATCGCCCGGAACATATCCGAGAAGTTCAAGCTGGGGAAGGGGTAGGCCCGTCCGGGGGACTGTAGCGGCAGGAAGGCACTCTGCTGCACAGTGAATGGGCGCGCAGCCCTTGAGCGCGCCCGCGACGCGGCTAGATCCGGATATCATCCTGGATGGGCCGCGACCCTTCGCTCTCGTCCAGGAGGTACGATATCCCGAGTCTCGCCACGTTAAAGAGGGCCGGGATGACCATGAGGGCGACGAGGACGGGAAAGGTCAGCACCACCGTCACCGCGCCGCTGGTGACCGAGACAACCCCGCCCCCCGTTGCGAGGTAGACATAGAACGCGGAGGCGATCGAGGCGCCGGCGCTGAAGAGAGTCGATAAGGCGCTCCCCTGGGTCAGAGCCGCCAGCACCTCGACGCCCGTGATCGTCATCCCGAAGACGAGCACCAGCGCGTAGGTGAAGGACGCAACGCCCGCGTCCGCCTGCCCCAAAGCGCCCAGCAGGTACTCGGGGATAAAGAACCAGATGAGGGCGTTCACCACGAGGGCCAGCGAGGCGTTCGCCACCCTCGACCGGAGCCCCGGCCGCTGGCTCATCAGGTAACCTCCAGCACCAGGGGCAGTGTCAGCTCCCCGCCGAAGCTGAGGGTGTGAAGCGTCGCCAGGTACCTCCCCTGTGGAAGGACGAGCCCGGCGAAGGTCAGTTGGGTTGTCCCGCGTCCCCCGGGCTCGACCGTCCCCCGAGCGACGCTGGAATTTCCTCCTCGTGCCAGGCTCGCGTACATCGAGTAGCCCACAGGCGCGCCCTCGTCGTTGTTGAACGAGAGCTGGAGGACGAGTCCGGAGGGACCGTCGAGGGCCGAGACCACCGTGAGGTTGCCCATGAACGCGGGGATGTACGTACTGCTGTTCCCGGAGACCTTGAGTCCGGCCAGGGGGACCAGCGAGGTCTTCAGGCCTACCGTGAGGGTCACGTCGCTCCCGTTGTAGAAGAGCCGGTCGGCCGCCCCTCCGCCAGCGGTGAATGGGTCAAGGGAGAGCGAGAGGTTGAAACCGCCCGTCGAGGAGGGCGCAATCGTGGCAGTACCGGAGTCTGCGCTACCCAGGTAGCCGCTGGAGGAGCTCGCGTTGAGGTAGGAGGAGACCTGGACGGGGTAGAGCCCCTCGTTCGGGAAAGTGCCGGTCCACGAGACCATCAGGACCCCATCCTGCCACGCAACGCTTCTGTGGACCTCAGAGCCGAAGGAGGGAGAGGTGACGACCCCGTACGATTGGTAGACGGAGTAACCCACCGTGGCAAATGTCAGCACCGATACAAGGGTTATCGCGAGGGCCACCCCCCTCAGCGCGCCCTTCAAGGTGGAGCCGCTCTTGCTCATGTCTTCTGGCTTTCAGGCGGCTTCTCCTCTTCCGTCTGCGTGACTATCCCGACCCCCTTCTCGACCTTGAACGTGACGACCCCCACTCCCTTCTCGACCTTCATGAACTCTATCCCCCTCAGCAGCAGGATGGAGCCCACCCAGCCCATTATTCCGAGGAAGAGCGCCTCGATCGCCGCATAGAGAAGGGTGCCCATGGAGGCTGTCAGGTCGCCGGGAGTGAGGCCCGACTGGCTCCGGAGCAGGAGGTACGCGAGGACGAAGGTGACCAGCAGCAGCGCAATACCGAGGACGCTGGACGAGATGCCGAAAGCCCCGAACTTCGAAGTCTTCAAGGCGCTCTGTGTGGTGACCCGTTCATATATAACCGGAGGGCGGTCGGAGGTCCGCAAAGGGTCGGCACCCCGGAGTTAGGCAGCTGCCAAGTTTGGCGCGAGCTGCACCGAACGCTCACAATCTGCAGTCTCGTGCCCGGCAGAGTGGCCAGAGCTTGATGGATTTTTATCTTCACGCCCCGGAGTCTGTTGGTTGAGCTCCGGTCAGCCTCTCGAGAGCGTGCCGGGTGCCCGACCTGAAGTGGCTCTCGTTCCACTTTGATGCGAGACGGAACATGCCCCTGAACTCCACGTCCCACTTCGCGCTCACCGTTCTCTCGCCTACGGCGATCACCTGCTCCCCAGTGAAGGCGCCCGACGTGTAGCGTATTGTCAAGGTCCTCTTCTCGCCATCGGCCAGTATATCGGCCTCGCCCGAACCCCCAAAGGCGAATTTTAGCTTCGCATGCACCATGCTTTGTCCTTCCCTCACCACCTCGAGCGATTTCGTGCCGTGCCAGTAGTTCGGGATATCCCTGATTGCCGAGGCCCTTCTCCAGATTTCGTCCCGGCTCCCCTCAAACCTCAAAGACTCCTCGAACTGCATCCGGAGTACCTGCCGATAGGGGACCTGCCTTCGGGTTAAACTGTTTCTGGAAGGACCAGTTGCTCGGTCCGGAGCGGGCTGCTAGTCGCCAGAAATCCCGTCTGCTGACCCGTCTTGCCCAGTATCTTGAAGAGCTTGGTCCCGCAGCTCGCGCACGTCCCCTGGAGCGCCCTCCTCCCGTTCTTCATCTGCACCTCGACCGCGCCGTTCATCTCGTGCTTTGCCTTCTCCTTCATGCAGAATGCTTCGGTCATGAGCCTATCGTCGTCCTACGTCGATAAACGGGGGGAAGCCAAATCGAATCCACCCTGGTATCAAGAAAATCCATCCATGAAGCAGAGTCCAGCGACTGGTTAGTTTCCGGGCTGCTGCCAGGGTTTGGCCAGCACGGCCGGTCTGACGTTCACCCCTCCCTTACCCGCTCCCTCGGCGCCGCATGGTCCACCGGATGGAGCCTCGCCCTTCGCTTTCCGCCTATCCGGACGACTGCGTGCCCTGATGCGACCTTCTCGACCTCGATGCTCATGGAGGTCGACGAGGGACTATGAGTGGAGAGGCTCGCGGAAGCCCCGATTCAAACGATGAGGAAGATATCGGAGAACGTTGGAGAGCAGCTGGGCAAAGCGATGAGCTGTCAAGAAGAGAAAGCAAGGCTATAACCATTGGTTTACCCCGGTAAACGCATGGCTGAATCTGTCTCGGTCTCCACGAAGCTCACGAAGAGCGAGGCTGAACTCATTGAGAAGGCTTCGAAGGAATATGGATTCATGAACAAGAGCGAAGCCATATGATCAGCCATTAGGCTCTACATCAACTTACTGAGCCTTCCTTCTAGGGAGAGACTCAGGGTGCTCCAGATCATCAACGAATTGGTGGCTCCGAGCAGGATGACTTCGAGCGAGCTCGTGGAGCAGATGCACGCGGAAGAGGACACCTGATGCCCACCAAAGAAGAACTAAAAGTGGTAGCAGTCGGCAGAAAAGAGTTTGCTCGCGGAGAATTCGAAGACTGGAAAGAGGTCAGGAAGAGAGCAGTCTCCTAGTTGTATCGTGTAGTCCTGACAAGGAAAGCAACCAAAGGTATTGAGAAAGCTCCAGATCACATAAGGAAAAGAGCCGCCGAGGCGATAGAAGCGCTTCAAGAATCGTTCGCTCCCGTGAAGCTGTTCGACGTGAAGAAACTCAAAGGGTTTGAAGACACATTCAGGATCAGGTTAGGCGACTGGAGAATAATCTACGAGTTCAAACGGAGGAATAAACAATAGTAGTATACGGGGCAGCCCCGCGGGGAAGAGCACATCAGCGCTCAGATATCATATTAGACCAGATTCGGACCTGAAGGAATGATACCACCCCGCGCCATACAAACTGACTCCAAGGATGTCTTTATTGAAACAAAGCCATCTCGAGGAATCCTTATATCGATTACGTTAGCGTTGAACGCTCGTATTAACGATGGAGACTGTAACTGTATCTAGAAAATACCAAGTCGTCATCCCGGAGAAGCTTCGGCAAGCGGCCAACATCAAACCAGGCGACAAGATGGTCGCGATCGCCAAACATGGGATTCTTCAATACGTCCCCGTGCGTCCCCTAAGGCAGACCAAGGGGATGCTCCCCGGGCTGGACACGAAGGATCTGCGTGACAAGGCAGAGCGATTTTGATAAGCATCGATAGCTACGGATGGATAGAACGATTCACCGACGGCGAAAAAGCCTCAGAGTACAACAAACTAATCGATAGTACCAGACCCGAGGAGCTCGTGACCTCCGTAGTTGTTCTTTACGAGGTCTACAGGAAAATCAAGAAAATCAAGGGAGAGGAGCCTGCCCTGGAAGCCGCCGCAGCCCTGAGTCAGACCAAGGTTGTCGAGGTTGATCAAACGCTCTCCCTGGAAGCTGCGGACTACAGTCTGGAGAACAACTTACACTTCTCAGACGCTCTCGTCTATGCTACAGCGCGTCAATATTCGGCAAGGCTTTACACCGGTGACAGTGATTTGAAAGGGCTTGAGGGCGTGGAACTGATATGACCCGTGTTATGCTTGCCCGTCATATACATCGAACTAGCTTGCGGTCTATCCTCGCTGTGCACTGAGCCGTAACCCCGCTCCAACAAGGGAACTGAGGGAGGGCCCAAGTGCTCGAATCCCCCCACACCACACAAACTAGCCTGAATGGGAGTTTGTATCGGGCTTCGAGACTGACTACGACCCTGCTTGGACGGAGGTTTGAAACTGGGTTTGGGAATCCAGAAACTGCAACACCATCTTTGTGACAGGGCTCTCTCTTCGTTCTTGGCCGGACATCAAGGAAACAGCGCCAGTCCACGCGCGCTTGCGAGGTGGGAAAGTCGTAAATGGCGGTAAGAGTAACAGAGAGAAGACTGGACTCAAAGAGGAGGGTCACAATTCCCGATACGGTGGCCCTCAAAGCAGGAAGCAAGGTTGTGGTGGTGGCTTCGCCGGATTCGGCGATTATAGCTCCAAATACAGAGATCGCGGAAAGTATCTCTAAGCTGTTGCAGGAAGTTGAATCAAAGAAGAAGCAAAGAGCACTAGACGAATGGGACGCGTTATTGACCAAGGCTCACCTTTCCGATGTGTCTTCAACGGAGATAGATCAGGCAGTAACCAGAGAAATCAAGAGGAGGATCGGTCAGATACATGTCAGCGAAGAAGTCGCCAATAATCGTTGACACTTCGGCGTTCTTTGCAGGAACCAAGAAGCTACGCACTATCATAGAGAAAGGGGATCGTCTCTTAACCATCGACCTGATCGTTTTCGAATTCACGAAGGTGATGGAGGATGAGATTCAGCGCTCTGCCGGATCAGGAGACACAAAGAGGGCGGCGATGCTTAGAGGATTAAGGGATAGGTTTCCGAAGCTCCTCTTAGACCTGGGAATCAGTGTAACCTCGCCCGAGTTTTCCTCCACAGACGTGAATAATCTGTACTCTGTGATTTCGAAGGGGTACGACTCGGGCGATGCAATGATATGGCTTAAGATGCAGAAGGCCGGTTGGGACACCATTCTCACGGATAATGTGTCAGATTGGAGAGCGCTTGGGGCTAGGGTAATGACCTTTGATTAGTAGCGTCTCAAATCCCCTTTCAAGCTCGAGTGAGCGCCCGGTAATCTGCTCCATCTGATCGCCCACGAAAGCGGCAGACAAGCTACCCTGTCCTCCAGCCGAGGCAGGTTTTCGCCTGCACTCGGAGCGAAGTATCTACTCGCGTGCATGACGCTCAAACAGAGGGAGAGATTGAAAGACCCATGGCTGGGATCGCCTCGCCTGATCCTGGGTCGTCTCAGGAGAGATGGGCGAGAAGGAGAGTGAGGCTGGCCCTCTCTCACTGAGCCAGCGCCTTCTCGAAGGCAGCCGTGTCGAAGTAGATTGCGACCGACGCGAGCTTTCCGTCCTTCGCCTTCCAGAACTCCGCGACCTCAGAGGTGAAACGCTTCCCCTTCGGCGAGACCACCTCGTAGCTGACGATCGCGAACCCGCTCTTTCCCTCCGCAATCAACTCCTTCACTTCGAGACCTCTGACCATCTTGAAGAAGTTGTTACTGACGTAGGCATCCCTGCCCACGCTCCCCCTGGCAATAGTCCCGCTGAGAAGGAAGTCCTCAGAGAGCAGCTGTCCCCATCCACCTCCTTTGGCGACGGCTTCGTAGTATTTTTGCAGAAGTACTTTGATTCCTGACGAGCTCTCCGTTCTTTCTCCGTTCATCTGCTCACCTCCTCCTGCCTGTCTCATTCAGGCTAGCGTTGTAGTCAAGGGCGAGGTCCACCCAGAATCGGAGGTCCTTCTCCGTCTTAAGAGCGGCTGCATCTACCCGCACGTACCCTCTGTATTCCCGGCCCCCCATCGTCATGGGACGGCATCCCTTCCTGGCCAATAGATCCTCCCTGAGGGCGGGGTCTATTCTGCACATGATTCCCGTCTCCCTGGCACTCATGCACAGCTTCCCCCTTACCATGAAACCCGCGCTTCCGAACATCTGTTTCTCCTGCACGCCCTTGACGCCCGAGAGCGCGTCCCTGACCCGACCGGGAAGGCCAGCCGTTCCTGTCATCGGACCGGGGATTGTCGATGGGAGGGTCATTAACCCTCCTCAACGGCGGCGTTGAAACTTAAACACTGCCGTTGGCAGCATTCCGTCTAAATCGTCCTATGCGATTCCGCCCAGTAGTGCTCGAAAAGGTCCCTGCACCATATCAAGAACGCCGGGTCCCTCCCCTCGAACCCGGAGCTGAAGTCTGGCCTCCCCTTCAGGTCCGGGAGGCAGATTCCCGCCTGGCTTTCGTTCATCGCGAGGGCCACCCTGACATCCTTCATCAGGACCACCTGGCTGTTTGGCATGACGGCCTTCAGGTCTGACGCCACTCGCTTGTCCACCTTCTCGCCTATGAGCCTCACCGGAATCTCCTTCGAGGTGAAGGAGCTCCCCGCGACCTTGCTCACTATGGGGGGCTGGTCCGCGACGAGGTAGACGAACTCTTTCGCTTCCGAGAGTATCTTCTTGATCAGTTCAAGCGTTTCGCTCACGTGTGCGACGTAGCGCCCGGCCGAGAGCTCACCCAGCCTCTCGACGAACTGGTCGGGGAGGAATCCTGGGTCGTGGGAAAGGGAGTAGTCCCTGTGGCTCAGCAGGAACCTCATCGCCGGGAGCATCTTGAGGACCGCCCTGCCCAGGCTGGTCGTCGCGTAGAAGCCCTCCGAGTCCCTCGACACCAGGCCAGCCGCGCCCAGGCGCTCGACGTGGCGGGAGCACTCCTGCACCGTTGCCCCGATGACCTTGGAGAGGGCGGTGAGCCTTTGCCTCCTTGCACTGAGCTCATCGAGGAGGGCGAGCCTGTCATCGCTGGCCAAGCTGAACAGGAGGTCTTGGAGACCGGGCGGGTCGGCCGAATGGACGCTCAAGCGTGCTTCTCTGCGCCCTTGGAATCTTAAACGTTGAGAAGCCCCCGTGCGGGTGGTCGACCGGACGGGTCTGCCAGACGTGCCGAAGACACAGGGTTCACCGCGAACCTGCCGTCGGCCCAGCTTACGCGAAGCTTCGTACTGCTCAACAGTACTGCGTCTCGGTCACGACCGAGGAGCGTCCGGACAGATGCAGGTCCATCCCCAACCCGGTCTCCTTGGCTGTCACTTTAGGCACAACGGAGAGACAAATTGGGCACAACGCTATTAAGGCACCGCCCTCTGCCGCGACCCGTGTTCGTAAGAGCCAAGGCCGTCGGGCGCCGGCGATACCTCTACCTGGTTGAAGGGAGGAGAGACGGCGGGAAGGTCAAGCAGAGCACGCTCTGCTACCTCGGCCCCCTGTCGAAACTCTCCTCGGGCGTCCCAGAGGCGATCAGGAGAAGGGTCGACGCGCGGCTCAGCGTGAACTGGAAGAAGGTGAACGAAGAGATAGGTCGCCTCCCCCTCACCTTCGAGGAACTCTCCGAGGCGCGGAGAGCACAGTTCGAGCTCTCTGCCAGTAGCAGGACGCGGCGAGGGCGTCCCACCCAGGGCGACCTGCCGAGGACAGAGGAAGAACTCTCCGCGCTCTCGAGGCTGGCAGCGCTGCGATTCGAGCAGCTCTTCGAAGAGCCCGGCGTGCTCACGTTTCGGATGAGGTGAGGAAGGCGGCCCCGAAGAAAAAGGCCCGGACCAGGCCCAGCAGGAGGCTGCCGGGAGCCATCCTGGCGCAGCTCAGAAAGGAGCCGAACGAGCTAAGGAAGAAGTTGCTCCTTCTCGGGTACATATCGGACGAGCTGTCGAGAAAGGGCGGTCTCCTTTTTCTCGTCGGCGGGCAGGCGGTCGAGACCTATACGGCGGGTCTCTTCACGACCGGAGACGTCGACGTCACCACGACCGACCGCGAGGCGACGGAAAGACTGCTGGAGCGGCTGGGCTTCAAGAGAGAGGGGATGGTCTGGTTGAGCGAGAAGCTGGCCATCGCCGTCCACATCGTCGGCTCGTATCCGACGAGGACCGAGAAGACCCGCACGCTGGAGGTGGGACCGTACTCGGTCAGGGTCGTCGGGGTCGAGGAGCTGATTATCGACCGGTTGAAGGCAGCGAAGCTCTGGAAGAGCAGAAGGGACTCTGACCAGGCGGTCGTGCTCTTCCAAGGCTTCAGGGAACGCATCGATCTGGAGTATCTCGAGAAGAGGGCCAGAGAGGAGGGGGTCGATGGCCTCATCCCTGGTGTCGGGACGAAGAGCGGCTAGCGGGAAACGCGAGTCCGAGCCTTAGCGAGCGTATCTGCTGCAGAGTCGGCGAGACGGTTTCTGACCTATGCATATCGGGAGCCGCAGCATGTCAAGTCAATCATAATTATATATAACCATAATTTGGATGTATTGACGATATGAGAGGCACGCCCCTGGCAGCCAGATTGAGGAGGAGGGCGCATATCTCTGTGGCCCTGGCCCAGGACACAATAGTCTCGGAGGCATACGACGCCTTTCCGGAGTGCGTGCTGCACGGTGGGACAGCCATCTGGAGGTGCTACGGCGGAGGCAGGTTCTCCGAGGACATCGGTGTCTACCTCCCGGTCGACGAAGCAGTCGGGTCCGCCCGCTTCAGGAGCGGGCTCGCCGCCAAGGGTATGAAGGAGCTCGAGTACAAGACTACCGAGAACACGGTCTTCGGAAAGTACGAGGCAGGTGGGGTCGTGGTCAGTTTCGAGGCGGCGCTCAGGGGACCGCCCGCGAGTGTCGTCAGGGCGTACGAGGTGCTGGACGGGACCCTGATGCTCGTGAAAACCCTCACGCCAGACGACCTCCTGCTTGAGAAGGCGGCGGCCTACACCTCCAGGAGGAAGGTAAGGGACCTGTACGACGTCTTCTTCCTCCTCAACCTGGTCGAGGATGGTAACAGGGTCCGTCCCGCAGTCTCGAGGATGTTAAAGAGCTACGCCGAGCCCGTAGATGCGGGACAGCTCAGAGCGACCATAATCGCCGGTGTGGTGCCGTCTGCGGAAGCGATGCTCGAGGGGATAGAGAGATGGGCAAGAAGGTCCACATCGACGAGGTGAGACGCTACGCCAGATCGACGGCGGCCTTCAGGGCGCGCGACGTAGAGCTCCTTACGGGAGGGAGGGGGTATGCCCTCCTGCTGCTCCACAACCTCACCGCTCGCGGCGAGTTTAACAGGATAACACGCGGCTGGTACAGCGTCCACGCAGACCCGGTCGTAAGCGTCTTCGCGCTGAAGCCTGCCTATATCGGGCTTCAGGACGCGCTCAGCATGAGGAACCTCTGGGAACAGGAGACGAACGTCGTCCTGGTGACCTGCGGGAAGGTCAAGCCAGGGGTACGGGAGGTCATGGGACAGAGGGTGGTCGTCCACAGGATAGCCCCTCGGCACTTCTTCGGCTTCGACTACCTTCCCTACGGGGATTTCATGGTGCCCGTCTCGGACCTGGAGAAGACGCTGATAGACCTCGCCTACTTCGGGGAGAGTCCGGGGGAGGAAGTGATGGGGAAGCTCGCGCAGAGCGTGGACAGGAAGAGGATGGAGGGCTATCTGGCGAGGTATCCCGCTGCATTCGCACGGAGATTCAGCAGGATGCTCCCAGCAGCGAACGAACGCGCGCTGTCTTCCTGACTGACATGTGTCCAAAGCGACCTGACGGGGAACAAGCACTCCCCGATGCTTCTGGTTTGCTCTATGGTCAGGGTGATCTCGAGGTCCCTGATCGCCGCGGCCTCTGAATACGGAGTACTCTTGCGAGCTCCTGAGCGTCAGGTCGCTTTGGAAGAAAAGGTGACGTACCAGCAAACGTAGTCCTAAGCTCAAGACGCAAGAAGGAATTCCCAGGCGGGGACGACCTCCGCTCCCTCGGCGGTGCCCCTTTCGGCCGTCACCAGTATGGTCTTTGCCACCTTCCCGAGGAAGTGCTTCGAGAAGAGTTTGAGCTGTCTGATGTCCGACTCGCTTTCCTTGACCTCGATTCCTGTCAGGGTCCCATCGTTCACAAGGACAAAATCGACCTCGAAGGCATTCCTGTAGAAGAATCTGGCACCGGTCTTCATCATCACCAGGTTCTCGAGGAGCTTTGAGGTGACGCCAGATGGGGGCGGGCCGAACGCGAGGGCAATGTTCGGGGTCCCCAGGTACGCCTTCTTCATCTTCCTAGCGCTGGCAAGCGGGCTGCCCCTGTAGTTGTACACGAGCCTGACCAGGAGGCCGTACTCGAGGTACTCCACGTAGTTGGACACCGTCCTCTGGTCCCTTCCCAGGTTCTTGGAAAGCTCCCGGTAGTTCACAACCGCCCCTGGGTTCCTGGCCAGGACGTAGAGGAGAGACCTCAGCAGCTCCACGTCTCTCAGGCCGAACTCCTCCGGAATATCCCTGTAGACGACCCTCCCGACCACGTTGTTGAGGATGTAGTTTCTTGCGTACTCCTCGTCCTCCTCACCTACGAGTTCGGGGAACGAGCCGTACTTCATGTACCTGTTGAGGAGCGGCGCCATATCCCGGTCCCAGAGCGCCGGATTCTTCCTTATCTCACCGACATCCTTCCCTGAGAGTTCGAGGAACTCCTCGAAGGAGAGAGGCTCGAGGAGAAAGGCCGCGATCCTTCCTGCCAGACTCTCCCTGGACCGCTTCCTCAGGGAGACCGAGGCAGACCCCGTAAGAACGAACTTGACATGGGGATAGAGGTCGTAGTAGACCTTGATCGTGCTCTCCCAGTCCCGCACCTTCTCGATCTCGTCGAAGAAGACATAGACCTTGTCTTCCGTCGCTTCGAATGTCGCATTCAGGACCTGCCTTTGATAGGTCTCAAGGACATCGCGCATGTCCGATGGCGCCTCGTCGAAAGAGAAGTAGAGAATGAAACGCGGGTCCACGCCGGTCTTCAGCAGGTCATCGATCAGCTGGAGCGCCAGCACCGTCTTGCCGACTCTCCTCATCCCCCAGATGAGGAGCGCCTGCCTTCTCTTCAGATTTTTGCTAAGGTCGTGGTAGAGCTTCCGCCTGTACTTCTCTACGAGAGACGCTCTGACGCGGCCAGCGGTCCACCAGCTGTTGAAACGGCTCAGCTCCTCGAGCTGCATGTTATCGCATCATAATGTTATAACTAATTAAAAGTTATGATATCGCGATGTTATAACTGCGTTGGCTGCGGGCTTCTTGGCCCCGCATAAATGCAGACGCCTCTCAACGACCTATAACAAAGCAATGGTGCGCTTATCTTATCCGCGGGCCAGGCCTGCGCGCCGGTCCGCACCTAAGGGAAGGAGAAAGCTTCCATCAGGTTTGCCGCGGATGCGTCTCTGGCCGTCAGCGGTGGCAGGGAATGGACCGTCTCGATGAACTTCAGGATTGACGTGAAGTCCGCCTGGGTGTGGTCCACGAGCCCCCGCCTCGCGTATGGCGAGATGATCAGACAGGGGACGCGGAACCCGTAGCCGTACTCGTCGACCTGGGGCGGCTGCACGTGGTCGTACCACCCGCCGTAATCGTCCCACGTCACGAAGATCGCAGTCGTCGGCCAGTAGTCGCTCGCCATGATCGCTTCGACCTTCGAGATGACGTCGCTTTCGCCGACGGTGATGTCGTACGGCGGATGCTCGCTGGACGCGTCCGTCTCTGGCATGACCCACGCGACGCTGGGTAGGGAGTGTGAATCCAGGTCTCTCATGAACTGTGTCGTCTCCACCACGTTCGAGAGCCTTGCGGGGTTGTTCTGGAAGGATTCGAAAGCCGGGAGCGGGTTCCAGCCGTTCAACGTGCCCGAACCTCCCGCGTAGTACCGCCAGGAGACGTTGGCCGCTTCCAGCTCGTCTACTATCGACCTGAAGTGGAACATGTTGTTGTAGACCGTCGGCGACGTGAAATCGACCTTGCCGTACGGCGCATCGCTGGTGAGCCCGCCCGACTGCGCCGCGATGAGGTAGAGGTGGTTGGGGAGGCTGGGCCCCATCACGGAGGAGAAGAAGTTGTCGAGGAGGACGTATTCGGAGGCGAGCTTCCAGTATCCGTCCAGAAGGGCCGGCGCAAAGTGGCCCATGGTCTCCGTCCACCCCTCTGCGGTGACGAAACCATCCATCCTCCCGTTGTCGTAGGCCGCGTGGGCGGTTGTCCACGAATGGCTCATGTCGTGCGCGATCGCGGGCGTGGTTATCGTGAAAGGCGCTACGGGACCCTGGCCCGGGGAACCGCTGGGCTGCGGGACTGCCCCCTGTATCCCGTTGGCGCCGGGGAAGGTGGCGAAGTAGTTGTCGAAGGTGTGGTTCTCCTCCATGAACACGACGATGTGTTCGATGGCGGACTGCCCCTTGGTAGTGACCGGCTGCAGGGTCTTGCGGGTAGAGGATGATGCGATGCTGCTCCCCACGACGGTCGCGAGGGCCCCGCCCCCGAGGACGGTCCCGATGGCACCCGCGACAACGAGGAACTTCCTCCGGGATATCCCGCGATGCCTCAGCTTCTCGTTCCGGGTGCTGGTCACGGGTCGTCGGTGCCCCGCGCACAAGCCTCGGAGTATGCTAATAATCGGTTATGGTACAATCGTCTATGGTCGCTCCGGGCGCTGTGGCTGCTCTGGGCCCCCTGATGTTGGTGCCGCAGCCTGCACTCGCCCAGCAATTTTCCGTTCAGTTGTTTTGAGAGGCAACTAGACTTTTAAACAGAATGTAGATGCAGAATCGGCATTTGTCTACTTCAAGAGTTCGTGCCAAACTTTTGGCAAAAGTTCATCGAGGGCAGGCCAAACTTGCAGTCATAGGTCTAGGAAGGGTAGGTCTGCCATTATCCGTAATGTTTGCAACTAGTGGTTTCAGCGTTATAGGTTCGGACCGGGATGTCAATTATGTTTCAACATTAAAAGAAGGTCGAATGTTGTTCAAAGAAGATGACGCCAATGGGCTCTTTAGTAAAATGCTGCACTCCAAGAAACTGAGGCTGACTGTAAACGCCGAAGAAGCAATTAGGGAATCAGATATCATCATGGTAACAGTAGGAACTCCCATCACGGACAGATACAATGTGAATTACTCGCAGATTCGCGGAGTTCTGCAGGCACTCGTCAACGCGGGCATCGAGGACAAAGCATTGGGATTTAGGTCAACGATGGGGCCGGGGACTACCGAGGAACTTATCATTCCTTTCCTCCAGGAACAGACGGGACTCAAATTGGGAGGGGATTTCCTACTCGCGGTGTGCCCCGAAAGAATACTTGAGGGTCGCGCCTATGAGGAGCTTCGCAACCTTCCCGAAATCGTTGGTTCTGCCGATGAAGCAAGCGGTACCGTATTCGGGGAGATCTTCATAAGAATCAATCCGGACAAGTAGACAGT
>JAJYWC010000008.1 GCA_021791695.1 archaeon | reverse complement strand
CGATTTCTTGCTCGTGTTGGCGTCGGCTCCTCAATCAATCGAGGAGTTCAGGATAGCGCTCTCGGATTACCGAGACGACAAGTCCGGAGCCGGGGAGTGACTGTGTGACGCCTCTAGGAGAATTGCTCTCACACTGCAAGCCCTCCTTCAGGAGGTCACAAAATTGCTCGCCCGGCGAGAGGTCGTCTAACAGAAGGTGTCCGTCACCGGCAACGTCGATTTCGCGGAGCCCGGCCGTCCAGCAGTAGCAGTCGAATCGAGTCCCGGTTCCCTGCGCGGCATATCGTCGACCGCCGCTGTCCATCCAGAAGGCAGTGCCGATTCTCACAGATGAGAAACGACTGCCCCCTATATCTAACCGCCCGACCGCACCCTTCCCGAGAGCAATGACAGGTTACAAGTTCAAGTGCAAAGACATCGGAATGAAGTGTGACTTTGAGGTAAAGGCAGCCTCATCGAGGGATGAGGCGATGCAGATAGCGACCGTACACGCAAAACAAGCGCACAAGATGGATACAGTCCCCAGTGATGTCGCAGCCAAGATCAGCGCGGCAATAAAGAGCTAACTGCGCTGAGCGCCCAGACGGGACGAGTCTCCCGTCGAAAATGTTCGAACCGCAGGTCAGCCTCCGTTCCAAATCCGTTTTTTGGGCCGCGAATTCGGCAAGGACTCGCCCGGATTCGTATCCCTGCCTGGGCGACGACAGATTTCTCCTTGGCATTGGCGCATGAATGACGCTTACACGGATACCGGCTGGAAAAACCGAAGCTGAAAAGGCCGGCACTGGAAGCCAAGCCCCTTCGTGGACTACCCGTTGGGGGCTACAACACTGACGGCTGCGTCCAACTCGCGGCGACCGGAAAGAGGAATGTCGAGCGGGTCCTTTCCCGAGCCCAAGCCGCCCAACCCAAAGCACTTAAGGAGATTCCGAAGGTTCTACGCCGGCCGGGGTAGCCAAGCCTGGCATGGCGATGGATAGGATCCACCGAAAGCGTGCATCCCCACATTGCTAATCCATTGTTCGCAAGGACTCGTGGGTTCAAATCCCACCCCCGGCGCCTCCGCCCTGCCTGTGGTCTTGACGCTCGGAGCTTCCTGAAGGAACAGGCCTCGTTACCGGTACGACGCGCGGTCAGGCGGAGTAGGCCCGACCGTCGTGCGCGCCTTTGAAAGTCACTAGTTAGCCAGGACGGTCGATAGCGAAGTGATCCTTGGCAGGCCATCGACCATTTTCTCCCAGGAGCGTCCCTCATCTCTCGTGTAGAAAATCTGCCCGGTGGTGGTCCCGCAGTACACGCCGCCAGGCTCCTCGTTGTCGACGGTCATGGCCTCCCTCAGCACACCGAAGTAGGCCCTTTGGGGCAGACCCTTTTCGCTCTGCGTCCATTTCTGCCCGCCGTTCCGGGTCGCCCAGACCTGGAACCTCGCGCCCGGCGCGAACCTCCCTGCCCCGTCAAGTGGAACGACGTATGCCCTGTCTGGATCCGTCCTGCTCACCGCTATGGGAAAGCCGAAGTTGCTGGGGAGCCCTTCGTCTATCCCGGTCCACTTCTTCCCAAAGTCTTCGCTCTTGTAGACGCCGCCGTGGTTCTGAAGATAGAGTGTGTCCGGTCTGCTCGGGTGAAAGTCAATCTTGTGGACGCACTGCCCGTATTCGGGGTAAGTTTTCGGGAGGAAGCCGGCGCTTAACCCCTTGTTCATAAACTTCCAGTCCTCTCCTCCGTCGTCACTACCCACCACCCCCACCGCCGAGATCGCGGCGCGTATCTTCCTCTTTTCGCTGGCGTGGATCACGATCGTGTGGAGGCAGAGGCCCCCGTTTCCGGGCTGCCAACTTGACCTGGTGGGGTGATGGTTCAGCGCGTCGAATCCACGCCAAGAGGACGAATCGTCGCTGCTGACGAACAGGCCTGCGGGTTCCACTCCGGCGTATAGTTGACCATCACCATCGGGCTGAATGTTCCAGATTCGCTTGACCGTGAGCCCATCCTTGTTTTTTGCCGCGTACCTGGGACTCGATTTAGCCCTCCTCCAGCTCTCCCCCCGTCCCGGCTCTTGTAGATTATCGGACCCCACGTCCAGGTATTGACCGCAGCGTAGAGGAGGGGCTTCCCGCCGCTCGTATCTGCGACCATATCGTAAGTCTCGAATCCGTCGAAGTGCGGACCATTGAGTTTCCAGTTTCTGCGCGCCGAATCGCTCTCAAGGATGAAACCTCCCTTCAGCGTTCCCACGAGGAGCTTCATGCCGAACCGCTTCCTCCTGCTACTGAAGCCAATATATAGACATCGTCTCCCTCGGAAAATCGTACCTTCAATGCTTGGGCGTCGTGCGCGATTCTTTCTTCGTTCAAGAACACATTGACGTACACTCGGACCATCCCCGCCTCATCGCAGATGCTATCTCGAAACCCCGGTTTTCCCTTGTCGACCTTGGCGAGCAGGTCTTCGAGGTCCTCTGCCTCGACCGTGAACTCAGGCGGCATGTCCAAATGCCTTACGAGCATCTGCGTGAGGTGAACTCTGACGCGCACGAGGTCGTCGCTTGACGAGCGCCGATAATAGCTTTGCCCGGGGCTCGTCAGAGCTTCCTGAAGAAGCAGGTCTCGTTCCCGGTGTGGCAGGCTGGTCCTGACTGGTCAACCACGTACAGCAGCGTGTCTCCGTCGCAGTCGACCAGCACGTCGAGGACCTTCTGGACGTTCCCCGATTCCTCCCCCTTCTTCCAGAGCTTGTTGCGGCTCCGGCTCCAGTAGTGGGCCATCTTGGTCCTCAGCGTCAGGTCTACCGCCTCCTTGTTCGCGTAAGCGACCATGAGCACCTTTCCGGACTTGGCGTCCTGTGTGACCACCGGGACTAGGCCCGTGCCCTTCGCAAAATCTATCTCCTCCATCGTTGCTTTGTTCAAGGTCTGACCGTCACCCCGTGCGCAGCAAGATAATCTTTTACCTCCCTTACGGTCAGCTCGTTGTAGTGGAACAGGGAGGCCGCCAGCGCGGCGTCGCACCCTCCCTCCTCGAGCGCCTCCAGAAAATGCCTCTTTGTTCCCGCTCCTCCGCTTGCGACGACCGGCACGTTTACGCGGGTGGTGACCGCCCTGAGCAGGCCCAGGTCATAGCCGTTCTTCGTCCCGTCTCTGTCGATCGAGGTGACGAGCAGCTCACCGGCACCGCGCTTTGCGGCCTCAGCCGCCCATTCTATCGCGTCTAGTCCTGTCTGTTTCGTGGCCGAGTGGCTGGAGACCTCGTAGGTCCTGCCCTTCCTCGTCGCGTCGATCGCCACGACGACGCACTGGGACCCGAAGACTTCTGCGAGCCTTGTGATCAGCGTCGGGTCCCGTATGGCAGCCGTGTTCACGGCGACCTTGTCCGCACCGCTGCACAGGACGAGCCGCGCGTCGGTCATAGTCCTTATCCCACCTCCGACCGTGAACGGTATGTCCAGGTTCTCGGCGACCCTGCTTACGAGCGACCTCAGGGTGGCTCTCTTCTCGAGGCTCGCCGTGATATCGAGGAAGACCAGCTCATCCGCTCCCTCATCCCTGTACCTCTCTGCCAGCTCTACGGGGTCTCCAGCATCCCTCAGCCCCCGGAAATTGACTCCCTTCACGACTCTTCCGTCCTTCACGTCTAGGCAGGGGATAACCCTCTTTGCGAGCGGCATTCAGGAGAGCTCCTTCTTCGCCTCGGCAAGGTTGACCGTGCCTTCGTAGAGCGCCCTCCCGATCACCGCCCCACCCGCCCCGGCGTCTCTGAGCTCGACGAGGTCCGCGATGTCACGTATCCCTCCCGAGGCTATCACGCTCAGCTTCCTCGCCTCTGCGAGCCTCCTTACGGTCTCCACGTCGGGGCCCGCGCGCATCCCGTCCCTTCCCACAGAGGTCGTCAGGAGGTTGACGACCCCCGCGCGCTCGAAGTCCTCTGCGGCGCTCTCCACTGAGACGCCCCTGCCCTCCCTCCATCCCTTCGTGACTATCTGGCCATCCTTGTAGTCTGCCGCTACCACTATCCTGTCCGGTCCGTAGTCTCGCAGCAGCCTCGTAAGCACCGGTCGGCTTCCGTACGCCATCGTACCGAGGACGACCCTCCCGGCGCCGGCGTCCAGCCAGGCGCGAGCTACGTCGTCGCGTCTGATTCCTCCCCCTACCTGGACCGGGATTCCCACCTCCCGGACTATCTCTTCGATGACCTCCCGGTTCGAGCCTCTCTCGAACGCGGCATCAAGGTCGATTATGTGCAGGCCGTCTGCTCCCTCTCGCTCCCACCTCTCCGCCAGGGCTGGCGGCTCCTGTCCCCAGACGGTCCTGTCGCTTTCCTTGCCCTGTACCAGTGTCACTGCAGAACCATTCATCAGGTCGATGGCGGCCCAGAGTTGCATCATCTTTTCACCACTCTCACAAAGTTCCGCAGTATCGTCCTTCCTGCCGTGCCCGATTTCTCGGGGTGAAACTGGGTCCCGAATAGATTGCGGTCTTCTACCATCGCGGGGAAGTCAACTCCATAGCTCGTCGTCGCAGCCACGCACCGCCCCTTTGCCTCTGGATAGTACGAGTTTACGTAGTAGACCCACGAGCCGGTGGGCACGCCTTCGGCAAGCCTAGAGCTCCGGATGACGTTCAGGGTGTTCCATCCGATCTGGGGGACCTTGACGCTCGAGGGGAAGCGCCTGACCCTTCCGTCGAGCACCGACAGCCCCTTTCCCCTGCCCTCCTCGCTCGATGCGAAGAACAGCTGCAGACCGAGACAGATACCGAGGACGGGCTTCCCGGACTCGATCTGCTCTCGCAGGCGTGGCATCGGGAGTGCCCTCGATGCCTGGTCGAAACTACCCACTCCGGGAAGGACGATGGCGTCTGCTTGCCGCACGCCCGCTCCGGTCCTGGTGATGTCCGACGAGACACCCTCCTTCTTCAGCGCGGCTCGGATGCTGAAGAGGTTCCCCGCCCCGTAGTTGAATATCAGAAAGCGCAACTACATCTTGCCCTTGGACGAAGGCGTCTTCCGTGGCCGTCTGCTGTCGTACGCCGCTGCGTTCCTGAACGCCACCGCGAGGCCCTTGACCGCCGCCTCGTACCTGTGGTGGTCGTTTTTGCCATCGAGTACCTTGACGTGGACGGTCGACCCCAAGCTCGTGATGAGAGATACGAAGAAGTGTTCGAGGTCTTCGCGCGGCGCGTCCTCAACGACAACCCGCTCGAGACCGAGCTGGACCGAGGCGTACGGCCTCTTCACAAGGTCCACGGCCACCAGGGCCAGCGAGTCGTCCATCGGTATGACCGCGCTCCCGAACCTCACGATGCCCGCCCTATCGCCGAGTGCGGAGCTGAGCGCAGCGCCCAGAGCGAGCGCCACGTCCTCGACTATGTGGTGCTGCAGGTCGCCCTTTGCCCTCACCCTGATGTCGGTCAGGCTGTGCGTGGCGAAGGAGTCGAGCATATGGTCGAGGAAACCGACCCCCGTCTTCGAGTCCGAGACGCCCTCCCCGTCGACCTCAACCGTGACCTCGATCGTCGTCTCCTTGGTCTTTCTGCTTATGCGCGCGTTTCTCAAGCTCTCGCCATCTCAAGCATCTTCGCTATCTGGTTTACGTCCTTAACCACGAGGTCAGAACCCGCCCCGGTGAAGTAAGATATCTGCTCCTCCTGGTCGAACGAGCTACCGTAGATCCCAGCGAAGAGGAGCTCCCCCGCCGCTCCCGACGCGTTTCTGACCATCAGCCTGTCCTCGGCCGAGTCTCCGACGTAGAGCATCACCCTGGAGCCGAGCTCACTCCCCGCCATGACAAGGCTCTCACCGCTGGGTTTCTTGAACTTCGCCAGCTCCGCGGCGCGCTCGGGGAATATGTCACCGTCCCCGATGTAGACGGACGCGGCCCGTTCGAAGTATTCCAAAAGTCCACCCAGCGTGTGCTCGACCGCGACGAACGGGCGGCCCGTGGCAATCGCCATCCTACCCCTGCCCAGCGTATCGCGCATCCCGTCCAGGCTCCCTCTCGAGATTATCACCCGTTCTCTGTCGATGAGACCTGTCCTGTAGCTCGACAGCGGCTCGACCCCGTAGACCCGTCTGTACAGACGTTCACCGTAGTAGACCTGGTCAAAAGTCGCTGCCAGCCTGCTGCTCGGGACCGTCCCCGGGTAGCCCATATAGCGGCGCAGTTCTTTGAGCGACGCTGACTCCAGACCCGTCGACGCGAGGTACTCATCGACCGACCTCCATCCCTTCAGCCTCTCCTCGGAGCCGAAGTCCTCTACGAGGGCCTGCAGATCGGCCGCGCCCGTCTTTCCCTCCTCGAGGACCGCAGCGGAAAGAAGGCTCAGCGCGTACGTCACGTCCCAGTCGCTGTTGAAGCCGCCCGTGCGCCTGACCTCAAGGATGAGTCTGCCGCCGACCTCCCCTATCGGCGGCGATTTCCCCAGGAAAGTCTCGGTCATCGACGCGACGGTCCTCAGTATGGCTGCGTCGTAGGATTCCCGGACGTCTATCAGGGTGCCGTCGCAGTCGAAGACGACCGAGTCCACTTCCGAGAGTGCCCGCATCGCGCCAGGACCCGCGAAGACCGCTCCGTCCCCGAGCCTGGTGACCTCGTAGGAGGCCCTCATCTCCTGAACCTCTTCTGCACAGAAAGGTAGTGATTGGGAAGTCCTTCCGCCGAGGCCAGGGACTTCAGCGACGGGACGACCCTCCTCAGCCCGTCCCTGCTCCCCTCGACGACCCAGTTCAGTTTCACGAAATCGAGGACCGACAACCCCGACCTCAGCTTCGCATACCCGTCGGTGGGGATGACGTGGTCGGTCCCTATGCAGTAGTCGCTTGCGGCGCACGGGGCGTACTCGCCCACGAGGACCAGACCGGCATCCCTGACCTTCGCCGCGAACCCTCGTCCGTCCTCGCAGAGCACCTCCAGGTGCTCCGGCGCGATGGCGTTGACAAGATCCGCCGCCTGCTCCCTGTCCTCGCAGAGTGCCACGAAGCCCCTCGCGAGCGCCTTGCGGACGAACTCGCCTCTCTCGACGTCCCCCGATATGCGCGATGTCTCCGACCGCACCTTCTGGGCCAGCCCTCTATCCCACGTGACCAACCCGCAGAGAGTCTCCTCCCCATGTTCCGCCTGACCCACGAGGTCCCAGGCCGTCGTCTTCACGTCGGTGGAACCGTCGCCCACCACCACGAGCTCCGTCGGTCCTGCGAAGAAGTCTATCGAGACGTCGTTTGCGACCAGCTTCTTAGCCACCGAGGCGTAGAGTCCTCCCGGCCCGACTATCTTCTGGACCTTCTCCACCGATTCCGTGCCGTAGGCCATCGCAGCGATCGCCTGGGCGCCACCCACAGAGTAGACCTCGTCCACTCCGCAGATGCTCGCGGCCGCCAGGATGGCCGGGTTCACCCTCCCGTCGGGCGAAGGGGGTGAACACACGACGACCCTGTCCACTCCAGCGAGCTTGGCAACGCCGGCCGTCATCAGGACGGTGCTCGCGTAGGCCGCCCTCCCGCCAGGTACGTAGCAACCAACCGACCGGAGCGGCTTCGGGACGACTTTGACCACGAATCCGTCCGAGACGTAGGAGAATGAGAGCCGTCCGAGCAGCTGGCTCTGAGTCTTCCTGATACGGTTGAGTGAGAACTTGAGGGCCTGGACGAGCTCGGGGTCCTCGTCCCTGAGGGCATCGCGAAGTTCGGCATCCGGGACCCTGAGCTTGTCCACGCTCGCGCGGTCGAGTTCCCTGGTTATCCTCCTCAGCGCGCGGTCCCGCCCCTCCCTGACCTCTGCGAGTATCCTGGCCGCTTCCTGCTCGACCCGGGGCTGGCCGCGGACCCTGCCTCTGACCTTCGCCGCGAAGCTTTGGACGCCTCCCTTCTCTATCTCGACTAGTGGGAGAGCCTCACTCATCTCTCTCCTTTGCTCCGGAATACTGTTCGAGAGAGAGTATCTGCTGAGGCTCGTGCACGACGAGGCCCTGGGCGAGCTTCCTGAGCGTCGGTAGCATCTTCAGCAGCTCGCTCCTGCTGATCACGGTGTTCACGGCGTACCATCCCTTCTCGGAGAGCGGGCTCACGGTGGGCCTCTTCAGGGCCACCAGCTCCGTGAGAAGCCTCTGCAGGTTCTCCTCTCTGACGTTGACGAATATGTGCAGTTTCTTCTGGGCCTCCGTGACCCCGCTGAGCATTATCTTGAGGTCGTGGATCTTCTCCCTCATCCACGGGTCCTTCAGCACAGACTTGTTCGTGATCAGGTGAGCCGTCGAGGACATAATGGTCTCCGCCTGACGGAGGTTGTTCTGCTCGAGCGTCGTGCCCGTCTCGGTGACGTCCACGATGAGGTCAGCAATCTCCGGCGGCTTTGCCTCGGTCGCGCCGAACGAGAGGTAGATTCTGGCCTTCGGGTTGTCCCCCTTGCGCCACCAGGGCGTGATTATCATCGGCTCCTTTTTTCCGAAGAGCTTCTTGTAGGTCGGGATGGACTTCAGGTACTCGGAGGTTATGTTAAGGTACTCCGCCGAGACGCGTACGTCCTTATCCTTCTTCCAAAAGTCTTCGAGGAGCTCGCTCGCCTTCTCATAGGGGGCCGATTTCGGGAAAGCGGTGACTATCTTGACCTTCCCATATTCGAGGTCGATTATCCTCTCCACGTTAGCGCCCGTCTCCTTGATCCAGTCGATTCCCGTGATGCCGACGTCCTGGACTCCGTCTGCCACATAGACGGGGATCTCCTGCGGACGGAGGATCCTTAGCTCGATCTCTGGGTCGCTGATGTATGGCCGATATGTCCTGTCCTGACCTGAGATCTTGTAGTACGCCTTCTGGAAGATCTCGAAGGTGGCCTTCTCCAGCGAGCCCTTGGGAAGCGCTAGCTTCAGCTGCCTAGTCGTATCCGACACCTCTCGTAGTTCTCATACGCGCAATAGACCGCAGGAAGGAAGTGAACGGGTAAAGGCGGCTAACTAAATGAGGAACAACGCGAACGGTGATGAACTGAACCAGCTCCCATGAAGTTGATCCCCTCGCATTCGCATCACTCAGAAAAAGCGACGCTCGCGGATTCTATTTAAGTATTTGGCGCCACCGACGGTATTGTCGTGGATGGGATGACGCGTCTCCATCCGTGTCTTCGAGAACTGCTCAGGGACAACGGGAGCCAAGTCTGCAGGATGAACTCGACCATGCGCAGGTATTGTGAGAGCCGCATCGCTGGGAAGCACGTCTGGTCTTCGCCCCACCATCCCCTGACGCTTGGTAAGCTCTCAGCGTTCCAAAAAGGGTTGAAGCGGTTCCTCGTGCACAGACTGGGCAGGAACACCGAGAAGGACGCGATCGACGAATCCATCCGCATCTACGTCGACTGGCACAACGACGGACTGAAGGCCAGGACCATCGGGTGCTATCCAGGGGAGAGGTACTCGGACAAGGGAGACCCCGATAGTACGAGAGGATCGTGAAGGCTCTTAGCCTTTAGTGGATGTTACCCATCCCTGCGGAAGGGGGATGACACATCCTCCTTCATTCTACATGGGTATTTGGGAGAGATTCCCCACTAAATTTATATACGATTTTTGGTTTTGTGATATCTTAGGTTGGCCAAGAACTTCACAAGGGACGCGACGGGCCTTGTGAGGGACCTAGGCTGGTGGAGTAGTTTCGGAATCGGTTTCGGCGGCGTCGTCCTTGGCGTCGCGATGACATCGTTTTACTACGCCTTTCCGCTTACACTCCCCGACGCAGACATACTTGTGGCCCTTCTTTTCCTTCTGATCGTGCTCGTTCCCTACTTGGTCGTATATTCTCAATTGGCGATTGCAATCCCCCGGTCTGGCGGAGATTACATCTATGTCAGTCGCATCTTCCATCCCTCGCTCGGCTTGATGCAGAGCTGGCTAGCGGTATTCATCGTCGCGCTCAACCTTCCCATTTTCTCAGACCTGGTGACCAGCACTTACCTTCCGAGCTTCTTCACGCAGCTCGGCTACACCGGCCTCGCGAACACGCTCACCGAGATTCCGGTCCGATTCGTGATTGATAGCGTGATAATAATTCTGAGTGGTATTCTGATAATCATACCGCTCCGTACGTACGCCAAGGTCCAGACTGTCCTAGTCGTACTCGCGCTCGTATCTCCTTTTGTGATGCTCGGAGTCCTCACGATTGGCCACAGTGCCTTCGTCTCGATGTGGAATGCGGTATCCCCGATAAGCTACAGTGGCGTGATTCAGACGGCAACTGCTGCGGGATATACGACTCCCAAACCTGCCCTCGTACCGACAATCCTGGCTGCTCCTCTGCTCGGCTTCTATCTGCTGACGATCTGGCCGGTGCAAGTGGGAGGCGAGCTGAAGAACGTCAAGAAGAGTATCTTGGTAGGTCTGTTCGGGGCGGTGATGTTCAGCTGGGTTGTATTCACTGTCGGTGTTCCGCTTTACTTCAATACCCTCGGCTTCAACTTTGTGAATGCGCTGAATTTCATCGGACCCCAGAGTCCCGTCAACCCGCCCTACCTGAACAGCATCATCGGCTACGTATTCCATAACGTCGCTCTCAGTACTGCGATCGATCTTTCACTTGTCGCAGCAGCGTTCCTGGTTATACCACAATCGATTTTGGTCATAACAAGGTGGATGTTCGCGTGGTCTTTCGATAGAGTGGCGCCTATCAGGCTCGCCGACATCCATCAAAAATTCGGCACTCCATACGTGACCGTAATCATCGCCCTGATTGCGGGCGAGGTGTTGCTGGTCGCTGAACTCTACACCAGCCTTACGACCATACTTCTGAATGCGGCCCTTGGCTCCGCGATAGCCTTCGTCCCGACGCTCCTGGCCGGCATGGTTCTCCCCTGGCGTAGGAAGCAGATCTTCGATTCTGCCCCCTCATACACCAAAGCCAAGATAGGAGGTCTTCCAATCATAACCATCTGTGGAGCAATATCGGGATTTGGCATTATAGCGTATACCGCTGTGCTCGTTACTAATCCACAGCTCGGCTTTCCTGTCACCCCGATATCGGAAGCGTTCCTCTTGGGATGGTTGCTCCTCGGCATAGCTCTGTACTTCGTGGCGAGGGCCTACAGAAAGGCCAAAGGAATCGACATATCTCTGGCTTTCAGAGAGATACCGCCAGAGTGAGCAGTCATTTTCTGGGTCTTGTTCCGAAGTACAGGGACACCTAGTTCCTGAAAACCTAAATCAGACTGCTGAGAAGCTAATTGAAGCAGGCTTTTCGGAGGTAAGAAGGGCAAGGTCGCACTATTGACAAGGTACGATGATTTCCGGAATGAGGTTCAGCGCGTCTATCTGGATTGTTTAGCGGTCGGTCGTAGACGCAGTCTCGATGCGATATTGCGATTGAACTGACGCATGGAGATCAGTTAACGATAAAAGGCGAGTTCCCCGCCGAACTCTTAGCGAAGGTAGAGGCGGACCCGCCTACGCAGTGAACCTCGATCGCGTCACCGATCAGATAACGAAAGACTTGGAGGTCATCCTTGTAGGGGCCTACGCAGTTGTGAAACACACGGGGGCCGAACCGAACCACTAGGGACGTCGATCTGGCAGTTGCTGCGCCGTGCAACGATTCACTTTTGGAACAATTGGGTTTATCAGATTCCCATGGAGGACGGGAAGGTAATCAGAACCCAAGATGGGATTAAAGATAGACATCTATCGTGAGATCGTGAGGACGTGAGCGACGTATCCGTTCAGCGCATTTTCGAAACGGCCCTAACTGTCGGGATACGACGCAAAGAAGTCCGGCTGACGGGGTTGGAAGCGCTCCTGGTGGCAAAGATGGGAGCAGCTAGACCAACGTGGCCGCAAGGCAATGAGCACCTCCGAAACCTATGTCGTAGCAAGTCCACTCTATAGACTGGACCGTTGTTCAATCAATAGCTTCAGAGATGGAGATGGAGGATCTGAAGAATATTGTAGGGCGCCCAGCTGATAGTCCGGTGTTGCTTGAATCAGACCTTGTCTATCGAGCAAGCCGATAACATACGGCGAGGCGCCAAATTATGGTGGCGGGAAGGGAGCGATCTACCCTACAAAGGCGAAGGTCAAAGAGAAGCTCTCCGGGAGGCGGGTGCTACACGACGATCACGACCGCCCACGATGAGAGCGACAACCTGATTCGAACGCCCCGTGAGGTCTCATCTCGTTGTACCACGTCATGAACTCGTCTATCGAGTCGAAGAACTTCTCTATCTTCCCGTTTGTCTGCGGATGGTCCACCCTTCCCGTGATGAAGCGTATCTTGTTCCAGAGCAGTTAGAATGTTCCATTCGTATTGCCATGCTATTCTGTATTGAAAGACCGCATCCTCATGCTTGAGTTGACCTTGACTCTCTGAAGTTCTGAAGCGTCAGGTTTAGGTTCTACTGCGCATCTTCAAACTTGGTCAGTGTATAATAAGAGACGTTCATTACGAAGAACGGGTTAATTGTGATTGACTTTTTGGCGAATCCTTGGCGCACATGATATGCCTTTTGAGCAATGTCGTAGCCGGTCAACCCCGCTTTGGCAGCAACGAATACATTCATAGAACGAAGACCACTGCTAAAGTATTCGCATCGCACATTCTTAAGGACGTTTTCGCAGAGTTTTGTAGCGGAGTTATCTGAAATTACTCGACTCCCCGCCCAGATGACGACAGTTAACACCCCTCAAAATCCCGTTCGGATTGGCGAGAGAGCTTAACAGGGCCTGCAGGCGAGTCCAAGGCTTATTAGGCCACCAATTGCCTTGCTGGAAAATCGGGCCGGTCGTTCAGCCTGGTCTAGGACGTCAGAGCAAGACTCCGTCAAGCTCTTACACAGCGAAGGTCAAGGGTTCGAATCCCTTCCGGCCCACCTAAATTATTAAGAGAATCCTTTATTTATTTGACCTTCCAATGGCAAAATATATCCCGCTTAGGCAACTCGCAAGATTTGGTTACAAATATTCATGGAGCAAAAATAACTTCAATTTGTCTGCGAAGCTGTCTTGCAACTGCTAGCACTTGTTCTACAATGTAAGCGCCAATTATAATTAGAAGAGTGTCATTCGGAGCATCTGAAATGAGGAACGGTTTGAGGCTTGGTGGCGTGATTGTAATTTTTCTACTAATCTGGGGGGAATCCTCGATGACTTCCCTGAATCTAGCTATGGCTGCCACTAGTTCTCAGACCGGCGTTTCTGCTTTGGAGTCGTCGTGCCAACCCGCGGTCGCCAATACATACGGTGCAATGGACGAGTCCGCTGCCATTGACAATGCAATCAGCTCTCAAGGATACATACAAAGCGCCGCTGCATATTCAAATGTTACTTACTCGAGTATATTCCAAATCGATAAAACAACAGTACCATATCCGATATGCACCGAGAAAGTTCTAAGCTACAATGTTGTGTTTACTTTGCATAACAACACCGGAGGATGGGCAGGTCAGTTGGTGATAACAGAAAATCAGAACCTAACCGTTCTGGGTTCCGCGATACGATCACAATTCGTCAGCGCAACGAATAGCTGGAAACTTTATTCTGGCTATCAGGTGCAAGCTAACAGTGGTGCTACCCAAGCCATTTACGAAGCCTATTCAGAATGGACACAGCCAGGTGCGGGATATCCTTCAGTTGGATGCGGAAGCTATGGAGCGTGCGACGTTGCAACTTGGGTCGGATTGACTGATGCTCAAAACGTTGCGTCAACTAATCTTAATCAAGACGGAACGTGGGTGACATGCACTCCGTCCGGTGGTACTTGCTCGGATACATACTATGCATGGTATGAGATTGTCTCGAACGGAGGCGGACTGACGCAATGTACTGCTACGAACGGAGGTTCCGTTAGCTTGAACCCTGGGGACACGATACTGGCTTGGACGGAAAACGAAGCGGCTTATGGAGGGAGTAGCTCAAAATATGACTTCTATGTGGCTGACCTGACTACGTCCACGAGCTGCTATGTGTACGGACAAAGCGATAGTACATTGACCTCTCCGAAATACGGCTTGTTTGTATTGGAGAATGGCGAAATGTGCTCTTCGCTGAGTGGACCGTGTGCCTACCTTGCGACTTTCGGAACATCGTCAACGGTGTCATTCTCGAGCGCTGAAATCTATACAGGAGGAAGCCTCACAGATATCAATAGTTTCACCTTCGGCGCGTACAACATGGAGAATCAGGCCGGTGTCTATCCCTTCTGTTATGGTAGTTTTACAACGGACGTCAGCTATGGCAATCTCGGCTCGGGGGGCGACTTTACACTCACCTATGGATCAAGCCAATACACCGGAGCATGGGATACCAACTGCTAAAAGCTGATTCGCTTTGGGCTGCGGTGAAAGTGGGTGCGTGAATCGATACTAGCGGCTAATGCAAGTTCATCCATTAGTCTTCCTCGGATTCTGGGAGTGACTCCATCGATGGAAAGAAAAGAAATCGCTCTCAAGTTGACGACGGTGCGGTTTTTTGGAAGAAAACTTACATAGCTCGACGCTCCCTCGCGAAAACTTGAGGAAGCTGGCTCGGGAAGAAGTCCAGATTATCGGGGGCATTCTGATTGGACTAGCCGCACTCTATCTATCAAGCCTTCTGCATAACCCAAGTGCCGGAGCTCCTGGTTGGGGTTATCCATTTGTTTGGCACGTTATAGGAACGGGGCCCAAGGTACCGGAATCTTTCTTCGGCTTGTATCTGGGAGTGGTGAATTGGGTCGCTTTCGCCCTAGACCTGGTCTTCTGGATGGCCCTTTCCCTCGCTGTCATTGAGATATCTTCTCACATCGGTCTTCCCTACTTCAAGAAGCGACGGAGGATTCATCGCTCCAAACATGATGCTCTCCCGTCGTCAGCACCGATGTGAGCGTGGGGTGGAATTCAGAGACGCATCCAATAAACGGGCGCCTACTTCGCAAGCGATTAGGATTCGCTTAAATCACAGACTGTGTGAGAATCAGATTTACCGGGATGGGTCAAAGGCATGCCATTCTACGTTACATCACGACCCCGATCGAGCTCATCAGTCTCCTCGTCCCGAGGATGTTGATCGCCCGCCGCATGTTGTAAGCCAGCATCGTGAACCCGACCTCTCCGTTCACCTTCCTCAGGCCCTTGAGCAACAGGTAACCCTGGTTGAACGCCCTCTTCATCGTGCCGAACGGGTGCTCGACGATCTCTTTCCTCCTGCTGAGCTTGTCGAGCCCCTCAGCTTCGCTCAGCCTCGCCCTGAGCCTGTCGATGACTTCCTGGTACTCCGACCTGAAGATTATCCGGCCGAGCTTGTTCCTCGTGCACCTGCTCCTGAGAGGACAGGTCGCGCACGCTCCGGTCCTGTACAGCCTGCCGCGATTCTTGTACCTGCCCTTCCAGAAGCCCATCACCTGATTGGCGGGGCAGACGTATGCGTCTCTGATGGGATCGTACAGGAATCTTTGAGAATAGAATTCAGACTCTGGCACTCCCAGGGTCTTGTTCGGCATGGTCTCGTCCGGTATGGCCACGTACGTCGCTATCCCGTTCTCCTCGCATTCCTCCAGCTCCCTCCCGGTGAAGAACCCCTTGTCCGCCGTGACTGCAAGCCTCTCCACCTCGAGGGTCTCCTTAGCCAATTGAGCCATCCTTGAGAGCTGGCTCCTGTCGGTCGGGTGGTTCGTGACGTCGTAATCCACCACGAGGTGGTTCTTCGAGTCTACCGCAGACTCCACGTTGTAACAGACGTCGAGCTTCTGGCTGTCGATCTTCATCAGCCTGCTGCCAGGGTCGGTGAGGGAGACCTCTCTCTGCCCCATCTCCCTCATCAGGTTCTGAGCCCGGATGTACTCCTGCCTCCGCTCCTCGAGCTTGCTGATCTTCTCCCTCAGCCCGTCGACCTTCGCACCACCGCTGTCACGGTCGACGTTGCCGTCGTGTTCAGCCATGTCGTTCTCCTCCATCTCCTTCAGGTATTGGGCTATCTTCTCCTCGACGTGCCTCAGCCTCTCGGCGAGCGCCTTCCCGTTGAGGTTCCTCTTCGTGGAGTTCACTGCCTTGAACTTGCTCCCGTCTATTGCGACGAGCTCCGCGCCGAACAGGTCCAGGGACCTGCAGAGATAGACGAACTCCTTGAAGACCGGCTTGATGCAGTCGATGTTGTCCTTGCGGAAGTCTGCTATCGTCTTGAAGTCAGGAGCGAGCTTCTTCATGATCCACATCACCTCGACGTTCGAGAGGCAGGCCCTCTCGAGCTTCCTGCTCGACCTTATCTGGTTGAGGTAGCCGTAGACGTAGAGCTTCAACAGGTCGGATGGATCGTACGGAGGCCTTCCAGCGCCCCCGTCGAGCGTCGAGTGCTTGAATCCCAGCTTCTCCAGGTCGAGGCTGTCGACGAACGCATCGATGAACCGGACAGGGTTATCCTCCGTGATGTATTCGTCTAGAGTACCAGGAAAGAGAATCGACTGATCTCTCTTCTCACCGGCCACATAATCCTTGGACATGCGACCATATCATACGGTTGGAATATAACTTTCTGTCTACCTTTTTGTCGACAGAGAGGGATTTTCACACAGCCTGATCATTAACTGCATCCCTTCCGGCCCACTTAAACTCTTAGGAGAATCCTTTATTAGAATGCTGTCCTAACGGCTGGGTATGCCCGTTGGAAGCAAGTACAAGCACCTTCTCGAAGAAAATCAAGACGTTAGGAGATGGTACGAGAACCTCGAAGCGAAGTCAATCATAACCGCGACCGTGTACCTCAGAACCCTCGGTCTGTACTGCGACCTCCTCAAGACAACGCCGAAGAAGATTCTGGCAGAAGCACCGTCCAAGAAGTTCCGAGACGATTTCACGGACTTCATCAGGAGGATGGAGAAAGACGGTAAGGCAGGCTCCTACATCGAGCGGTTCAAGAAGGTCGTTATCTCATGGACTTCCTACAACAACCTCGATGTCAAACTCAAGGTGAACATCAAGGGTAGCTCAGACACCCCAACAATCGCCAACGAGAGGGTTCCGAGCAAGGACGAGCTCTCAAGAATCGTCAGGATGGCGTCTCCAAGAGGGCGAGTTTCCATTGCATCAATAGCGTTCAGCGGTTTGAGGCCGGAGAGCCTGGGAGACTATCTTGGCACTGATGGTATACGGCTGGGAGACTTCACGGACGCGAAGATATCGGACGATAGCATTGAGTTCGAGAAGGTTCCTGCTATTCTGCTTGTGCGGAGAGGCTTGAGCAAGGCGAGGCATCCGTACTTCACTTTCGTGGGCGACGAGGCGATCACCTACATCCAAGAGTGCATTCAGGAAAGGGCAAAGTCAGGCGAAAAGCTAACTCCTCAGAGCCCCCTTCTTGCATTCGACCCAAGAGGCGTGAGGAAAAACCAGTTCTTGAGAACCACCCTGGTAACGAGGGACATCAAGGAGGCGATTGTAAAGGCTGGGTTCTCGTGGCGTCCTTACGTACTGAGAGCCTATTGCGACACGGGCATGATAATTGCCGAGTCGAAGGGACTGATCTCCCATCCCTATCTTCAATTCCTGATGGGGCACAAGGGAGACATAGAGGCCAGGTATTCGACCAACAAGGGCAGGCTGCCCCCCACCATGATAGAGGAGATGAGGGAGGCTTACAAGAGGTGCGAACCGCTTCTATCGACAAAGGCAGAGTCGGCCACCGAGGAGCAGATCAAGAGGACTTTCAATGAGCAGTTCCTCCTTGTGGCAGGCTTCCAGAAAGAGGACATCGAGAAGATGAACCTGGAGGAGATGAGCAGCGAGGAGCTTCAAAGCCTGGTGAGGCAGAAGTTATCGGGAATGATGGCCAACAACGGCTCAAGGCAGAAGGTCATACCCATTCAGGAGGTCAAGTCGTACATCGGTCAAGGATTCGAGTATGTCGCTTCTCTTCCTGACGGAGAGGCCATAGTCAAGGTCCCGTTCTGAAAGAAGAAAGCTCGCCCATAGCAAGCAACACCCTTCAGGCTCATCCTTCGCTCCGTGGCAAATTCACCCCCTTGCCTTCGGCGAGCCGTGTCCGTCGCTCCCTTCGGTCGCTCCTCACGGCCTTCCGCCCCTTCGGGGCTCCCTCCCCCCTCTTTGCCCCTCCGCTCGGACTTCGCCTTCACCCCGCCTTGAAGCGGGGCCGCTCATCTTCGCTCTGAAAGAGCTCGATTCGCGGGGGTGTTGCTTGCTATGGGCTCGCGTGAAGGGGGGATGGAAAGGAGGAAGAATTAGGCTATACAAGACAAAAGGAATTCATTTTAGGATACACCCGCTGGATTGGGTGTCCGAGGCATCCGCCATGAACCGCAGTCACAGCCCTAGTCAAACTAACCTCGTGGAATGGTTGCCTGCCCACATTTACACCGTCTCCGAAAGTAGGAGAGCCGATCCATTACGGTCGCAGAAGAGAGTGCGCAAGACGGTAGCGGTGAATCCCGCCGAATGTGCCAGAGATGATGTTTATCGACGCTGCCTTTGAACGATAATCCGCGTTCGCGTTTAGCGTTCTCATGCTTAAATATTATCTGCTACTTTTTCGCAGTCATGTTCAGGTTGGTGGTTTCCGCGTGCCTCCTGATACTTCTATGTGTGAGCAGTGCTACAACGGTCAGCGGTCTCTCTTCTGCTCCAATTACACCAAGTGCCCCATACGCAAAATGTAATCAGAGCGCCGAAGCGCAGCAAACAGCCCAATCACAAAATATGAATATCGCGAATGGAATTGCGGTGGCAGAGTCGTCCCGAGAGTTCAGTCAGCTCACACAGGGATATAACGTGGCCTTCCGTACTGAGGACAATCTGTGGAAATGGAGTTTGGATTGCAACGTAACACTTCAGAGCACTCATTTCGAGTTTAGCCTTAGAAACTCAGCGGGTGTAGTCACGATCTTGGTTGTCAACGAAAATCCAGCCATGACCGCAGTCGAAAATATGACACTTACAACCATTAGTCAAGGTGGCTCTAATTCCGGTTCTTCCGTGACGCCTTTGACGTCATATAGTAATAGTTATTGGTCTGGTTATGAGTTGTGGGGGAAAAATAGCGGTGGTACCCAAGTACCTGTCTATCAAGTTACATCTGAATGGAATGAAACTAGCGTCTCGCCTCCTGCAAGTCCAACAAATGCTTGTCTGAATCAGTTCTGCGACGTAGCCGTGATGAATGGCCTAGCGAATAATGCAGGGGGAAGTAACGGAGTCGTAGAAGCTGGATCAGATTCCATTGTCTCATGCACTAGCTCAAACAGCTGCACATACACATATTACCTATGGTATGGTACTGATACAGGTTCGACAACCAGCTCTTCTACGACATACTGGTGTATGAATGTGGCTGCCGGAGATTATGTAGGCGTTAACATAATGAGTGAGTATATCCAGCCAGGAGGAGGACCAGTTACAACATACACCATCTATGGCGCGGACGACACTACTGGTTATAGTTGTGGATCAGTCGGCGACGTTACAGATACGAGTATGGGAACACCGTATTATGGGGAATTCATGACTCTCAGATTCTATTACAATGGCGTTCCTGCTTACTATGGTGCCTTGGCGAAGTTCGGAACAATCCACAATTATGATGCAAATATGTACTATGGAGGATCTAACATCAACCTGTACACGCCCTATACAAACGGCTGGTACAATCAATATACCATGAACAACGGATGTGGCAATAACATAGCCCTCCAGGCCATGCAAAAGCAAGATACTCTACACGCCGACTTCAATCAGCACTATAACACAAGTTGCGGCACTTGAACGGCAGCTACCATATTGTGCTCTTCACGTGATGTGAAGTGAATGTCGAACCGGAGGAAAGCTCAAGAGTAATGGTAGAATCAGCATGCCAACATTAAATCGCTGGATTACAGTGGTTGTGTTGATTGTACTACTAGGCATTAGCTCAGTTCTAGCATTAGAAGTGCAATCACTGAATAGTCAAATTAACCAATCAAATCGGAGCCAGCGGCAATCGGGCGCTCTAGTATCATATTATCCGGTTAGTCCCTTCTACCCACGCGGGCTCGACTTCATACCGAAGGTTAACGGAATAGGATATATGGCGGTCTTCCTCGCGGAGTCTGCGTCTTCGGACGTGATCTACGTTTATTACCAGCTCAATGGCTCGGTACCCTTGCTGCTCAAAACGGAGGTAAACAAAACTGCAGACATACCTGCAGGAGTAAGCTCCTCGTCAGAAGTCTATGGGCTTTCCCATGACGTTACCGTTATTGCGAACGAGAGCAGTGTTGAGCACACTGGCGCCGTTGTTACCTTCACCATCTCAATCAACGCCAACGCATCAGGCCTTTATGCTATATACATCCCTCACATACAGTGCCAACCTCTCTGGCTGGCTGTCGGCTTTTCACCAAGCGAAGTAGCATCGTCAAATTTCCCAGGATTATATTCTGAGTGTTTGTACGGTTCACCAGCTCCCCCCGCTTCAAATGACCAAGGATACCTGATTGCTGTTGAGGGGCTTCAAATCCTCTATGCGGCGGGTGGTTGAGGGCCATTAAACAACAGGTACGTCACAAACCGGTGCAACGCGACCGAGATACGTAACGTCGGCTTCAAGCCGATTACTATAATCCTCTATCACGATGAGATTCCATCAGCCTCAAGAATCAATGCTACCAACTCATGAACATGAGGATTTTTTTGTCTTTCAAACATTGACCTTAGGCTCAATTACTGAGAAATGTAATTTAAATGTAATTTTTGTAAGTTGTTCAGGCTGTTCTTCCTGTTGCAGTGGAAATTGAAGCTCGCAGCTCGCAGAATTGCAATATGTCTGGCTGACGTTCAGTTACGCCTAAGGTCTATTCGACAATTCTGTTTCCCGCGTGGATTCTCTTAAAAGATTAATTGCATCCCTTCCGGCCCACCATTCTCCCCACGGCCCGTCGCTCGGGCCGTCAAATTGCCCCAGTTACCCGTATCCTTTGCTCTCGAAGAAGACCTTCGCCGCTCTCTCTTCTTCTGCCAGGAAACCCCGGTAGTCTCCTTTCATCATCCGGTCGGCGTGCCTCGCAACGAGCTTCTTGGAGACCCTCCGATAGAACTCCGTGCAGACAGAGATCCCCCTGACGACCTGCTCGTCCTCCATCGTGACCCCGGATTCCTCCGCCTTGTAGCCTAGCTCCTTCAAACGTGTCATGAAGACGGAGAAGTTGCTCTTCGCGTCCCTTATCGCCGAGACCTTGGCCTCCGAGATCGTTATCAACTCCGGCTTCGACCCGCTTATGAACCCGACGACATTCGCCATGCTCTGGAGAACGCCGGGCTCCCGGTTGACTATCCGGGTGTAGCACTCGCTCTGCATCTCCTGCATGTAGTCCACATCGATGTCCAGCACCCACCGCCCCCGCTTCTTTGTTCTCGGAACGAGGCCGAGAAGGCTGGACGGAGGGCTCTGAAGTATCTCGACGCCCCTCTCGTCCCTGAGAAACCGGACCACGGACGCCACGGACTCTCCCTGGTCGTTCTCCCTCAACCGGCGCGGAAGGTTGGACTCGATGTCGGAAGCGTGCCTCGCCATCATCCTCTCGGGTATGGCCACCATGAGCGTCGACCTCGAGCTGTCGCCGAGCAAGTTGCGCATGGCCGTGTGCGCCCCCGTCCTCCTGGCTATCACTCGCAGTTCCCTGGGGTACACGCGGTCGTCCCCCCCGAGAGAGAGGTCTAGGTGCGAGTCCAGACTGACTATCGCGCCCGGCCGCACGTTCAGTTTCCTGAGGGTGTTCGGAACCTGCGAGTGGATGTTGTGGACGATGGCGCGCATCTGGACCTGCGACTCGTGCAGTGCCGAGCCGCTATAAAGTGTCCCCGGGTTCGTCGAACTTATGAACCGAAAGAGACGGGGTCATGACAACCGATGTCCGAAGCCCGACGCCTGGCCACGTATCTCATCCCCTACGTCTTCATCGCGAGCCTCCAGTACCAGTTTGCCAAGGACGGTCTGAAGTACATCGACCCAATGGCCTTCATGGGAATCCGGTATCTTCTCGCAGGCGGGATTTGCTTCGTCATCGCGAAGAACTTCAGACCTATAGTGAACAAGGACACGCTGCTGCTCTCGCTGTTCACCTTCACCAGCAGCGCCATGTGGATATTCGGTCTTGAGTACGTCTCCCCGGCACAGTCGGCCGTGCTGAGCTACACGATGCCGCTCTTCGCCATCCCTCTGTCGATTCTTCTGATCAAGGAGAGGGCCAACCGGCTGGTCTGGACAGGAGCCATCGTGGGCTTCGTCGGCGTTTCCGTGTACAGCTTCGCCCTCACCTCGGCCGGGGGTTCCGTGCTCGGACAGGCTCTGAGCGTCGGTAACGCGTTCTTCTGGGCTCTCTACTCGGTGTACATGAGGAAGCTGAGGGTCCAGGACCCCGTGAGGACGGTCGCGACCCAGTTCTTCATAGGCGGCCTCTTCTTCCTTCCCTTCCTCCCCTTCACATTCTACCTCGACCCCACACCCCTGTTCTTCGTCGACCTGGGCTACGTCACGGTCATAGGTGGCGTCGTTTCGCTCCTGATCTGGAGCGCGATGCTGAGAGTGGAGACGGTCGGGCGGATCACGACGCTCATCTTTGCCGTCCCCGCTACCACGGTCGTCATCCAGGCGATCCTGACAAGCCAGCTGCCCAGTCCTCTTTCGGTCGTGGGAGTTTGCGTTATGTTCGTGGGGATCTACGTTTCGAGGCTAAAGACCGCAAGAAAGCTTGCCACGATGCCGTCCGCCAACGCGCCGGTGTCCGCGAAACCCGCTTGAATGCTTTTTAGCGGGCGCGCGCAACCCCGCATATTGCCAAGGCTGAACTACGTCACCTGGTCCCAGTACGGCGAGATGGTCACCAAGTTGGCGGATGCGGTCGCGGCAAGCGGGGAGCGTTTCGACCTGGCCATCGGGATCGCTCGTGGAGGGATGCCCGTCGCGATGGTCGTCGCGGACAGGCTAGGCATAAAGGTGGATTTTCTCAATGTAAAGTCATATACGGACATCGGGGAGCGGACGAAGCCGAAGATACTCTCGACGATAACAGAAGAGATCAAGGACAAGCGCGTGCTCGTGATAGACGACCTGGTGGACGGCGGCGCCACGATGGAGTCGATAACCGAGTACCTGCGGGCGCAGAACCCGAAGTCTTTGAAGACCGCCGTGCTCTTCACGAAACCCTGGAGCACCTTCACTCCTGACTACTCGCTCAGGGTGGTGGACAACTGGGTGGTCTTTCCCTACGAACGCGGCGAGGTGAAGCGTTCTCGCGCGCAGAAGAAGCAGCAGACGCTTGTCCCGGCGGCCTAGGCCCCGGTGTGCCCCGTCAGGGCCGAAAGTATCCTCTCCGTCAGCCCCCAGACTACGTAATCTCCGATGACGAACGCTGGAGATCGTCGGCCGCCTCCCCGTTGCAGCCTGTACGTCGAACGGTTCGTTCGGTCGATGACCTGGTGCAGCGGTATCCACCTGTAGGAGGCGACCTCAGGTCCGGCATTCACGGAAAGGACGTCATCGGAGACGAATATCGATGGGACCACCCAGATCCCCCTCGTCCTCGCCCGGAACCGTCCGAGATAGCCCAAGAACATGCTGTCACGGAGGTCTATCCCCACCTCCTCTCGCGTCTCGCGGATCGCCGTCTGCTCGAAGCTCCCGTCTCCCGTCTGCACTCTACCTCCGGGGAGGGCCACCTGTCCTGACCAGGGGTCGTCCTCCCTCTCCGGCCTGCGCATCAGCAACACCTTTCGGCCCTCCGCCGACCCCGCCAGTATCACGGCCACCGCCGCCGTTTCGGAGGGCACGCGAGGCATGGGCTCTTCCCGACTCAGCCTCCGGGAAATCGACCCGACAAATTCGTCGCGACTAGCCGCCAAACGCCTGGATGTCGAAGAATCTTAAAATACGCTTTTCCGCTCACCGAACAAACCGTTGTCTGATCCAGAACTTAGCAAGATATACGACGAGAAGATGAAGCGGATGGCGATGCAGGCTAACTCCGGACGCGGTCGAATTGTTAACCTGACCACCTCGGACTTCGACAGCTACATGAAGGGCGGCAAGACGGTCTTCGTGGACTTTTGGGCCGTCTGGTGTGGACCCTGCAGGACGATGGAGCCCGTCGTCGAGAGGCTGGCCGCGAAGTATGGCGACAGGGTGGTCTTCGGGAAGCTCAACGTCGACGAGGAGCCTTCCCTGGCGACCCGTTACGATGTCCAGTCGATCCCCACGTTCATGGTCTTCAGGGATGGGAGACCCGTAGACGCCGCCATCGGCGCGGTCGGCGAAACGGCGCTGGACCGGCTCATCCAGAAATCAGTCCCCCACCGGGCCTAGCCCCTCACACCCTGGTGCCGTCGAGGAGGAAGATATCGGCGTCCTTGACGTCGACCGCCCCCGACGAAAGCACCGGACCGAAGTCGAAGCCTCCCTTGGCGTTTATCGCCTGCCCGCCCACCAGGTTGTTGAACGGCGGCATGACGATGAGTTCCCCTTCACCCTTCTCTCCCTGCTGGGCGCCGGCCCTGCGGAGCAGCTCGGCCTTGTCGTAGGGCGCGAAGAGCCAGACCGCTTCCTTGGTCCTGGAGCCGAACCTGTCCCTCATCTCGTACCTGAAGTGCGAATGTCCGATGACCATCCTGCCGCAGGCGATCACTTCCCGGGAGGGCCAAGAGTGCCCGTGAGTCACGCCCACCTTCTCGCCGGAGCCCAGGACCGTCCCCGAAGACTGGTGCAGCTTGACCCTGCTCGGAAGCAGCGTCTTGATGCCGCCGTCGTGGTTTCCGGGCACCACCTCCACGGACGCGAAGACGTCGAGCAGGGTGTCGAAGAACCAGGGCAGGACGCTCCAGTCGATGTCCTCGACCTTACCAATAGAGTGCTTCACGTCCCCTAGCACCACTATCCGGTTCGCCGCGTACTTTTCCGCGACCGAGTTGATCCTGTCCATGATCTTCATCGAGTAGGGGGGAATCCTGAACCCCTTGGCGGCCATCTCCTTCTCGAGCCCGAGGTGAAGGTCAGAAACCAGGATCGTCGAGTCCTCCCCGTCCTTGAATATCAGGGCCGCCTCTCCCGGCACGACCTTCAGCAAGATGGAGCGTGGTCCGGGCGGAGCCTAATTACCGTTCCACCAGCCCTGCGTTCAGCCGATGAGCGGGAAGATCTCGCGCTTTATGAACGCCTTGAAGTCGGGAAGGTCCACCCTGCTGAACGACGTCACGATGCAGCTGCGCGTGAGCCCGATGGTGTAACCCTGCTTCCTGGCCTGGAAGACGATGTACCAGAGCTGACCGTGGGTGAGGTAGTCGTTGTAGAGCGTCGTGTTGCCGAGCACCTCACCGTACAGGGAGAGCTTGCTTATGTTCGGAAGGTCGACGCCGTCGAAGAATATGACCTTGGTGTTGTCGAAGTTCTCCTCGTGGAAGCGCTTGAGCACGTCTGGCTGGATCCTGGCCTCGACGATCTGCCCCAGGCTCATGAAGAGCGCCTTGCTCATCTCGTTGGCGACGCCGTTCGCTCTGCTCTTCTTCTCGAAGACCGTCAGGTAGAGACTCTTTTCGAAGAGGTCGAAGGAGAAGGGGGCCTGATAGGTCCTCGTCATCGGCATGGGCTTCCCCCTCTGGTTTACCGTGAAGACGGTGTCGAACGAGAAGGTTCCGGACAGCGAGTCCTTCGCTATCTCCAGGTCCGATATCTCTGAGACGAGGTTGAAGCCCTGGTCCTCTACGCTCAAGTCCTGTTCGAGCCTGAAGTTCTTCAGTTTCGTGGCGAGCAGGGGAAGGTCGTTCTCCTCTCTCACCACGAATATCTTTGCCGCTAACACCAAGACGCATAGCGCGAACAACACTAAGGTAAAAGTTAATCGCGCTTGCCGGCCGAAACCACCGCAGCGCTAAAATACCTTGAAGCTTCCCGTTCCAAAGTCTTGTCGAAGCCAGTGGAGGAACTCTCGGTGCGCGAGAGGACCTATTCTCCTCCAATCAAGGAGATTATCCTTGAGAATTTCATGAGCTACGAGTACGCCAGGATACCGATGAAGGAGGGACTGAACCTCGTCGTCGGCCCCAACGGCGCCGGCAAGTCATCGATACTGCTGGCCATCTCGGTGGCGTTCGGCCAGGCCTACACGGAGCGGTCAAGGAAGCTCAGCGACCTCATCAGGCGGGGCAAGGACATAGCCCGCGTCTCGCTGATCTTCGACAACAGGGAGAGGAAGGGGTCCAGGCCGATTCCCTACTCCAAGTCGGACACTTTCATGCTTTCACGCTATCTTCGCAGGGACGGCTCATACTGGTACGAGGCTGACTATCGCGAGATAGACAAGAGCGAGGTGGTCAGGCTCCTCAGGGAGTTCGGGATCAACCCCGACAACCTGCTTATCATCATGCACCAGGGGATGATCGAGGAACTGGGTGCGATCTCCGCCCAGCAGAGGCTCACGATGGTCGAAGAGGCGGTCGGCTTCAGGGAGTACCGTGAGAGGATATTCCGGTCCGAGAACGACCTCAAGAGCCTCACGAGCGAGGAAGGGTCGCTCGTCCAGCTCATCGACAACGCTAATCAGACCATAGAGTACTGGAAGCAGGTGTACGAGAGGTTCCTCGAGAAGAAGAACCTGCAGGAGCACAGGGCGCTGCTCGAAAGGGAACTGCTCTGGGCGCAGGAGGGCAAGCTGTCCAAGTCGCTCCGTTCCGTGCGCGAGAAGCTCGCCGCCAAGCAGGAGCACCTCGACGACCTCGAGGACCAGCAGAAGCGGTCGGGGACCGATTCGGAGTCGCTCCACAAGTCCCTGCTGGAGAAGCAGGTGGAGCTCGGCAAGCTCTACGGCGCGGTCGTGCGAGCCGAGAGAGAGCGGTCCACCGACGAGGGAGCGAGACGGGCCATGGAGAGACTCCGCGACGAGCTGGAGAGCCTGCGCGAGGACATCGCTTCGCTGAAGACCTCCGTGGACCAGAAGAAGCAGAAGCACCTCCAGGAGTTCCTGGACTTTTCTTCCCAAAAGTCAAAGCGCGAGTCCGAGGAGGCGACGCGCAAGAAAGCGGAGCTCGACAGGGAGGTATCTTCGCTGCAGGCGGAGCTCGGCGCGGTCGATGAGTCGATCAAAAAGGTCACCGACGAGTACATCACGCAGAGGGTGAAGTTCGAGGTGCTGGGATACCGCATAAAGCTCACAGAGTCTGAGATCAGGGAGCTGGAGCGCTCGGAGAAGGAGGTCCTGGGCGAGCTCGATGCCCTGAAGACCGACCTCGAAAGGGTGGGGGATAGAATCGTCACGGAGCGGCAACCCTACGAGGTCTCGGAGGAGATGAAGCTCGTCTCGGCGCAGCTCCAGAAGCTGCAGGACCTCCCCGAGGACGCCGAGCGGATCTACAAGGACTACGTCGGGAACATCGAGGGCTTGAAAGACAAGCTGAAGCAGCTCCAGGACAACAGGGTCCTGATGCTGAAGGAGCTGGAGGAGCGCAAGAAGGCGTGGAGGAGCGCGGTGGTCGGGCTGATCGAGGAGATAACCCCGGTCTACCAGCAGGTCCTCGCGACCGTCGGCGCACTCGGGGCCATCCGCCTAGAGGAGGGGAGCGGGATCGAAGACACGGGCCTGCAGCTTCTCGTGGGCTACAAGGGCGCCCCGCCTTCGGTACTCGACCCTTACACTCAGAGCGGCGGTGAGAGGTCCGTCGCACTGGTCGCGTTCATCCTCTCGCTGCAGAGCCGCATCATATCCCCGATGCGAGCCATGGACGAGTTCGATATACACATGGACCCAAAGAATAGAGAAGCCATCTTCAAGATGATTCTCGCGCAATCCCGCGTGAACCAGAGCTCACAGCACATCGTCATCACCCCTTCGATAATCTCTGTCATCGACAAGTCTGCGCACGTGATCACGGTGCAGTCGGTGCACGGAGCCTCCGAGGTCAGGGAGTTTGCCGGAAAGGCAGGATAAGAAGCTCGAGGACATCCTCCGGCTCATAGAGCTCTGCCGGAGCGTCCAGTCGTCGAGCGTCGACCCGTTCCAGGTCGACATCAGGGAGAAGCTCCAGACGCTCAAGAAGCACCTGCCCGACTGGAAGCTGATTGACGTCATGCTGATGGATTCTGAGGCGATGCAGCAGCTCGTCGCCATAGTGAAGCTGCAGGACCAGTGGATAAAGCACAGGGCCTCGTCGCTCTATATCGACCCGCTCCTGCTTGAACTGAAGATCAGGCTGCTCTCCCGCGAAGACCTGGCCAACAGTTTCGTAAAGTGCTGGCACCCGATTGCTCAGGTCGATCAGCTCACCGCCAAGGGGCTGGAGAAGGCGTTCGTCTACTGGCGCGACCTGGTCCCCATGTCCGAGCGGTTCCGCAACGAGTTCGGGAACTATGGAACCGTGGCCGGCCCGATGGACTTTGAAGAGCTCCAGTCGCTGAACATCTTCACGAAGGAGCAGTTCGAGACCCGGCTGCAGAAGTTGGACGACGAGCTGGTCCAGAAGGCAGGGGACACGGAGATGGACTACAGGTCGTTCATCGAAGCCAAGACCTTCGAAGAGAAGGCGGTGCGCGCCTACCTGACGGCGTTCATAGTCACTGAAGGCAGGGCGACTATACGGACTGACCCTCTCACCGAGAAGATATTCATCTCTCCAGTTGTGGGGAAGCCTGGTTCGGAGACGAAGTCCGTGGCGATAGAAGTAACATGAGCACAGGAACGAACGACGGAGAGAGGGCCCTCCTGGAGAGGAAGATGAGGAAGGCGCTCCAGATTCTGATTCTGCAGAGAGGGAGGAACCCAGGCGTCAAGGGCTGGGAGATGAAGAGGCACCTCGGCAAGGATTACAAGACCATACTCGAGGTGCTCTCCACCGACCTCAGGTCTCTCGGTCTCGAGGTCCACGAGGTCCCCGGGATAGAGGGCACCGACGACTCCACCCGGTACCTCCTCCGGTTCAGAGAATCGCCGACCCTGAGCGAGGCGGAGACCGCAGGCTTCCGGATAGACGACCTTGCAGTGCTCGCAGCGTCGGTCGCCATGGTGAACTCGAAGCAGGGGAGGGTGGGAAGGAAAGAGCTCGAGAGGTTCCTGAGGGAAAAGTTCCCGAGGTGGAGGGTGGACTATTCGCTGGACCGTTTCATAAAGCGCGGATACCTGGACCAGGATGACAAGTCGCTCCTGCGCATCGGCTGGCGGACGAGAGCGGAGGTCGACGAGAAGTCACTGATGACGATAATCCTCTCGAGAGACACCCTGCAGAAGTAGCCCACCTATCATCTTAAATCCGACCGGAAGCGACCCAAAAGTAGTGTCCAGGGTCGACAACATGAGCAGGGGTCGTTCGATTGAGGTAACTTCCTACCTCCCCATTCCACCCGCTAGGTCGAAGGAATTCTGGACGAAATGGAAGATTCAGCACATCAGGCAGATGGCCACGACGGGACACGCGACGTTCGAGCCGTTCATCCCTGAGGCGGAGCGGACCAGCAGGGTCCTCGACAAGCTCTTCCTGAAGGAAGTGCATTCTACCACCAGCAGCAAGGTGAAGCGGACCAGCTTGCCGCTTTACCCTGGTTCGCCGGTCGAGCTCTCCTCTCCTCTCTATCTCGGAGACATGTCGTTCGGGGCTCTCTCGGGCATACCCAACATCGCGATCGCAAAGGCGGCCGACGCTACCGGCGTGCTCGCAGGGACGGGCGAGGGAGGGCTGCTGAAGGAGGTCGCGGATTGCTCCCGCATCACGGTCCAGTGGGCGTCAGCGCGCTTTGGAGTGACGATCTCTTCACTCATGGCGGGACAGGCGGTCGTCATCAAGATAGGCCAGGGAGCGAAGCCCGGGATCGGCGGGCACCTTCCTGGAGTGAAGGTAACCGAGCCGATATCCGAGACGAGAAGGATACCCGTCGGTAAAGATGCCATCTCGCCGGCTCCCCACCACGACATCTATTCGATTGAAGACCTGGGACAGAGGATCCTCGGTCTGAAGGAAGCCACGAAGAAGCCCGTGTTCGTGAAGGTGGGGGCGACGAACTACATACCGTACATTGCTTCGGGGATAGCGAGGATGGGGGCTGCCGGAATAATCATCGACGGGGCGGGCGCGGGAACGGGGGCGGCTCCTTCCGTGGTCAAGGACAACGTGGGAATCCCGATAGAGCTGGCCACCGCGTCTGTGGACACCATACTGAAGAAGGAAGGGTTCAGGGACCGGTTCACGGTGATCGCAGCCGGGCGGGTCAGCACGCCCGAAGACTCGCTCAAGCTCATGGCATTGGGCGCAGACATCACGAGCCTCGGAACGGCCACCCTGATGGCGCTCGGATGCCTCATGGTCCACAAGTGCCACATCGGCTACTGCCCGGCTGTCCTGACGAACAAGATTGCGCCGAACCAGGTGAGGTCGCTCTCGCTGCAGCAATCGATCCGCTGGCTGGTCAACCTCATAAACGGATGGACGGACGAGATGAAGATTCTGATGGAAAGGATGGACATCGCCGACATAGCCGACCTTCGCGGCAGGAGAGACCTCCTCTACCATCGCTCACTCAACGAGGAGACTGCGTCGATACTCGGTTTCGACGCTCCGTCTTCGGGCGGCAGGTCCGACATACGGGGACGCACGCTCCCGATCAAGAGTCAGAGATTGTGGTCCTCATACCGCGTCGGAATCCTCAGGGACATGGCGGGAACCACGGGCAAGTATCCCGCTGAATCTGAGATCTCCAGCATGGGAACCAACAATCCCCCCTTCGTCGAGGAGCCGGTCCGACTGACCGACTGGCTGGTCTCCGATGGCGCGCAGGTGACGAGGCCTAGCATAGACCCCTACAGAGAGGAGATTGAAATCTCGAGCTACGTGGGGGGGCCCGACCTAAGGATGTCCTCCCCGTTCTTCTTCACGCACCTCCCGGCGAACGCTCCCGAGAGCATAGTGGAGATGTTCGCCAAGGCGGCGAACTCGATGGGTCTGCTGCTCGACGTCGACAAAGCGGGGGGCGCGGCGCTCGAACCATACGGCGAGAGGCTCATCACAGACATCGAAAGCGGCCTCAAGGGTGGCGTCCGCTCAGTCCGGCTCGGCTGGTACCTCGCCGACCCTGCACGCGTCCAGCAGACGAAAAATCTCGCGGGTGGAGCCAGGTTGCTGGTGCGCGCTCCCAGCTCATGGGATGCCATAGTACAGGTTGTTAGGAACGCTCCGAGGATGGAGGGCTTCTCGGGCGTAATACTGGACGAGGATGAGCCTGAGTCGGACATGCAGGTGGAGGCGGCGGTGTCGCTGCTCGACCGGGAGTTGAAACAGCAGAGGTTGCGGGGCAGGCTCAACGTGATGGCAGAAGCGAACAGTATCCGCGGCTCTGATGACGTCTTCAAGATGGTAGCCCTGGGAGCGGATTCCGTAGGATTCGGCAAGGCCGCCCTGCTCGCGATAGGTGTCGAGGAGGATGACAGGGAGATGGTCCTAGACGCGAGGGCGTCTCAGAGGCTGGAGAACTTCATAGCCGCGACGCAGAAGGACATCAAGCTCCTGGCTGGAGCCGCTGGGATCAGCAACATCAACTCCACGCTCACCGGTAACCGCGAGCTTCTGAGGTCGATCGACCTGGACCCGTCGTCGAGAATAGAACTCGGGGTCAAACCCGCAGGAGCTGCTTGAGTTGGACGTCGGCGACATCGCGTTCGACAGGAGGTTCGGCCATCCCGTGGTCAAGGATGGCTGCGGCGTCTTCGGGATGCTGAGGAAGGTCGACGCTCCGCTGATCACGGACCGGATGGCCGTTAGCGGTATCTCATGCATCAAGTACCGGGGCAGCGACCTCGGCGCGGGATATGCCGCGTTCAGGACCTCTGGCGACTCGGGCGCCGCGCCATACAGGGTCCAGGCGTTCGTGACCGGCCCGAAGGCGGCCGAGGAGATCGCCTCCACGCTCAGGGAAAGGGTGGGCCCAGTAGAGAGCCAGAACATGCGCGTCGTGGACGCGAGGAGGAAGGACCTCTCGGTCTGGGAGGCGGCCGTCAGCGCCGGGACGGAGCGCGATTCTGCCATGGAGGCCGCGGTGGACTCTATCAATGCCCACCTCTTCGACCAGACCTTCGAGGGTCGGATATTCTCATTCGGGAGGTACGTCACCGTCTACAAGGAGGTGGGCTACCCGGCCGAGGTGGCCAAGATGTGGGGCCTCGAAGGTGACCGGGGCGGCGCCGACATGTGGATAGCACACACGAGGCAGCCCACCAACTCGCCCGGGTCGCTTCCCATCTGGTCGCATCCGTTCGCCTCGATGAACACGGCGATCGTCCACAACGGGGACATCAGCTCATACGGGTCGAACATGGAGCTGCTCAACTCGTGGGGCATAAGGAGCCACGTGGGCACCGACAGCGAGGTCATCGCGAGGCTGCTCGACCACCTCATCAGGGTCGAGGGCCTGCAGATACGCGAGGCTGCGACCGTGCTCACCAATCCGTTCGAACGGAACATCTCGAAGGAGATGAGGGCGCTCCTCTACCGGTACCGCGGGGCGAGGCTCGACGGTCCGTTCGCCGTCGTGGCGGGTTACGCCGACGGCAGGGACACGTACCTCATCGCCCTCACCGACAGGTCGAAGTTCCGTCCCCTCCTCTTCGGAGAAGACGAGAACTACTTCTATGTCGCGAGCGAAGAGAACCAGATCAGGAACCAATCGAAGAAGGCGAAGATATGGACTCCCGAGCCCGGAGCTTTCTTTATAGCGTCGCTGCGGGAAGGACTCGTCGAGACGGGCACCGAGCGGAACACCGGGACGCAGAGCAGGGCCCTGGGGGACAACATCGCGGCGCCCCCGCTTCCCGGATTTTCGAGGATCGACGCTACTGGCAAGGAGTTCAGGGAGCTCAATGAATTCATCTTCTCCGCTTGCGCGCAGAAGGCCTCGGGTGTCGTTGTAGAGAACTGTACCGGTCAGAGGTATCTGGGAATCGGGATCTCGACCCGGTCTGACGGCAGCTCCGGGCCGTTCAAGGTCGTCGTCTCGGGCTTCCCCGGCAACTGTCTTGCCAACCTTAACGACGGAGCCTCGTTCGAGGTCTTCGGCAACGTAGCCGACGACCTGGCCGATACGATGCACGCCGGCTCGGTGGTCGTGCACGGCAACTGTCGCGACGTCGTCGGGCAGGCCATGCAGGGTGGTACGATATTCGTCCGTGGCACGGTGGGCAACAGAGCGGCGATACAGATGAGGGAGTACGCGAAGGAGCGACCGTTCTTGGTCGTCGGTGAGACGGCGGACGACTATCTCGGCGAGTACATGGCGGGAGGCGTTGTCATGGTGCTCAACCTGGCCGGCTCGCAGAAGCCCGCGCGAAACTACATCGGCACCGGCATGGTCGGCGGAAGGATATACATCAGGGGAGGGCTCGAGGAGCACCAGCTAGGGCTCCTTCCGCAGCGGGAGGACCTCCTGCGCTATCTCCATGCGCAGACTCTGGACGGTTCCCTCTCTAAGGAGGCCTACGAGCGTGTCTCGAGAGTGAAGTACCCCAGCCCGCAGCTTCTCGCCAGTACGCTACCAGAGCCCCTGCTGATCAGGGTCCTGACGATCTTCTTCACGACCAAGTACACCAAGTCGCTGGTCGTAGAGTCCAGAACGCTGAACCAGGAAGACCTCGCCATGGTCGGAGACAGGCTAAGGCAGTTCTGCGAGTCTTTCTCGCTTCCAGACTCGACGCTACAGACCATCCTGGATTCGAAGTTCACGATAATCAGGACGAAGGACGAGAAGAACGAACTACTTGTACCGCCGCAAGAGGCCCAGGTCGAGGAGTAGTATCCAGCGATGCCCGAGAAGACTTCTGACATTTGGTGGCTTTTCTCCAGGCAGACGGTGAGCGTTACCACCAAGGAGACGGTTCTCAACGCGGCCGTACTGATGAAGAATAGGAACTTCAGACATCTGCCTGTCCTGTCGGAGTCGGGGAAGATACTGGGGATCCTCTCCGTGCAGGATATCATCGACTCGCTCAACCTCACGCTTCAGGCGTCTACGTCGGCAGATGAAGTGAGAAAGTCCCTTGAAATCCCGGTCGAGAGGATAATGACGGGCCAGCCAATAGCCGTGGAGCCCGGGGACGGACTGAAGGAGGTCATCAAGAAGTTCTCGTTCTATAATGTCGGCGCCATCCCTGTGGTGAGCATCACCGGGGTGGTGGAAGGGATAATCACGCTCAGAGACCTGGTCAGCCTGATGGGGACGAGCTCCTCGCCGCTGAACGTCCCTGTATCAGAGATTATGAGCAGCAACGTCACGACCGTTGACCCCGGAGCCCCACTGGCAGAGGCCGTCCGGCTGATGTCGGAGCACAGGGTCAGGAGGCTGCCTGTCGTGGGTCCGGGCGACTCACTGATTGGGGTGTTGACCAACAAGGACGTCCTGAGGTACACGGTGAGGATGGTCGGAGACGGCAGCAGCCGCTCCAGCTTCGATAGACGTGTCTCGGAGTCGATGACCGCCGACGTGATCACGATAGACAGAGAGGACGACGTTCGGGTCGCGGCCAACCTGATGGCGACGTTCGGGGTCGGCGGGCTGGCCGTGAGCGGTCTCGCAGCGGAGAGGATGGCGCTCGTGACCGAGAGGGACCTGATAAGGTCGCTGTCAGCGAAGCGCGGCGTGGACTTCCTGGTGAGCTCGATGCAGTACGAGCTCGAGGCGGAGGACGCGATGGCCAGGGTGCGGTCGCATGCGGCCCGCTGACGGACTAGGAAGCAAAGTACCGTCTCTTCAGCGCTTCTCTCTCGCCTTCGATGACGTAGTCGATAATGTCCCCACCCTCGCTCTTCATCCTCGACATCAGACTGCCGACCTCCGCGAGCCTGATACCCCTCCCGGCCACGAGGTAGAGGGCATCTGTCCCGAACTCCTTCACGAGCTGTGAGCTCCTTCTCAACGTCTCGATGAGCTTGGCGTTCTTCCCGCGAAGCTCCGACCGGCTCCTCGCCTTGAGCGCGAGACTGAAGATGGTCTCGTAAGACTCTGTGGAGTAGCCCACTAGCTCGCTGCCGCAACGCGGGCACTTTCCCGGTACGATGTTGCCGACCCGCTTGAGCTCGATGTAGTCCCAGCAGTTGATGCAGCAGGCCACCAGGAAGCTGTCCGAGACGCGCGCTCCGGTGGACTGCCTGATGATCGCCCTGAGCCTCTCCGGGGAGACGATCTCTCCCCTCCTGCTGACCTCCTCCACACCTATCCTCGCGAGGGGGCTGATCCCCTCGGCTTCAATAACCTCGACGCGGACCTCTCCCTGCTTTACCTTCGCAAGGACACCGCGCGTGGCCTCGACGTCGAAGTCGTCGTGAAATATGACGCCTATCGCCTCTTCGTAGACTGGAGTGCCTCTCAGCGCCTCCATGAGCCCCGAGATGGAGATGCTAGCGTAGTCAGCGGTCTTCGCTATGGCTCCGCATTTCTTGCCGACGTGGATCAACCTCCGCTTGAATATCCCGGACCGCTCCACGGCGGTCCGCGCCAGCTCGCCGACGTCCTTGTCCACCAGGCCCTCGAGCGTTGTCTTCACCAGCGCCGTGGATGCCTCGACTTCGAGGATGATCCTGTACGGGTCCTGGTGCACGGCCACAGACTGTCCGAGCCGCTCCGAGACGAGGTGTGCGATAACACGGGCCAGGACCCTGTTGACCTTATGCCCGAACGACGACTGGACGATCACGTACTTGTCCCATCTCTCGACCGTGATCAGCCTATCCGACGGAATCGGCAGCTTCTGCGAATGCTGCTCCAGGACCTCCCGCAGTGACTCGGTCGCGGCGTGGGCATCGATCGGATATCTCCGGCACAGGTCTTCCACGTACCTCCCCGACCGGTCCTTCTCCAGGCTCTCGGCGTACTCGCGGCGGATCTGCCCCACCTCCACGGCGACGTCGAGAGGGACGGGTATCTCGTCACCCACCCAGCTCGGGACTGCGCCGGTCGGGTCTTCTTCGGGGGCCACGTACACCCTGTTCTCGTATATTTCGAGTATCTTCCAGCAGCGCCCCGCCTCGACGAACTTGACCCCAACCTGGCCGTACTCGGAGACGAAGGCCTCGTCGAGCACACCCACCGGCCTGTCCGCCTCGCCGATTACGATGTACTGCTTCTCGTCGGGAATCATAGACAGGTTCTCGAAGTAGTAGTCGAAGAGCGGCTTGAAGTCCCTCGCGCGCTTCACTATGTTGTCGCTCTCCGTGAACTGGAGGAGCTTCGGATACCTGTCTCGCATGTACCCGAGCAGGGTCTTCAGGCTCTCGATGCTCAGGGTCGAGTAGGGATAGGCGCCCCTCATGAGCTTGTACATGTCCTCCAGCTTCCACGAGTTGGTCTCTACGAGCAGCCCGGCTATCTGGTGGATTGCCGCGTCGCTGGCGTTCTTGAAGGGGACCAGCGGCTCGAGCTGGCCCTGCACCGACCTCCTGCACAGGACCATCGCCTCCAGCGTGTCGTCAGAGTCCTGCGTTATTATGAGGCCCTTCGACGTCTGCCCTATCCTGTGACCGCTCCGGCCGACCCTCTGGATGAGCCTCGAGACCTGCCTTGGCGAGTTGTACTGGATGACGTAGTCGAGGAACCCGATGTCGATGCCCAACTCGAGACTGCTCGTTGCGATCACCCCTGAGAGCTTGCCCTCCCTCAGGTTCCTCTCCACCGCCTCCCTGGTGGCTCTCGAGAGCGAGCTGTGGTGGATCCCGATCGGCAGCTTCGAGTCCCAGACCCTGAACCTGTTCGCAAGCGCCTCGGCCTCGCTCCGGGTGTTCGTGAATATCAGGACCGACCTGTACTTCTCGACGGTATCGCGAATCAGCCGCAGCCTCGCTGCGACCTCGGGGAACGTGAAGATCGTCTCGGCGAACACCTTGTCGTCCTCGGTCGCCTCCGGGCGCGTGACCTGCAGCTCTAGGCTCTTCTCCACGGGCACCCTTACGACCTCGCAGTCTGACCCGTGACCGACGAGGAACTTGGCTATCGTCTCTGGAGAGCCGACCGTCGCGGAGAGTCCGATTATCTGGAAGTTCTTACCGACTATCCTCTTGAGTCGCTCGAGGGCGAGAGAGAGCTGGCTGCCTCGCTTGTCCTCCGCGAGCTCGTGAACCTCGTCTATCACGACCCATCGGAGCGCTGTGAGGCTCTCCCTTATCCTCCTCCCAGTGAGCATGGCCTGGAGAGTCTCTGGCGTCGTTATCATGATGTCGGGGGGCGCCATGCTCTGTCCCGCCCTCTCCTGGTTTGTGGTATCGCCGTGCCGCACTCCAAGCCTGACGTCGAACCTCTTGCACCACCACTTCATTCTCTCAAGCATGTCCCGGTTCAGCGCCTTCAGCGGCGTGATGTAGAGCAGCTTGATCCCCCTCGTCCTCGCCAGCTCGTTCCTGATCATGCTGTCGAGTATTGGAAGAAAGGCCGCCTCTGTCTTGCCCGTCCCTGTGGGGGCCATCAGGAGAGCGTTCTTCCCGCTCATGACTATTGGAGAGAGCCTCATCTGGGGGTCCGTGGGCGAGACGAAGCCCTTCTCAATCAGCGCCTTCGTAAGAGGCGGAGAGAAAAGTTCGAAAACGCTGGCTTCGGTCACCTAGGAAACGCTCGAACCGTGCGTTCCGCGCCTACACATAACGTTGACGGTCCACTCAGGTGCCGTCCACTGTGCAGACCGCCCCCTTGGACGCCGAACTGACGAGCTTGGCGTACTTGGCGAACACGCCGCGCGTGTAATTGGGCGGAGGGGCCCTCCAGCTCTTCCTTCTCGCCTCCATCTCCTCGTTCGATATCTCGAGCGTCATCGTCCTCCTGTTGATGTCGATGTGGATGGTGTCACCCTCCTTGACGAGAGCCAGCGGCCCCCCCACCATCGCCTCCGGCGAAGTGTGCCCTATCATGAACCCGTGCGAGGCGCCAGAGAACCTTCCATCGGTGATGAGAGCCACCGAGTCCTTCATCCCCTGTCCCACTATCGCAGCGGTGACCGCTAGCATCTCGCGCATCCCGGGCCCTCCCTTTGGTCCCTCGTACCTGACTATGACCACGTCGCCCGGGACTATCTTCTTGGCGACTATCGCGTGATAGGCGTCCTCCTCCCTGTCGAAGACCCTCGCAGGTCCCCTGTGTTCCGACCGCGACGCTCCCGTCGTCTTCAGGACGGCCCCGTCCGGCGCCAGGTTGCCGCGCAGGATCGCGAACCCGCCTGTCGTTCTCACGGGGTTGCTCAGATTGTGGACGACGTCCTGTCCAGCGGGATAGCTGACGCCCTCGAGGCGGTCTCCGATAGTCTCGCCCGTAACCGTCCTGGCTTCTCGGTGGAGGATTCCGGCATCCTGCAACAGCTTCAGCACCACGGGCACGCCGCCTATCCTGGCCACGTCGGCCATCACATACTTGCCCGCCGGTTTGAGGTCCGCGAGCTCGGGGACCCTCGCGCCGATCCTCTCTATGTCATCGAGGTCTAGCTTGACCCCCGCCTCGTACGCAAAGGCCAGCATGTGCAGCACGGCGTTGGTCGAACCGCCCATCGCGGCCACGACCGAGATTGCGTTCTCGAACGCCTGCCTGGTCATGATGTCCCTCGGCCTCGTGTTCGAGTGGAGCACCTTCATCACCGCCCTTCCCGTGTCGTATGCGATCTGCATCCTGAGCTCGCTCGGCGCGACGGGAGCCGCGCAGTTCGGCACGGTCAGGCCGAGCGCCTCGATGGCCGAGGACATCGTGTTCGCTGTGAACATCCCTCCGCACGCGCCGTACGTCGGGCACGCGACGCATTCGAGCTCGCGCAGCTGCTGGACCGTCATGGTCCCCCTAGACACGGCCCCGGCCGCCTCGAATACATCCTGGATCGTCACCTGCTTGCCGTTCCATTCCCCGGGCGGTATGCTCCCGCCGTAGAGGTAGATGCTGGGCAGGTTCGTGCGCGCCATGGCCATCACGGAGGCCGGCTGGGTCTTGTCGCACCCACCTATCGTCACGAGTGCATCGAACTGGTAGCCGACGGCTCCCAGCTCCATCGAGTCGGCGATGACCTCCCTGCTGATCAGAGAAGCCTTCATCCCTTCGTGGCCCATCGCCATGGCGTCGTTCACGGCTACCGTGTTGAACTCCAGAGGCGTACCGCCCGCATCCCTGACTCCCTGCTTCACCCTCTGGGCGACCTCGCGAAGATGGTAGTTGCAGGGCTGGGCCTCCACCCACGTGTTTGCGATCCCGATTATCGGACGTTCCAGGTCATCGTCGGTGAGACCTATCGCCCTGAGCATCGCGCGCTGCGGCGCCCTTTCGACCCCCGCTGTCAGTCGGTTCTGCACGGTTCCGGACATTCGAATCTGGGCGGGTTCTGGGATTCGCGTCCTTATAAGCCAACTGCAGGCCGAGCGGCCTAAGCTTATATCGGCGGGACGGTCGAACGGCGGCTCGAACCAGTTATGGTAAGAATGTGGCATGACGACCAGCTCAGCCTCGCTCCGCTGAAGGGACAGACAATCGCAGTCCTGGGATACGGGATACAGGGCGCTGCTCAATCGAGCAACATGAGGGATTCCGGCCTTAAGGTCGTGGTCGGTCTCAGGGAGGGGGGGAAGAGCTGGAGCAAGGCCAAGAAGGAGGGCCACAAGGTCATGCCCGTGGCCGACGCGGTGAAGGAGGCCGACATCGTTCACATACTGGTGCCCGACATGCAGCAGGCGAGCGTCTACAAGAAGGAGATCGCGCCGAACCTGCAGAAGGGCGCAGCAATCTCTTTCTCGCACGGCGCGGCGATCCACTGGAAGTGGATAGTCCCGTCGAAGACGACCGACGTGATAATGCTCGCCCCGAAGGCACCTGGCCAGAGAGTCCGCGAGCTGTACCTGCAGAACTTCGGCACTCCAGCGCTCGTCGCCGTCGAGAAGGACTACTCCGGGAAGGCCTGGGACCGGATCCTCGGGATGGCCAAGGGCACCGGGTGCTCCAGGGCGGGGATTCTGGAGACCACTTTCAGGGAGGAGGTCGAGACCGACTGGTTCGGCGAGCAGGTGGACCTCTGCGGGGGCTCGGAGATGATGATCAAGAACGCATTCGAGGTTTTGGTGGAGGCGGGCTACAGCCCCGAGGGAGCCTACTTCGAGTGCCTGCACGAGCTCAAGCTCATCGTGGACCTGATCCAGCGGTACGGCATAGCCGGCATGTACAGGAGGGTCAGCGAGACGGCGAGATACGGAGGACTGACGAGGGGCAGGCGCGCCATCGACGAGCACACGAAGAAGGAGATGAAGAAGGTCCTGAAGGAGATCCAGGACGGCACCTTCGCGAAGGAGTGGGTGAACGCCTATGAGAAGGAGGGCGAGAAGGCCTTCGGGAAGTACATGTCTGAGCTCGACTCGCATCAGATCGAGAAGGTCGGGAAGAAGCTCAGGGGAATAATGTGGCCCGGCGAGCAGATAACCTGAACCGTCCGGAATGACTTAATAGATACGGAGGGCTCTCAGCCGTCATGATATCCGCTTGCGTGCTCATTCGCGCAGAACGCGGCAAGTTCGACGCGGTCGCGAAGAACCTGAAGCAGATACCGGAGGTCAAGAAAGCGTTCTCCGTGCTGGGAAGGTACGACATCGTGGTCGACATGGAGGCGTCCAGCGGCAAGACGCTCGCCCACGCCATCCTGAAGGCGAACCGGCTGTCGGGCGTGGTCTTCACAGAGACCCTGCCTGAAGTGGAGGCATAGACAGATGACGCTGAACGCATGCATCCTGCTCAAGACCGTCCCTCTGCAGACAGAGGCTGTTCTGAAGAAGGTAAGGTCCCTGGTTGGAGTGTCCAAGGTCTTCATCGCGTACGGACGGTACGACATGGTGGCCTTCGCCAGCGCGGACGCGTACCCGGAGATTCGGAGGCTCACCGGTGAGATAAACTCCATGGCGGGAGTGAGGAGCACCGAGACCCTCGTCGAGGCCTGAACCTACAGTATCTCGGAGAGGAGTCTCTTCGGGTCTTCGACCGTCTCGATGACCCTGTTCAGAAACCTGGCTGCGTACGCTCCGTCCACGACTCTGTGGTCGAAGCTCAGGGACAGGTACATCATGTCCCTGGCCTCCACCTTCCCGTCTCTGATGACCGGACGTTTCTCTATCTTGTGGACGCCCAGTATCGCCACCTCCGGGTAGTTGACTATCGGAGTGGCGAAGAGGCCGCCGACGGAGCCGAGGTTCGTTATCGTGAACGTGGAGCCGTGTACGTCGTCGAGACTGAGCTCGCCCGACCTTGCCTTGCCCGCGAGCCTCTCTATCTCCGAGGAGAGCTCGAATATATCCTTCCGGTCTGCCGACTTGACCACCGGAACCAAGAGCCCCTGTTCCGTGTCTGCCGCGACCCCCAGGTTGTAGTCCTTCTTCAGCACGATCTCGCTGGACTCCTCGTCGAGGCTCGAGTTGACGTACGGGAACTCCTTCAGAGCGGGGACGACGGCCTTTATGATGAGGGGCAGGAACGTGAGTTTAACTCCCCTCTTCTCAGCGCTTCCCCTGAAGGCCTCCCTCAGGAGGACAAGCTCGGTCACGTCAGCCTCATCGACGTGGGTCACCCGTGCGACGGTCCGGCTGGACCTGGCCATCCTCTCGGCGATCGCCTTCCGGACTCCTCTGAGCGGGACTCTCTCTTCGTTGAACGACTGGGACTGTGTGGAGGGCGCCTGCCCAGCCTTCCTGACGTCTTCGTCGGTGACCCTTCCGCTGGGTCCGGTGCCCCTGACCAGGGCAATGTCGAGGCCAAGCTCGCGCGCGAGCCTGCGGGTCGACGGGGTGGCGAGCACCTTGTCCGAGGCGCCCGACTGCATCGTCTGTAGCGGAGCGTCCGGGGTCCGCATCTCGGTCTGGTGCGTCTGCGGCGGGGGAGCCTGAGGCTGCAGCGAGTCACCGGCGACCTCTATCACTAGGATGGACTGGCCGACCTTGACCACGTCGCCTTCCTTGACGAGTGTCCGGGTCACCTTCCCGTTCCTCGGAGAGGGAATCTGGACGTTGACCTTGTCTGTCATGACCTCGACGAGCGAGTCGTCCTCCTTGACGGTGTCTCCCTCCTTCACGAGCCACTTGAGAATCTCCCCCTCCGCCACTCCCTCACCGATGTCAGGAAGCTTGAACTCGTACTCGACCATTGCGCTCAGTAGCTCGAGGCCTTCCTAAGCGCCTTAAGAATTCTTTCGGGCTTGGGCAGGTAGCTGTTCTCTAGGGCGTACGGGAAGGGGGTGTCGTACCCGGCCACCCTGATTATGGGCGCCTTCAGGGAGTCGATTGCCCTTTCGCTGACCTGCGCCGAGATCTCGGCGCCGAAACCAGCGACCTTCGTCGCCTCGTGGGCGACCACGACGCGGCCGGTCTTCTTCACCGACTGGATGACCGTCTGTATGTCGAAGGGCATCAGAGACCTGAGGTCGATGAGTTCGACGCTCATCTTCTCCTTCGCCGCGAGCGGCAGCGCCTCCTTGCAAGTCTGGACCATCGGGCCCCAGCTGACCAGCGTGATGTCGCTTCCCTCCTGGACGACGTTGGCCTTGCCTATGGGTATGAGGTACTCCTCGTCTGGGACGTCCTCCTTTATCGTGCGGTAGAGCCGTTTGGGCTCGAGGAACATTACTGGGTCTGGAGACCTCATCGCGGAGAGCAGCAGCCCCTTGGTATCGTGGGGGGAGGAGGGCGTCACGACCGTCAGCCCGGGAGTGTGTATGAAGTACGCTTCGGTACTCTGCGAATGGTAGTGTCCACCCTTCACGCCGCCGCCATATGGCGTGCGGATTACGACGTGGGCGGGGTACTGACCTCCGGACCTGTAGCGGAACTTGGCGAGCTCGCTGACTATCTGGTTGAAGGCGGGATAGATGAAGTCCATGAACTGTATCTCGGCGACGGGAAGGAGGCCGTAGAGTGACATGCCGATGGCCATCCCGACTATGCCGTCCTCGGACAGCGGGGTGTCGACCACGCGCTCAGCCCCGAACTCGTCCAGCAGTCCCTCTGTCGCCCTGAACACCCCACCGTCCCTTCCGACGTCCTCTCCGAGTACTATCATGTTGCCGTTGCGCCGCATCTCGTCCCGGAGTGTCCTGTTGACGGCCTGGACGATGTTCATCACGGTCATTGGCCCTTCTCCCCCATCAGCTCGTCTGCCTCCTCCTTGATGTGCCACGGCATCTCCGCGTACACGTCCGTGAACATCGAGTAGAGGGTCGGCGGGGGCACCTTCTCGCTCTCCTTTATCGTGCTGACTAGCTCGTTCTCGACCTCCTCCAGGGTCCTCCTGTCTTCGCTCTCGGTCAGCAGCCCCTTCTTCATGAGGTACCGGCGGAACCTCGTTATCGGGTCCCTCGTCTTCCAAAGCTCAGTCTCTTCGGTGCTTCTGTACTTGGAGGGGTCATCCGACGAGGAGTGCCCTCCCATCCTGTAGGTGACCGCCTCTATCAGCGTCGGTCCTCCGCCAGACCTGGCCTTGTCGACCGCCGCTTTCATCGCCTTGTACGACGCCAGAACGTCGTTCCCATCCACGAGGACACCCTCGAAACCGTAGGCCTCCGCCTTCATCGCGATGTTTGCGCTTGCCGTCTGGCGTCTCACCGGGAGCGATATCGCATACTGGTTGTTCTTGCAGAGGAAGACGACGGGGACCTTGAAGACCCCTGCGAAGTTCATAGCCGAGTGGAACTCACCCTGCGACGTCGCGCCGTCGCCGAAGCTCGTGACGCAGACGATGTTGTCCTTCTTGAACTTGGCAGCGTACGCCGTGCCGACAGCCTGGGAGAGGCGGCACCCGACGGGACTCGAGATGCTGACCAGGTTCCACTCCCTGTAGCCCCAGTGGACCCCCATCTGGCGGCCCTTGTTGGGGTCGTCTGCGTTCGCCATGAGCTGGTCGACGAGGGTCTTGAGTGGGACGCCCCTGACGAGGCAGACCCCGGGGTCCCTGTAGGATTCGTAGACCCAGTCGCTCCTTGCCAGCGCGAATGCACTGCCCACCTGAGCGGCCTCCTCGCCCGTCGACTCTATGAAGAAACCTATCCTCCCCTGTCTCTGCAGCAGGAGCATCCTCTCGTTGAAGCGCCTGACAAGAAGCATGTACCTGTACATCTTCTTGAGGTCTTCGTCCCTGAGGTTCGGCTCTAGCTTCGCATCATATTCACCGTCGGCCCGAACGACCTGTAGCATCTCCATGCTCGCTCGTTACCGTAGGAAGAAGCGTCGTTCCCGCCAGATAAGACTTTCCGATATCAGGTTTGGGGTTCGTTGATTGCTGTCGTCTGCCTCACGATGGACCTTATGAAGAACTCCCCGGCCCTGTAGCTGCTCCTCACGAGTGGGCCCGAGGCCACGTACCTGAACCCCAGCTCCTCGCCCATCCTCTTGTAGGCATCGAAGGTCTCGGGCTTGACGTACTCCTTCACCGGAAGGTGCCTGCCCGAGGGTCTGAGGTACTGTCCGAGCGTCAGGAAGTCCACCCCCGCTTCGCGGAGATGCACCATGGCGAGCCTCACCTCCTCCTCCCGCTCGCCGAGGCCGACCATTATCGACGATTTAGTGAACATCCTGCGGTCAAGCTTCTTGACCGTCTTGAGTACCGAGAGCGACTGCCAGTAGCTCGCCCGCGGGTCCCTCACCCTGTCCGAGAGGAACATCGTCGTCTCGATGTTGTGGGCTATCACGTCGGGCCGCGCTTCGACTATCTTCCTGACCGAATCCAGGTCGTTCTGGAAGTCGGGGATGAGGACCTCGACCAGCATGCCGGGACTGGACTCCCTGACCTTGGTGATCGTCTTCGCAAAGTGCGACGCGCCTCCGTCAGGGACGTCGTCCCTGTCGACCGAGGTCAGGACAACGTAGCTCAGGTCCATCTGGGAGAGCGCAAAGGCCACGTTGTCCGGTTCGAGTTCATCGAGACCCTTGCTCGGCTTGCCCGGGGTGACCATGCAGAATCTGCAGGCGCGCGAGCACATGTCGCCCATTAGCATCAGCGTTGCCGTGCCTCCCCCCCAGCACTCTCCCACGTTGGGGCAGTGGGCCTCCTCGCACACTGTGTGGAGGCTGAGCCCTGAGAAGAGCTCCTTGAGGCGGAGGTAGTTCTCTCCCTGGCTGGGGACGACCGTCAGCCACTCTGGTTTTCTTTCCAAGTCCGACCCTTCAGACAGCCGCGCGGGTCTTTATGTGGCTACTCTCCAGCGTGAGGCCGCCTACGCAGGCGGCACAACCCTCGGTCTTGAACTCGGGGTCGAGGTCCTCGTGGAGCTTGCACATCACGTGGTTGAACCTGATGTAATCGCAGACCTCGGTCATCATCCTCAGGGCCTCCCTCTGGTCCGGCTTCTCGGACGACAGCACCTGGGCAACCTGGTCAGCGGCCCTTGCAAGGTTCGGGTCGACCTCCAGGTTCAGCATGGTCCCGCGGGCCTTCCTCGCATAGTTGCTCACGGACGCCTGCGTCACACCCAGCCTGAGGGCGACCTGCTGCTGTGTGAGGTTGTAGTTCTGGGCGAGTCTCTTGGAGACCATGGCTCTGAAAGCCGGAAGTGCGCTCTTCGAGATGATCTCGTAGGGATTGATCAATGCGACAATGACCGATATAAGGCCGTTATATTTAAGTCTACTCAGGCAGGTCTTCGACAGTCGGCGGCTCCTTCCGAACTTTTAAATAGAACAATGCGACCCACCTGGCTCATGCAAGGAGACAACGCTTCCGCCAACACCGTTATTCGACAACTAGCGTTGACCCTCTTAGTCTAACTATCCTCGCAGCTCTGTCCGCGAGGAGATTCGTTTGGTGATTAGTGGCTAAAATGACTCAAAAAATGTCCGGTGCAAGGGCCATCGTCGAGGCCCTCGAGAGGGAGAAGGTAGAGTACATCTTCGGAATGCCGGGAGGCGCAACCCTGCCCTTCTACGACGCCCTGTGGGATTCGAAGGTGAAGCACGTCCTGGTGAGGCACGAACAGCTGGGCGCTCATATGGCGGATGCATACGGCAGGGTCGCCAGGCGCGCCGGCGTGTGCACGGGCACATCGGGCCCCGGAGCGACGAACCTGGTGACGGGGATCGCGACCGCCTTCGCAGACTCCTCTCCGGTGGTGGCGATCACCGGTCAGGTGGCCAAAGCGATGACCGGCAGGAACGGATTCCAGGAGACCGACGTCGTCGGCGTGCTCACCCCCGTGACCAAGTACACAGTCCAGCCTCTCTCGGCTGCCGAGATCCCCTCGGCGATAAGGAAGGGGTTCTACATCGCGGAGACGGGCAGGCCCGGACCGGTCCTCATAGACATCCCGAAGGATGTGCAGCAGGAGGAGGTCGAGATGACCTTCCCGGAGTCCATCCAGATCAGGGGATACTCTCCCAACTACCCTGTTGACGTCCAGGACATCGAACGAGCCGCTGACATGCTCGCCAGGGCAGAGCGTCCCGTCCTCTTCGGAGGAGGAGGCATCAGGATAGCCGACGCGGCGTCGCAGTTCACAGCGATCGCCGAGCTACTGATGGCGCCTGTGATAACCACGCTCCAGGGCAAGGGCACGTTCCCAGAGGACCATCCGCTCTCACTGGGGCCGATAGGGATGCACGGGCGCGCCGAGGCCAACCGAATCGTCCAGGAGTGTGACCTGCTGCTCGCGGTGGGGGTGAGGTTCTCAGACCGCTCCACGGGCAATTTCCACGAGTTCGCCCCGGAGGCGAAGATAATCCACGTCGACACCGACCCGACTGAGTTCAACAAGAACAAGCTTGTCGACCTGTCCGTACTGGGCGACGCCAACAGAGCGCTCACGCTGCTCTACGACGCCCTGCTCAGACGCCTTGCAAAGAGGGACGAGAACAACGCCTGGCTCAAGCACGTCAACCAGGTGAGGGAAGAGCTGAAGGGCATCCCCGCCTACAGGGACTCGTATGCCGAGCTCTCTGGACCCAAGATCGTCAAGCTGATGCGCAGCATCCTCCCACCGGAGGCGATCCTCACCACGGGCGTGGGCAGGCACCAGATGTGGTGCGAGATACACTACAAGGTGCTGCGCCCAAGGACGTGGATCACTTCTACGGGGCTTGGCACCATGGGGTTCGGACTTCCAGCGGCGATAGGCGCCAAGCTCGCCGCCCCGAACGTCCCCGTCGTGGACTTCGATGGCGATGGCAGCTTCGTCATGACCGAGCAGGCTCTGGCGACGGCGGTCGAGGAGAGGATACCCGTCGTCTCGATAATCATCAACGACCGGAGCCTGGGCATGGTCGAACAGTGGCAGCGGCTGATGTACAACCGCCGCTTCGTCGGCATCAGATTCCAGAACATTCCCGACTTTGTCAAGCTCGCCCAGGCGTACGGGGTACAGGGTCGCCTGGTTGGCTCGCTCCAGGAGTTCGGTGACGCCCTCAGGGAGGGCATCAGGAGCGACCAGCCTTCGGTCGTGGAGGTGCCGGTCTCTCACGAGGAGGACGTCTTCCCGTTCATGCCTCCGGGCAAGGGAATCAAGGACACGGTGTACGGTACCTCGAAGGAGATGGCTGTCTTCTGACTGTCGAAAAGGTGCTCTCAACCCTTGTGGAGAACAAGCCCGGGGCTCTGTTCAGGGTGGTCAACGTGGTCCGGCTGATGCGGTTGAACATCGAGGGCATGACGCTCGGCGTCACCAACCACGGAGAGGACTGCAGGATCACGATCACCCTCGACGGAGACGAGGCTGCAGTGGAGCACGTGGCCCGGCAACTCGTCAAGGTAATCGACGTCCTGGAAGCGCACACGTACAGCCCGGAGGAGGTGACCGCCCGCGAGCTCGCCCTGATCAAGGTCAACACGGACAAGATGTCCGTGGCGGACATCCAGAAGATGAGACTGTGCCGCATCGTCGATTCCTCGGCACACTCAGTGGTGGTGGAGGTCGTCGGCAGCGCAAAGGAGATTGACGATTTCGTCAAGAGCCTCACGACGGCCGTGCTGGACATAGCGAGGACGGGCGTCGCGGCGCTCCCGAAGGAGTTGCCGGCATGACCGAGCGGACCATCAGGGTATTCGACACGACCCTTCGCGACGGAGAGCAGACGCCGGGTGTCTCGCTCACGCCTGCCGAGAAGGTCGAGATAGCGAAGGCGCTCGACAGACTCGGCGTCGACGTCATCGAGGCGGGCTTCCCGATAACATCGAAGGGCGAGCAGGAGGCGGTAAGGTCGGTAGCCAGGGCGGGACTGAGGGCGGAGGTCTGCGGGCTCGCCCGCGCCGACAAGGCCGACATCGACACTGCCATCGGCTGCGGCATTACCGGCATCCACGTCTTCCTCGCCTCATCGGACATACACCTCCAGCACAAACTGCACATCACGCGAGAGCAGATGGTCAGGCAGGCAGCCGAGGCCGTAAGATACGCGAAGAGTTTCGGCGTAAAGGTAGAGTTCTCTGCGGAGGACGCCACTAGGACCGACCTCGAGTTCTTCAAGCAGGTAGTCAGGGCCGTCTCGGACGCCGGCATGGACCGCTTCGACATCCCCGATACCGTGGGGATCGCGACGCCCCAGAGGATAACCGAGTACGTCAAGGCCGCCAGGTCCGTATCAGACGTCATGATCAGCATGCACTGCCACAACGACTACGGCCTCGCTGTGGCGAACAGCCTCGCCGGCGTGCTCGCTGGCGCCGACCAGGCGCACCTCACCGTAAACGGGATAGGCGAGCGTTCGGGAAACACCTCGCTCGAGGAGTTCGTCATGGGCTGTCACAACCTGTACGGTTGGCGCACCAAGATCGACTATTCTCTGCTCTACGAGACTTCGAGGAAGGTCGCCGCGCTGACGGGGGTGGTCATCCAGCCCAACAAGGCGATAGTCGGAGACAACGCGTTCGGGCACGAGTCGGGAATCCATACGCACGGGATCCTGAACGACCCGTCGACCTACGAGCCCTTCGACCCTTCGATGGTTGGGCGTACAAGGTGGCTCCAGGCTGGCAAGCACGCCGGAAGACACGGTGTGGCGGCGCAGCTGAGGGCCATGGGACTGAAGCCCAAGGAGGAGAGCCTCCGCCTCATAGTAGACAAGGTGAAGGAGACCGGGGACAAGGGCGTGACGATAACCGATTCCGACCTCTACCAGATCGCGGTCCAGATCATGGGAGGCGGCAGCGCCGAGAGGAACGAACTCGTCGAGCTGGAGGGTCTCGAGGTCGTGACGGGCATCAAGCGGCTGCCCACTGCCACCGTCAAGCTGCTCGTCCGCGGTCACCTGTACGAAGCGACCGAGGTCGGCTCGGGAGCCGTCGATGCCGCTGTCAACGCCATCCAGAAGATATTCAGCAACATCGAGACCGTGAGACTGAAGGATTACAGGCTCGAGGCCCTCACAGGTGACTCGAACGCTGTCGCGGACGTCACGGTGAAGCTCGAGGACGACGCGGGGAACACCGCCTCCGGGAGAGGGATGAAGAGGGACATCGTCGTCGCGAGCGTCGAGGCCATCGTGGCCGGGACGAACGCTCTGCTCGCGAAGAAGCTCGAGACGTCCGGCTCCGAGAAGACGCCGACCCAGAGCACCACGGGACCGATAGAGGGGGTGTAGAGTACGGGCTCCACAATATCCGAGAAGATAATCTCGCGCGCCGTGGGAAGGAAGGTCAGCGCGGGCGAGCTGATAGAAGCGATGCCCGTAGACAAGCTCTACTTCAACGAGGTCATAGGACCGCCAGCGATCCTTAACTTCCAGAAGGACTTCGCCGACGTCTTCCAGAGCGCCGGCAAGAGGATGAAGGTCTTCGACCCCATGAGGGTCGCTTTCATGCCCGACCATACCGTCCCCTCCTGTTCGATAATGGTGAGCAGCGGCATCAAGCTGATGGCGAACTTCGCCAAAGACCAGGGCATAGCCATGTACAAGGAGGGAGACGGCATCGAGCACACGATAGCCTCCGAGGAGGGGTTCGTGCTGCCCGGAGAGATAGCCGTGGCTACCGACTCGCACACGTGCACGCAGGGCGCGCTGGGCTCGCTCGCGTTCGGCATCGGCACGACGGAGGCGGAGAACCTGCTAGCCACCGGCGAGCTCTACTCATTCACTGCGCCAGAGACCATCCGCTTCAAGGTCGACGGCGCCCTGGGTTACGGCGTGTACCCCAAGGACCTGGTGCTGCACATACTCGGGACCATGGGCGAGGGAGGGTGCTCAAAACGGATCGCCGAGTACAGCGGTTCCACCTTCGACTCGATGGACATGGACGGCAGGTTCACGGTCTGCAACCTCTCCGTCGAGATGAGCGCGAGGACAGCCATCGTGAATCCTGACGCAACGACCATGTCCTACGTAGAAGCCGCGCTCCACGGGAGGGGCGCGTCTCTGACGCCCGAGCAGACCGGCATGATAGCCAGAAGCGACGACGACGCGGTCTTCTCCAAGACGGTCCATGTAGACGCATCCAGGGTAGAGCCGACCGTGTCGCTACCGCACTCGCCCGCGAACGCCAGGCCGGTGAGCGAGGTCAACGACCCCATCAACGTCGTCTTCCTGGGTTCCTGCGCCAACGCCCGGAGGAGCGATCTCATCGTCGCGGCGAGGATACTAAAGGGAAGGAAGGTCCACCGCGACACCAACCTTGTGGTCATACCTGCCAGCAGGAAGGTCTACAACTGGGCGATGGACAACGGTATACTGCGGACAATCGCGGAGAGCGGCGCGAACATCGAGTCGTCCAACTGCGGGCCGTGCTTCGGCAAACACATGGGAATCCTCGCGCCCGGCGACAGGTGCCTCAGCACCAGCAACAGGAACTACAAGGGCAGGATGGGTTCCCCGGAGGCCTTCATCTATCTCGGCTCCCCGGCCACCGCCGCGGCCACCGCAGTCGAGGGAAGGATAGCCGACCCGCGCAAGTACCTAGGTGAATGATTTGGAGCTCAGAGGAAAGGTAGCCAAGAAGTACGGCGACGACATCAACACGGACTACATCATCCCGGCCTACCTCCTGCAGGAGAGCTGGGACAAACAGTTCTTCGCCGACCACGCGTTCGAGTACTACGACCCGTCCTTCAAGACGGCGTGCAGGACCAACAAGGAGAGCATCGTCGTCGCCACCAACAACTTCGGCTGCGGCAGTTCCAGGGAGCAGGCGGTCTACGCCGTGAAATACAACAACGTCGTCGCGGTCGTCGCCCAGTCCTTCCCTGATATCTTCTACAGAAACTGCCTGAACAACGGTCTCCTTCCGATACAGGTGGAGGACACGAGCAAGATCGGAGAGGGAGACGAGCTCCTCATCGACCTGGACGGCCGCTCGCTGAAGAACCTGACCAAGGGCGGGCAGTACGCGATCATCGCGACGGACTCAGCTATAGACCAGATGAAGAAGGGCGGTTTCATGGGCTTCGTAAGGGAAAGGCTGAGAACGAGGCTGGCCTCGGCGACCTGAGCAGGCGAACGCATTGACGACCTACACGATCGCGCTTCTCGAGGGAGACGGAATCGGTCCCGAAGTCTCGGCGGCTTCCGTCCAGGTGCTCCGGGCACTGAAGGGCAGGTTCGACCTGACTTTCGACATCAGGAAGACACCGGCAGGTGACAGGTGCAGGGCCGAGAGGGGCGAGGCGCTCCCGGATTCCTCCGTCTCAGCGATCAAGGATTCTGACGCGTGCCTGAAGGCGCCCGTGGGAGACACGGCGGCAGACGTGATAGTGCGGCTCAGACAGCTCCTCAACCTGTACGCCAACATCAGACCATCTCGGGCTCTCCAACACGTCCCGTCGCTGAAGCCGGGGATTGATTTCGTGATCGTCCGAGAGAACACTGAGTGTCTCTACAAGGGGATGGAGTTCGAGTTCGAAGGAGGCGTGATCGCGCTGCGCACGATAACGAGGAGTGCGTCTACCAGGATAGCCGAATACGCGTTCCAGCTGGCCGAACAGAGGCTCAAGACCAGGGAGGTGCTGGCAGTTCACAAGTCGAACGTGCTCAGGAAGAGCGACGGACTGTTCGCAGAATGCTGCAGGGAGGTCTCGGCGAAGCATCCGGGCATAGCGTTCAGCGAGATGCTCGTGGACTCTGCCGCGATGAACCTCATCAGGATACCGGAACGGTTCGACGTGATCGTGACCACCAACATGTACGGTGACATACTCTCCGACGAGGCGGCGCAGACGGTCGGCGGGCTCGGACTGGCCCCCTCGGCGAACATAGGCGAGACCTTTGCGATATTCGAACCCGTCCACGGGGCCGCCCCGGACATCGCCGGCAGGGGGCTGGCAAACCCCGTCGCCATCATCCTGACGACCTGCATGATGCTCGAGTGGCTCTCGAAGACGCGCGACGACAGGAACTGTGCCGAGGCTGCGGAGGCGGTCAGGACGGCCGTGAACGGGGTGCTCGAATCGGGCATCAAGACAGTGGACCTTGGAGGGAACGCCTCCACGGCCGAGGTCGGCGACGCGGTCGCGAAGCGTGTCTCCCGGTGAGCGATGCGTAAATAGCCCTCAGAAATCCGACAATCGGGCGATAGATAGATGACACCGACAAAGAGGATCTGGCTGGACGGGAAGTTCGTCGCATGGGACGACGCCAAGATTCACGTCCTCACGCATGCTCTGCACTATGGTTATGCGATCTTCGAGGGTATTCGATGCAACTCCACACCGGACGGTCCGGCGGTCTTCAGGCTCAGGGAGCACATCGACAGGCTCTTCGACGGCGCCCGGGTCTACAAGATGCGCGTCCCGTACTCCAGGGAGCAACTCGTGAGCGCCTGCCTTGACCTGGTGAAGGAGAACGGGCTGAAGGACTGCTACCTCCGGCCCATCGTGTTCAGCGCCGCGGGCGAGATGGGCGTCAACCCTCTCAAGAACCCGGTCATCGGCGCGATAGCCTGCTGGGAGTGGGGAGCCTACCTCGGCGAAGAGGGGATGGAGAAGGGCATACGCTGCACGGTCTCCAGCTGGTCAAGGATAGATTCCAAGATGCTGCCTCCCCAGGCCAAGTGCGCCGCGAACTATGCCAACTCGATTCTGGCCAAGACCGACGCGCTCGCCGCCGGCTATGACGAGGCGATTCTGCTCACTCAGGAGGGCATGGTGGCCGAGGGCTCGGGCGAGAACATCTTCCGAGTAAAGAACAGTGAGATATACACGCCCACCATGGAGTCGGGAATCCTGGGAGGGGTGACCCGCGCGTCCATCATGCAGATAGCGAGGGACAACGGCATCGCGGTACACGAGCAGAACTTCACGCGTGAGGGGCTGTTCAACGCCGACGAAGTCTTCTTCACCGGGACGGCGGCGAACGTGACCCCCATACGGGAGGTAGACGGCAGGACCATAGGGAACGGTCAGTTCCCGGTCACGAAGAAGATCCAGCAGGTCTACCTCGACGCGATCCACGGAAGGGTGGAGAAGTACAAGCCGTGGCTCTCGTACGTCAGGTGAGGACCTGACCCTGCAGAACGTTTAATGACGTCCCGGGCTCCCAGTGCGTGAACCCCGTGCAAAGAGAAGCCGACCTCGTCGTGATCGGAGGAGGTCCTGGAGGTTACGTCTGCGCCATCCGCGCGGCACAACTGGGAGTGAGGACGGTGCTAGTCGAGAAGGCGAGGCTCGGAGGAGAGTGCCTTATTGCGGGATGCATTCCCTCGAAGTCAATAATATCAGTAGCAAAGTCGTACGACAAGGTTCGTGAGGGAGCGAGGTTCGGGATCCGCGCGAAGGACCTCGCCGTCGACATGGAAGCGCTCCAGGTCTGGAAGGCCTCGGTCGTGACATCGCTCGAGTCAGGCGTGGCCACTCTGCTCAAGGGGAACAAGGTCGAGGTGGTCAAGGGTGTGGCCGAGCTCGCGGGTCCGGGGACGGTCAACGTGAAGACCGAGAACGGCCTGGAGGAGGTCCGTGCGAAGGACATCGTGATCGCCACCGGCTCGAGCACCATCCAGTTGCTTGGTCTGGAGTTCGACGGGAAGCTGGTTATCAGTTCCAGGGAAGCCCTTGAACTCAGAGCACTCCCGAAGAAGTTGCTGATTATCGGAGGAGGGTACATCGGACTGGAGATCGCGTGCATGTACCAGCGCTTGGGAAGCCAGGTCGCAGTTGTAGAGCTGATGGACCAGCTGTTACCGGGGACCGAGCCCGACCTAGTCCGTTATGTCTACAGGAACCTCGAGAAGAGGGGGGCGGCTATACACCTGAAGTCGAGGGTGACGTCTGTGGAAAAGACCGGTCAGGGTATCAGAGCGAAGGTCGACACGCCCGCAGGTGTCATTGAGGTCGAGGCGGACGTCGCACTAGTGAGCGTGGGCCGCAGGGCCGCGACTGCTGGTCTGAACCTCGAGAGAATGGGCGTCGAGCTCGACGCCAAGGGCTACATCAAGACTGACGCGCATATGCAGACTAACGTCAGGGGCATCTACGCGATAGGCGACGTGAGAGGAATGCCGCTGCTCGCCCATAAGGCACAGAAGGAGGGCATCGTGGCCGCCGAGTCGGTCGCGGGTCTCCCTACCGCAGCCGAATGGAAGGCGGTACCGTGGACAATCTTCACCGACCCGGAGGTCTCCGGTGCAGGCCTCACGGAGAAACAGGCTGTCGATGCGGGCTACCAGGTCAGGAAGACCCGGTTCCCATTCGCGGCACTGGGCAGAGCGCTCGCCGCTGGCGAGCCCGACGGCTTTGTCCGTCTGATCTCGGACGCTCAGAGCAGCGTGCTACTCGGTGTACAGATAGTGGGCCCAGAAGCCTCCGACCTGATCAGTGAAGCGGCCCTCGCCATAGAGATGGGAGCGACGCTGGAAGACCTGGCGCTCACGATACATCCACATCCGACTCTGCCCGAGGGTCTCATGGAGGCCGCCGAGGCCGGCATGGGACGTCCCATCCATCAGCTGAGACCATGAACCTCGAAGTGGTCGACCTCGGACGGAGGCCATATCCCGAGGTCTGGGAGCTGCAGAAGCAGATGGTCGAACGCAGGGCCTCGGGGAGCTCGCAGGACTCCATCATCCTGGTGGAGCATGAACACGTGATAACCCTCGGCAGGAAGACCAGTCCCGAGAACTTCAGACCTCAGAGCGTTCCAGTCTTTCAGGTGGAGCGCGGAGGTGACGCGACGTATCACGGACCGGGTCAGCTCGTGGGCTATCCGATAATCAGAATGGCGGTCCCCGACGTAAGAAAGTTCGTGAGGATGCTCGAAGACGTCCTTGTGCTGACCGCCGCCGCGTTCTCGGTCAGCGCAGAGAGGAAGGAGGGCCATCCGGGGGTGTGGGTCGGTGAGAAGAAGCTTGCCTCGATCGGGGTCGCGGTCACCAACTGGGTTACCTACCACGGCTTCGCGCTCAACGTAAACACCGACCTCGGGTACTTCCACCTCATACGGCCGTGCGGTCTCGAGCCGGAGACCATGACCTCGATGCAGGAGCTGCTGGGGAGGGAGGTGCCCATGGAGCCGGTTAAGGCGGAACTCCTCAGGAACTTCTCCTCGGTCTTCCAGGTTGAACTCGTCCGACCGGGCCTCACGACAAAGATTAAGTAGGATTGAGGCCTCCTAAACCTCCTTGACCGTTCAGCCTTCGAAGATCACGTACGTCACACTGTTCGCAGATGAAAGCATCCACCCCAAATATGAGGCCGCCGTAAAGAAGCTCTCCAAGTCGCTAGGGAAGCACTATCAGATGCACATCGGAGACGAGGGCGTCGCCTCGAAGGATGGTGAGTTCGCCGTCCGCAGTCCGATAGACACGTCGATTATCGTGGGCTACTTCCCGCTCGGGAACAAAAAGCACGCCAGGGCCGCCATCGACGCCGCGAGCGAGGCGTTCGAAGGTTGGAGTGCGATGCCATGGAAGCAACGCGTCAAGATTCTTCTGAAGACCGCCCAGGTGATGGACGAGCGCAAGTTCGACATCGCCGCGGCGATAACCTACGAGGTCGGCAAGGTAAGGACGGAGGCGCTCGCCGAGGTGTGGGAGGCTGTCGACGCGATCAAGGTCTTCGCACGTTCCATGGAGGAGAACGACGGCTACGTCAAGAAGATGGGGCCGGGCGGACCCGGCGAGGACTGCAAGATGGTCATGAAGCCATACGGCGTGTGGCCGGTGGTCTCTCCCTTCAACTTCCCTTTCATGCTGGCGAACGGAATGTCGAGCGGCGCGCTGATAACAGGCAACACGGTCGTCCTCAAGCCGACGAGCGCGGCTCCCCTGACCGCACTGATGCTCTACAACTCCTATCGAGACGCAGGCGTCCCCGCTGGCGCCGTCAACTTCGTGACCGGTCCGGGCGCCAACTACGAGAAGGAATTCACCAGGGACCACCGCGTTGGTGGAATCGCGTTCACGGGCTCCATGGACGTAGGGATGCGGCTGTACAGAGAGTTCCAGGAGAACCAACCCTGCATCAAACCTGTGGTCATGGAGCTCGGTAGCAAGAACCCTGCCATCGTGACCGCCAAGGCCGACCTGAACAAGGCGGTCGAGGGCGTTGTCAGGGCCGCCTACGGATACTGCGGTCAGAAGTGTAGCGCGGCGTCGCGCGTATATGTACAGCGCCAGGTGATGAAACAGTTCATGGCTGCCCTCCGGACGCGCATCGGTGAGATCCAAGTGACGGACCCGAGGACCAAGGACGCGTTCATGGGGCCGGTGATCAACGAGGCCGCAGTCTCGACCTTCGAGGATGCCGTCAAGAGCGCCGAGAAGAAGGGCAGGATATTTGTGGGTGGCAGGGTGCTGACCAAGGGGCTGTACAAGAATGGTTACTACGTCGAGCCGACCGTCGCCGTAGACCTGCCGTCCAAGCACAGGCTCTTCAAGGAGGAGCTGTTCATCCCGTTCATCGTCGTTGGCGAGTTCAAGACGCTGGATGAAGCCCTCGCGAGGGCTAACGACACCGGGTATGGGCTCACGGCGGGCATATTCAGCGAGGACCCTGCGGAGGTCAAGAAGTTCCTCGACCGGATCCAGTTCGGGGTCGTGTACGCAAACAGGAAGGGTGGCGCTACGACGGGGGCCTGGCCCGGCGCGCAGACCTTCGTGGGATGGAACGCCAGCGGTGCTACGGGCAAGGGGGTGGGAGGGCCGAACTACCTACTCTCATACATGCGCGAGCAGTCTCAGACTGTGGTCTCCGGATAGGCTCACTCTGCGTCCACTCTTCTCGCTGAGAGCCCGTAGAATGCCGTCCCGACCAGAGCCGCCAGCAATATGGGGACGAGCAATGCGGCAAGGGATCTGCCGCCGTCGGTCGAGAGGCCGCTCACGGACGAGAACGAAGGGGGTGGCGATGACGGCGATGTGGCCGAATTTGTCTGAGCGCCCTCCCCTGCCGGTGGAGCTGCCGTGGCCATCCCGGACGACACGGAGGAGATACCGTGGATCAGGTCAATGTGCAGGGCGGAAGACCCGAACGCGCTCGCCCCCGCTATGAACAACAGGGCCAGCAGCAGCCCCGCTGAAGCACCCAGGACGAACCCTTCCGGCTTCATGTTATCTGTATCTCTGACCGTCTAGTTAATTCTAACATCTAGAACGGCTTCCTCCTCCACGCGCGCACGAGCTCGTAGGAGAAGACCAAGGCCGCCCCCGCGCTCGCAACCAACGCGTAGACATCAAGCGATGATAAGTTCGACAGAATGTAGGCCGCCGTGATAACAGAGAAGAACGCCGCGTAGAAGCCCATCCGGGGAAGGCTGAACCTTCCGACACTCACGAACGCCTGCATTATCCCGGGGTCTACCTTCTTGGCCACGACGTAGTTCCCCATGCTGTCTTGCTCCACGACCCCCAGACGCGTCAGCTTCTCCATATGGTGGAACGCTATGCTCGGGCTGGAGAACCCCAGCTCCCTCTGGACCTCCCTGATCCCCACGGGTTTTCCCTGTCTTAGCATGTAGAGGTAGACCTTTAGCGTCTTGCCGCGAAGCTCATACTCGATCTTCTCCCTCTCCGCCACAGACGTCTCGGAATCCTAGACCAGACGGGCCAGTTAACGGTGCTTTTAAGCCGATGAAAACAACCGCAAACGGGTTTTCAGGTATGGGTGAGCTACACTGACGTTCTACGGACAGATGTTGTCCATCGCCTTCCCGGACACGGTCCTCGAAGAGCATGAGTCGCTCAGAGATAAGACCATCAAGATCGGACAGATCGCCAGGATAGCTTCCGTCTTCGGCGTCGATCTGGTCCAGATATTCCGCGACACGCGGGGAAGGGGAGAGTCGGCCCTGCTCAGCCACGTCCTGGAGTACCTTGAAACGCCCCAGTACCTGAGACGACGCCTGTTCCCGCTTGACGACACTTTGCGATTCGCCGGCCTGCTCCCTCCCCTGAGGATACCATCGCACAAGCCGAAGGTCCCGGTTACGCGCGTCCAGGTCGGAGAGGTCCGTGAAGGCGTGACGCTTACCGGCGGCGAGTCAGTCGATGTGGGTCTGGATGTCCCTGCAGCTCTGATGCGGAGGGTCGGTCCAGACAAGCGCGTGACCGTGAAGGTCGTCTCCACTTCGCCGCTGACGGGAGTGGTAGTGGACCGTTCGGAGGCGCCTGAATACTGGGGATACAGGGTGGAAGTCCGCAGCGCCGACGAGGTCCTTGGGGACAGAAGGTTCGGGCTGAAGGTCGCCACCTCGAGGCTCGGAGACCCGCTTGCGGCCTGCCTGCCGGCACTCGGCGAACAGCTCGCCAGTTCCACCGGCGTCATGGCGGTCTTCGGCTCGCCGTCCAGGGGCCTCTTCGACTTGGTAAAAGACCTCAGGCAGAAGGTGAAGTTCATCGTCAACCTCTATCCCGAGCAACACACCGTAACGGTCCGGACCGAAGAAGCTATGGCCTCGGCACTGTACCTGTTCGAAGTCCTGAGTGCTTTGAGAAATACGAAAGTTTAAAGGCTAACGGAAAATCGGGGGTCACTCCACAGTGCTTTAGCTTGGGTCACAGGAAGCATTCTGCACCTAGAAGGGGTAGCCTCGCATACCGGCCTAGGGGCCGCGCCGGCAGTTTCGTGCCATCCATCCACACCTGGCCCAAGCTCGCTTCACCGACACCGACTCTCCTGGCGTTCCCGGCGGTCAAGGTAGGGACGATGCACAGCATCTCTCTCGATGACAGGGAGAAGACCCCGAACTTTGGCAAACCGCTGTTCAACCCGACGAGCGTCCTCGCGGTCCCCGAGACTGCGGTGATCGGCCTCAGGCTGTACATAAGGGAGAACGGAGCGGACAGAGCAGTCGGCGAGGTGTACGCCCCCACCCTACCCAAGGGTGTGGAGAGGAAGCCCTCTCCTGAGCCGGAGAAGTTCGTCGAGGCGTGGAAGGGCAGGCTTTCAAGCCTGAGCAGGGTTTCTGCTCTGGTCTCGATAACCCCGAGCGACGCGGGTATCTCCCAGAAAAGGCCGATAGTCTTCGAGGTCGGAGTCGGGGGAGGAGACACTGCCGCACAGATAGACTATGTCGTGAAACTGCTCGGAAAGGGCGTCAAGTTCTCTGAGATTTTCAAGGCGGGTTCGTACGTAGACGTGATCGGCATAACCAAGGGGAAGGGGTTCGAGGGACCGGTTACGAGGTTCGGGATTAAGAGGAAGCAGCACAAGTCGAGAAAGAGCGTGAGGGCCGTCGGAGTCATCGGACCATGGCACCCGGCAGCCGTCATGTACACCGTCGCCAGGGCGGGACAGCACGGCTTCCATCAGAGGACCGAGACCGGCAAGAGGATACTTTCGATTTCAAACCCGAAGGACGCGCCCATAACCCCCAAGGGGGGCTTCGAGCATTTCGGTGAGGTGAGGACTGATTATGCTCTGCTGAGAGGCACGGTACCCGGCAGCACAAGAAGGGTGGTCTTCGTCAGGCTCCCGGCCCGCGCGGTCAAGGGCAAGACGACCCCCGTGCAGGTCCTGGAACTGAGTACAAGGGCGGGCAGATAGTGACTTGGCAAAGATACTAGACCTGAAGGGTGAATCTTCCAGTGAAGCCGACCTGCCAGAGGCATTCCTGCGCCCGCTCAGACCAGACATCATCCATCGCGTTTTCTGGATACTGAGGTCCCACGGAATACAGGCCTACGGGCGCGACCCCGAGGCCGGCGAGAAGACCAGCGCCGAGAGCGGTTGGCCGCCCACCGGCAGGGGAATCTCGAGGATTCCGAGGGTTAAGGGAGAAAGAAGCCGCCGCGCAGGCCAGGCGGCCGGCGTCGCCAGCGTTGTCGGAGGAAGACTGCCGCACCCGCCGAGGTCGGAAAAGGCGATCTACAACAAGGTAAACAAGAAGGAGAGGAGGCTCGCTCTAGAAACGGCGATCGCGTTCACGGGAAGCGCCAACGCAGTCGCGTGGAGAGGACACCGGGTGGGCAACCTGGAGTTCCCCCTGATCGTCGTGGACGACATCGAGACGGTCTCGAAGACCGGAGAGCTGAACACGTTCCTGAAGACGGTCGGACTCTCCGACGAGCTCAAGCGTCTCGTCGGCGGAGTAAAGCGGAGGTCGGGGAAGCCGAGAATGAGAGGACGCGCCTACAGCGAGCCCGTCGGTCCGTTGTTCGTCGTCAGCAACGACAGAGGCGTCGGGCGCGCCGCGGACGGCATCCCGGGAGTGAAGGTCGTGGAGGTCAACAGCCTTAGCGTGCTCGACCTTGCGCCCGCCGGCGTGGCAGGGCGGCTTACCTTCTGGTCCGAGTCCTCGCTGGACGCTCTGAGGTCAAAGGAAAAGGAGGTAGAGATGCGAGTTGAGGCTTGAAGACGCTCAGAAGGTCGTCGTAAGGCCTTACATTACTGAACGCACTTTCGAGCAGATCGAGCGGGAGAACAAGTTGTGCTTCATAGTCAGCGACAAGGCGTCGAAGACGCAGATTGCGAGCGCGGTTGAGGTGCTCTATGAGGTCAAGGTCCGCGGCGTCAACACCACAAGGACCGTGGTAGGCAAGAAGGCGTTCGTGCGTCTGACCGAAGACAACTCGGCGGCTGAACTGGCTACGAAGCTGGGTCTCGTGTAACAATATGGGTAAGCGAATTCTACAACGACGCAGAGGAAAGGGCGGGAGCCAGTTCCGCATCTCCGCCAAGGGCAAGATAGCCCCCGTGCGATATCCGAACCTCAGGACCGAAACCGAGGAGAAGCTCATCGTCAAGGCGATCCTGGACGAGAGAGGTCGCACGGCACCTCTCGCGCAGCTCGAGCATGGGACCGGAGACATCTCCTACGTCCCGGCGGTCAGCGGGCTCGCGGTGGGCAGTTCCATATCTCTCGGTCCGAACGCCGCTCCCTCCATCGGGAACATACTCCCCCTCGGCAGAATCCCCGAAGGAACAAGGATTTCAAACATCGAGCTCAGGGCTGGCGACGGCGGGAAGCTGGTCAGGGCTTCAGGCGGCTCGGCCATACTCTTCTCGAAGGGCAACGGCCGTGCCATACTCAGGCTGCCATCCGGAAAGAGCATCCTGGTCGACGACAGATGCAGGGCCTCGATCGGGGAGATAGCCGGCGGAGGCAGGCTGGAGAAGCCGTTCCTCAGGGCAGGGCCGAGGCATCACGCTATGAAGGCTCAGGGCAGGATGTACCCGCGGATGAGAGGCATCGCGATGGCGGTCGTGTACCACCCGTTCGGAGGCGGAAGGCACCAACATCCGGGCAAGTCGACCAGCACATCCCGCAACGCGCCTCCCGGAAGGAAGGTAGGACTTATAGCTCCCAGGAAGACCGGACGGAAGAGGTTGGCAAGGACGAGCACGGAGGTCAAGTAAGTGCCAAAAGAGTTCCGATATCGTGGCTACACGGTCGAGCAGCTCAACTCGATGTCGACCGAAGCCATCCTCCAGCTGCTTCCATCGAGGGCGAGACGCTCGCTCAACAGAGGCATCTCGGAGGACAAGCGCAAGCTCCTCGAGGACATCAGGGCTCAGAGAGACGGAAAGCTCGAGAGTCCAATCAAGACCCACGCGAGAGACATGGTGATACTCCCGGTGATGGTCGGGGCAAAGGTCAGCGTCTACAGCGGGAAGGAGTTCGTCGCCCTCGAAGTCAAGCCCGAGATGATCGGGCACTACCTGGGGGAGTATGTCATAACCAACAAGAAGGTTGTACACGGCACTCCAGGAATTGGCGCGAGCCGTTCGAGCCTCTACGTCCCACTCAAGTAGCGTGTACCCGTGCCGGTTTCCCATCCGACGCGCCCGCCGTGGAACTATATCGATAGCGATATAGTTATATAGGCTGGGGTTTCCTCGATTCGAGCGTTTACGGTTTGTCTAGCAACCTGTCGAGCCTTTTGTCAGGCATCAACTTCAGCAACCTAGTCACATTCGTCACCTATGGGTTCTTCTTCGTGTTCATCCTTTACGGGCAGAGGATTCAGTTCTACGTCGCAGAGCAGAGTGTCAAGCGTTCCCTGAAGAAGCTCAGCGCGATGAAGGAGACGGCAGCGAAACAGACCCTGGATTACTTCAACTCGGCGGGTAAGGCAGGGCAGGGCGTGGGCGAGCGCCTGTCTCAGCTCTTTGAGTATGTCACGATTCCGCCGGTGAGCATGGACCCCAACGGCCTCGTCGGCAAGCTGGAGCACATAACCAAGACCGGCGAGGACAGGGTAAGGAACGAGGTCCAGGCGCTAATCGGCACGGATGACCCAGTCAAGGTCTCTGTGGGTTCCAACCTTGTTGAGATTTCGAGCGCCCTCAACATAATCCACAAGGTCGTGAGGCACTACTATCTCTCCGCGAAGAAGACCAGCTCATACATCACGATATTCCAGCTCCAGATGGTCCTACCGCAGATAATGGAACAGGCGAACGCCCTCGCAAAGGCGACAGAGACGTTCAAACTGGCCCAGCCGATCGGCGACGGCGTGGGACCGATGCTGGCTGCCAAGCTCATCAACGGGGCCCCCGTCCAGAGGATAGCGAGGGACACGGTCATGGCCAAGACTGACTACAACGGGCGGACCGTCTATGTGATGAAGGCA
>JAJYWC010000076.1 GCA_021791695.1 archaeon | reverse complement strand
TCCGGATCCCTAGCAGCGCCGCCGACTCCACCATCCTGAGGTTCCTTTCGTCGTTGTCACCGTCCTCGCGCAGCGCGTAGCCTCGCATCTTGGAGAGCTTCTTGCTCAGCTCCGAGAGCTCCTTCTTCGTACCCGCGGCGACCAGCATCTTCGTGCCCTTCGCCCTGTAGCCGTTCTTCTCTAGGGCTACGGTGATCTGGTTCGTCCCCGCCAGCCTCAACAGTAGGTCGACCTCTGGTTTGGCTGCGAGCAGTGCTCCCGTGCTCTTTGCGCGCATCGTCTGGGCGGCGATCATGCGGACCGCCGCGGCGCTGGGAAGCACATTCATGCTTACAACCTGAATGACGAGGCGCGGGAACTCTGACCGCAGTCCGCGCAGCTCCCGTTCGACGGCGGCTGCTTCGGCCTTCACAACGGCGGAGACGGCTGAGCTCGAGGTCTCACCCTCCGTGGGAGAACGGCACCAGGAAGACTTCGTCGCCGTCGTGCAGCCTCCGGTCGTCGGAGGCGGCAGTGAACGCGCTCTCTCCGTTAACCACGAGGAGCGTGTTGAACCTATTGAAACCTACGCCGGGGTCAGACCCCGCCATCTTGCGGAGCGCGTCGACCAGCTCCCCGGCGGACATCTCTCCGGTGAGTTCGACGACCTCGCGGCCGAGGCTCGTCTTGATGTGCCCCATGCACTTCACCCGGACGGTCATTCGAAGACCACCACCGGTTCCCTGTACAGCCTTCCGCGGTAAAAGGAGGGTGCCTCTATGGTGCGCGGCGTCCTGGTGGAGAGCATCCTGTCGAGTATATCCTCCTGGGAGCGGAGCAACGCTATGGGGTAGTTCACACCCATCGGGCGCGCGGGGAGGACGTGCAGGGTCGTCTTCGGCGGAAAGAGCCTCCCTTCCACGGCCGCGCGAGCCACCTGCTCCTTCTTGAAGATAGGGGTTATGAGGGCCATACAGTCTCCCGTGAGGAGTTCTGACGACACTGTCCCTTCATCGATGTAGCCCATGGGCGCCCCGTCGTTCCTGACTACGCGGTCGAACCTTCTGGCAGCCTCCACGACAGACTCGGTGGTGACTTCGGTGGTGGGCTTGAACGCCTTTCCCCTGTATGTGAGCTTCAGTCCCGAGTGCAGCGTCTCGTCGTCCCAGGTGAGCGGGGCCTCCTCTGTCATCGAGAGCTCTCGCCGGGCTTCGAGCACGAGCCCCTCGTCGGGGTTCTCCACAAAACGGAACCATCGGAAGAGCTTCACCTCGTCTGACGCGTAGTCGACCAGGGAACAGACCACGCACTTGGCGCCCATCCGCTTCAGCGACGCCAGCCGGTGCATGCCATCGAGGACAATCGAGGACTTCTCGTCCACTATGATTGGGTCACGCTGGACGCTGTCTCGCATCATCTTCCTTGAGAGCCTGTCGGCGAGGGACGGGACGGTCTCTTCGTGAGGGAGCAGTTGCCCTATAGGTACTAGTTTGAGTTTGACTTTTTCCTTTGCTGCCACGGAGCCTACTCCGCCTGCTTCTCGACCTCTTCCTCTTGCGCAGCCCTACCGTTCATCTTTGTGATGTAGCCTGCTATCTTGTTCCTCAGCATCTTCGAATGGACCATGGCCACCTTGTTCAGCTGTTCCTTGTTAGCTTGATAATCGGTCCCGAAAACACCGGGAAACTTCTGCACTATCTCCTCCGAAATCCTCCGAACTCTATCCAAAGTTGAGAGTCGCCCGCGAGATAGGCTTGATTAAGCTTGCTATGGCGCACCGCCGTGGCCGGTCCCGCCGGTCTCGCAGTCGGGCGACTGGACGCGAAGCTCAGGAGAGGAACCGGTCGGCGTTTTCCTTGACCGTGCGGGCTATCTCGTCGAAACCCACTCCCCTGACTTCAGCGAGCCGAAACACAACGCTCGGGATGAGGGCCGGTCCGCTTCCCCCTCCTATGGCCTTGTATCCCACTGGTCCGTCGCTCTCGGTGAGCAATCTCTCTGCCGGGATGACGGCGGCGACCCTCCTGACCCGTTTCGAATACAGTATCGCCGGACCCACCGAGACATAATAGCCGCTCGACACCACCCGCTGGACATGCTCCTCTCCCTCGAACCAGTGCATCAGCACCCTGGCGAGCCTGAAGCTGGAGAGCGCGTCGAGACAGGCCTTCTCTGAACCTCTGCTGTGGACCTGTACGGGCTTACTGAACCTCTCAGCGAGGCCCAGCTGGTCTAGAAACGCCTTCATCTGGAGGCTACCCGGAGAAGCGTCGGAGTACTTCGCGTCCAGCCCTATCTCGCCCACCCCGTCGGCGCCTGCGACGAGTCCTCCGAGGCTCTGGCTAGGCGGCTCTTCACGCACGTCTGACGGATGGACGCCCAAAAAGCACCGGACCGTCTTCGGGTTCTCCCGCTTCAGCGTCAGGTTCGCCCCGAACTCGGCGGCGTTGACCGTGCAGGAGACGAGGACAGTACCGTTCATCGACGCCAGTCGCAGGACGGGGTCGGGGTCTCGGTAGGCGGGAAGATGGATGTGCGAGTCGACGAGCTCCAATACCGGCCCCGCACCCGCCTTCGTTATATTCGCTCCCAACGGTGCAAATTTAAACTATCCACGTGCCATTCCTCGTTATTCCGGTCTCTTTGCTCTAATAGGTGAAAATCATCCGGACGAACGGTATTGGAGCTGAGATGCAATCGCTTTGACACTAAACGTTTAATTATTCACCTAGTCGCGTCAAAAAAGTATGTCTGAGTCTGAGTTTGGCTTGGCGGCGGTATACCGCCTGATTAAGAAG
>JAJYWC010000075.1 GCA_021791695.1 archaeon | reverse complement strand
GGGGCTGGTCCTCGGAGACGTGCTGCTGGGCTTCGACGGTAACAGCGTCGGCGGGTTCCACGACCTGACCAGACAGCTGACACAGGAGAAGGTCGGGAAGCAGGTAAGGCTCCAGATTCTGCGCGCGGGCAAGCCGGAGGAGCTCACCATCACGCCAGGTGCGGCGGCGGAGAGCGAGTAAGGTGTCAGAGCCTAGGGGTCCCAGGCCGGGACCTTCCATACCCGAGCCGGGCCCGCCCGTGAGTCCTCCCTGGTGATGGAAACGACACTAACTGCACTTGAAATCCAGGTCACCGGAGCCGTCGAGAAGCTCAGCGAGAGCGTCGTCGGCATCGACAGCACCAAGCTGGCGAGAGACTACCGATACGGACTCGTCCCGATAGAGGGACAGGGTTCCGGAGTCATCATCGACTCGAAGGGGACGATAGTCACCAACCACCATGTCATCGACGGCACTGCCAAGGTCCAGGTCAACCTGAAGGACGGAAGGTCCTTCATGGGAGAGGTCATCGGGTCTGACCCCGCCACCGACGTGGCGCTAGTCAAGGTCGACGCGCAGGACCTCCCATACGCGACGCTCGGAGACTCGGACTCGCTCCGCGTAGGACAGTTCGCCCTCGCAATCGGCAACGCACTCGGACTCCCGGGTGCGCCCACCGTGTCGCTGGGCGTCATCAGCGCGCTCGGCAGACCTCTGCCCGGGACGGACTTCGTCATAGAAGGCCTGATCCAGACGGACGCAGCGATCAATCCGGGCAACAGCGGAGGCCCGCTCGCCGACCTCGAGGGCAGGGTAATAGGCCTCAATACGGCGATGATCCCCTTCGCGCAGGGTGTCGGCTTCGCCATCCCCTCAGGGACCATCAAGAGGATCATAGACCAGATCGCGAAACAGGGACGAGTCGTAAGGCCTTGGCTCGGGATATCCGGCCTCGACGTCAACCGTTCCGTAGCGAGGCGCTACGGACTCTCCATGGACTCCGGCGTCCTGCTCGCTGAGGTGCTGAGAGACGGCCCGTCCTATCGCGCGGGGCTGCGCGAAGGAGACATCGTGGTGGGCATAGGAGAGGCGAAGGTGAACGACATGAAGACCCTCGTCACGGCGCTTTCGAAGTTCTCCATCGGGGAGGAAGTGACGATAAGCTTCGTGAGGACGGGCTCAACCTACGAGACGAACATCCGACTAGCCGAGAGCCCCATGCCCGTGGCGCCCAGGCGAAGATAGGTCACACGAGCGGGTGAAGCTCAACAAGCTGGGCCTACGCTAGCCTTCCTCCTTCCGAGGAACAACCCACCAGCCAGCACCAGACACCCTATGACCGCCGCCGCAGCTCCCTGGTAGATCCAAGTCGGGTTGTTGTACATGAACGAGTACGACGGTCCGACTATCCCCATCCCCTGAAGTATGAAGACGATGCCGGCGAGCAGGATAAGCACTCCCACGATAGCTAGGAGCACCGCAACGGGACGCAAACCGGATCAAACCGGGTGGTCTCGCTTACTTATGGATTTGCCCAACTCTGTGAAGTCGCATTCTCACGTTAAATAAGCCTCGAACTCAAGCGTGGTCCCTTGAGGGTAAGTACGAGACGATCCTTGGTCTCAACCAAGATGCGGTCGTTCCCAGAATCGGCCATCCGGGACATGTCCCTTCTCGCGGATGAGATCGGCGCCGTCAACCTCGCCCAGGGTTCCCCGGATTTCTCGGCTCCCGCCGCGGTCAAGCGCGCCGGCGCCGACGCCATCAGGGAGGACTACAATCAGTATGAGGTCACAACCGGCTATCCCGCGCTCAGGGAATCGATAGCCGCCAAGGCGAAGAGGTTCAACGGCCTCGACGCCGACCCCGAGGACGACGTCACTGTAGTTTGCGGGTCTACGGAAGGCATCGTGGACGCAATAGTGGCGGTCACCGACCCAGGGGACAAGGTAATCATCCCAGAGCCGTTCTACGAGAGCTACATTCCGGCAACAATCATCTCTGGGGCCCGGCCTGTCCACTTCCAGATGACCGACCCCGAATTCAAGCTCGTCGAGGAGCAGCTGAAGAAGGCGTTCAGCAGCCGGCCGAGAGCCATCGTCCTCAACACGCCGAACAACCCCACGGGGCGCGTCGTCTCAAAGGCGGAGCTCGGGCTCGTCGCCGACCTCTGCACCGACTACGACGTGATCGCGATAACCGACGAGATATACGAGTACATCACGTATGACTCGAAGCAGCACGTCAGCCTAGCTTCGATGGGCGACATGTACGAGAGGACGATAACGGTATCGGGCCTCTCGAAGACTTTCAGCGTGACGGGCTGGAGGCTCGGCTACGTGGTCGCCAACAAGGACCTGAGCAAGGCGGTCAGGACGATCCATGACTACACGACCGTCTGCGCACCGACACCGCTGCAGAGGGCCGCTACCGTTGCCCTGGGTCTCCCCGAGTCCTACTATAGAGGTCTCGCGAAGACGTACGACAAGAAGAGGAGGTTCATGATGTCTGCGCTGGAGGGCCTGGGGTTCAGGTTCAGCCGTCCGGAGGGAGCCTACTACATCTTCGCCGACTACTCCGAGCTGAGCGACCTGGACGATTACGCCTTCGCCGAGCATCTTGCCCGCAAGGTGGGGGTCGCCACGGTCCCTGGCTCAAGCTTCTACGCCGACAGAGAAGGAGGCAAGACAAAGGTGAGGTTCACCTACACCAAGAAGGATGCGACGCTCGAGGAGGCCGTCGCGCGGATGAACAAGAATCTGGGCTGACTAGCCCTCTGAGTTCTTGAGTATCTCGGTCCAGAAT
>JAJYWC010000038.1 GCA_021791695.1 archaeon | reverse complement strand
GTCAGCGCAGCCTTTCCCCGCAAGGGGAGGGGTGAGCTGTGAAGGCCTGCGATAGAAGATCGCGTTGAAGTGGTGGGGGTGTACGCTGGAAGCCTTCGGGCGACCAGTTCAGCCCGTCCACTACCTATCGGCCAACGTGCGGATGAAATGCCCCGGCGGAGGCGCAATGAACCCTTATGCACGGCGACCCTAGGTCCTTCGAATTGGCTTGGGAATACTATCAGAATCCGAAATAGCTGAGATTCGAGGAAGAGCAAGGCGATTGGCCGAAGGCGACGGGTTCAAAGAATGGAACATGGTGCAACTGGGTGCAGCTCTCAGGATAATCTACAAGTCGCTGGGTGGGCGGTGGTACGAGAAGTCCGGAAAGGACTTGCTTCCTACCTCTCCAACAAAGCCTGCTCCTAGTTACGATTACCTTCTCCAAAAGACCGACCTGCCGCCTATCACAGCCCTACTAAGGGGTGGAAGGCCAGAAAACTATGTCAAATTAGTTCAGTTCGCCGGCTATATAAAAACTCTAGAATCCGGAACCAATCTGCGGGAGAAGATAGCCGAATACGAAGTGAAAGAACGCAACTCAAGAATCACTATAGAAACTTTCGAGTCGCTACTATTCGAGTTGAAGATCGCGGCATTTTTCAAGAGGAACGGATTCGAAGTGTATTTCATCAAAGAGCAAAAGAAAGTCAAAACCCCGGACCTGAGGATAACATCTCCCGATGTGACGATCTTTGTAGAGTGCAAGAAGAAGCGGCCTCAGACTCTAGAAGAGAGAACAATCGCCGACGTATGTCAAAGGATTGAGGTAGCGATTCTCAACAGAATGATGGCCGAAAGAAGGAACTATGAATTCAAGATTCTTTTTGGTGCCCGAGTCGACGAGTCTTGTGTCAAGCCCATCGTGGCGGCGTCGAACCAAATAATCGCATCAGCTGACGAACAGGCGACCAGGGAAATTGGAAGCAATATACGAATTCATGGAAGACGACTGGCTGCGATTGACGTCGTTCAGTCGTCAAAGGACTTGCCGCCGCTTCCAGAGCTCACTACCGTCCAGCATCTAACCTGGTCAGCCGAGACCCAAGATTCGACGGTTGATCTGATGCGCATCCATGACTTTGATGTCCCTGTACGAAACTACCGAGTCATTGAGATTCTCTCTTCATATTTCCCTAGCAAAGTAACGAGCGTAATTAACACGGTTAGGGATGCAGCCACGCAACTTGTTCTTCCAGACGGGGCGGGAATGGTTGCTGTGGAGGTTGCCTTGGGCAACATGGCCGCCGAACAGGACCTAAGACAAATCCTTGCAATCTCGCCCGAATTACACTCTAAGCTACCCCAGGTAGGTGCGACCTTGTACTGTTTAGAACGCATAATTAACGAAGGTCAAACAACTACCATAAGCACAACTTTCCACGGATTCAAGAACCCAGCCGCCAAAATCCGTTTCCCAGGCAAGTTGATTGACGCTCTGAAGACTACCACGACGGAAAGAGGCATTACGTCACTCGTTGACTAGATTACCGGCGGACGCGCAATGAACCCTACACGCAATGACGACTTTTTGATTAATGCCTGAGAGTGTTTTGAATCAATATGGCCAAGCAACTTTGACTCTGGTAAGTATATGTTAGCAGTGTACATTTGAGATTAGAGATGTCCGACACTGAGGATGGAATAATATTTGTTCTTGGTTCGGCGCTTTTCCTCTGCATCATTGAGGCTAGCCCACTTATCGTAGTCGTTGCCAATGCGCTAGGTCTCGCAGCATTCACATCGGCCTTCGCAAGACTGATGAAACCAAACCGTAGCAGAAAACCATCTACACCAAGTAAGAATATTTTCTCCGTGTTGGAGCTTCTTCAGGATGTGGAAGCTATTCCAAATGTACATGCTTTATGCTCATCAATGACCTAGGGCAAACACAGTGAATCAATTCTCAAAGAATAATTAGCCGGTACCTCCCAGAACTGGGACTGGGGAAAAAACTAATCGATGTAAAACACTACCGCCGCCGAGCCCCAACCAAGTCCAAGAAGACTAGTCTGCCCAAGCCTCCTGTATGCCGTGTGTGCAAGGGTCGTAAAATGGTGCCGGGATCCGCACTCGATTCCGGATTCAATTACATCACTGGAATGGCAATGTGTCAGAATTGCAACGGAACCGGTCACCTCTGAAAAACTGGAAAACCGGAAGCCCTCGGCGGAAGCGCAATGATTTTTCGCTCGGGATGACAATCAAACCAAGTGCGGCTTAAATACGTCTCGACAATTGAACCTCAATGGCGTTGGCGGCCAAGCGGAAACACATCGAAGAACCAACCAGCAGTGACGAGTTGCTGACGCTTCAGCAAGCGGCCAAGATTTTCGAGAAGACTCCAAGCAACATCTCTTACCTGATAAACTACGATCGGATAAACAGGTACGACACCGAAGGAAGGCGGATCGAGAAGGCCAGAAACGGCGAGCTCCGTGTCTCTCGCGCAGAACTCGCCCAGTACTTTGAGACTCTGGACGAGCGCATGAGAAAGAGGATGGAGCAACACTCCAGCCTAGACATGGAGTTGGCCTTCCTCGACGTCCCGGAGAGGGAGCGTACAAAACACGTTCACCGGCTCCATCCTTACCTTGGCAAGTTCATTCCTCAACTCGTAGAGTACTTTCTGTCCCGCTACTTCAAGCAAGGCGAAGTGGTGGTCGATCCATTCTGTGGCTCAGGAACCACACTCGTCCAAGCCGCCGAGATGGGCATCAATTCTGTTGGGATAGACATCTCAGAGTTCAATACGCTCATTGCCAACGTCAAGCTCGCCCACTACGACCTCGAGTTCATGCGCCGCGAGGTCACCGACATCATGAGGCGTACAGTGGGATTCAGCGAGAGGGTGTTCACAGGTAGGTTCGTTCCCCTCGTGGACGAGGCCGCAGACCTCGTGACGACGAGCGAGTACCTGAACACTTGGTTCGCCAAGCAGAGCCTGAAGGAAATCCTGTACTACGAGAAGCTCATCCCAGAGTACACCTATCAGGACCTCCTGAAGGTCATCCTCAGTAGGACTGCTAGGTCTTGCAGGCTCATCTACCACTACGAGCTCGCAACTCCCTCCAAGCCTGTGACCGAGCCATACGTCTGCTACAAGCACAAGGGAAGGATTTGCACGCCCATCCGGACAATCATCCCCAGGCTCAAGTTCTACAGCATCGACACCATCAGGAGAATTGTTGAGTTCTCCAAGCTCCGAAAGGACATCGACTCATTCGTGATAGAGGGTGATTCTCAGACTGTTGATTTCGAAAAGTCTCTGCCGACCGGATGGGCCGCAGCGCACAAGTTCGGGGGCGTCTTCTCCTCGCCGCCCTACGTCGGGCAGATTGACTACCACGAGCAACACAGGTACGCCTACGAACTATTTGGAATCAAGCGGCGAGACGAGCAGGAGATAGGCCGGAAGAAGAAGGGGAAGGGCGGTAAGGCAAGAAAGGACTACGTCGACGGGATAAGCAAGGTTCTTCTCAACATGAGGAACCAGTTGCCCAAAGACGCCGTGTACTTCATTGTAGCGAACGACAAGCTCTCACTGTACCCTGAGATCTTCGAGAAGGCGGAGCTGAAGGTGGAGAAGGCGTTCAACAGACCGGTCGAGGACAGGACGGAGAGAGACAAGAGGCCGTATTCTGAAAACGTGTTCTTCGCGAAGCCTGCGTGAGCTACAGTCTGCCGAACTCCCTGAATTTCTTGTCAATCTCGGGGCGTAGTGTCTTACCGGCGCTTTGAAAGGTGTCCAGCAAGGGCTGGAAGACGTTCCCTCCGCCCACGAAGTTCCAAAAGTCCTCGGCCACCAGAATCTCTTGGGAACTCAAGTCGTACAGACCCTTGAGCGTCCATCTCTCATACGGTTCCGGATGATACGGGTTGTATGGGATTGCGAGTCGGCTCCAGACCTTCGCCTTCTTGTCTCGGCTTAATGCGAGGGCGTCCCACCGGAGAAGCTTCAGTTTGAGGGCGGCAAACTCTTTCATGTTGGGCTTTGCCGAAGTCAGGTCGAAGTAGTTCTCCTGATCCCCAATATTCAGGTAGAAGTCGACCACCGAGTCTGGGTCCTCCTCAGCTTCGCCGGGAAGTATCGACGCCTGTATTGCCCTGATTTCATCTGCTCTGTTTGCCGTTACTTCGCCCGCCCTTAGTCTCCGATGAAGGACTCGAATTGTCTCTTCGGTCTTGTCGTCAATCTGACCAAGAAGTCTGTAATGCTGCTTGGCACTATACCCTGCCGACTTTGCAAGGATGACCGCTATCTGCTCCCACAACGATGCACCAAACGTAGTATTCATCGAATGAATGAACGAGAAAACCGCGTATCTGTCTCGGCCCAACAGGCGATAGTGAAAGGGCATAGCATCGGTTTCAGGCTCGTAGCTCCTGAGCTTGTCGCGCACCGTTGTAATCAGGAGCCTCTCAATTTCGTTCTTCGTACTTGCTGGAAGTGTCAATTCGTGCAGGCCGTACTCTCGCCGAGAAATATCTGAGTGCAGGAGTTAATTCTTTCCATTGGTTAGCAAGTGCGCGTCCACTACCTGCGCTCGAAGTGAGCCGGTCAAGTTGGAACTCTTAGATGAGCTCCGGAAATAGCAGATCTCCAATATTCGCTAGCGTGGGAAGGAACCCCTGGCACAGTGACCCTCTTTGCTCCTGCGCCTGCTAACGGCGCTTCGGCGCTTAAATCACAAACCCGCCTTCTAATCCATGCAAACTCCGAAGAATGGGAAGCAAGAAAGACTTCTTCCTGAGTTCACGATTCATCCCGACGGCCAGAGGATAGAGGTCGACAGTATCGGAATGTCCCACTTCTACCAGCCGCCCTGCCGGTGCAAGAACTGCGTTGACTAGCCAGCAGCATTAGACTGGACTCAAGAAGGATTGAAGCTAGAGGGCAACGATTTCTTCATACGCCTCTTTCAAAGCCTTAAGATTATTCTCGACCAGCACTTGTAGCGGCTTTGACTCCAGGTCATTCGAATTCACCCTTGCTACTAGGGTGAGAAAGAAGATGTCTTTCTCACCTGAACGCTTGAGCTCAATTCGCGCCTTGTACTTAGACGAAACACTTGATGTAATATGTTCGAAAGTCCGTAGTTTAATAAGCATCTTCGGAAGTGTCTTTCCAATTTCTGATTCAAATTCGGCTTGGCTGAGACTGGAGTAGTCCAGCACAGGCAATCGGGGGACTCTTGACTGGTACAGGGATTCAATCAAGGTCGGACTGTCGGTAACCAAATGTGAACCGATGCTGAGGTCACCGTCCCGATTTACCCAAGCTGCTCTCGCGTGTTCAGTTTGTTTCAGATATTGGAGATCAGGACACATCACAAACCACGTAGGATGTTCGTGAAACGCAGGATCATATTCACCTGGGCTATCGATCCTGAATTGGGCGTGCAAGTCTTGTGACAATATCCTCCTAATTGTCTCAGCCTCTATCATTACCATTCACTTTCCTAACCTATTCACTTCTTCAACCTGAAAATTCGGGTTCAAAGTCTCGCCGCTCCAATTGGTAATTGCTACAAAAGCACCTACTATCGGTTCCCCTCTGTATTCCGGGAACATATTCAAATAGAATTTCGACTGGCGAATCGAGTCACGTTTCGCCTTTTCCTGTTGTATTTGGTTTTTCACCTCTATGTAGTAGATGCTGCCGGTCGCTCCTGAACGAACCACACACTCTGGTCCGCTTCTCGAACTTCCTCTTGATTCATCGCCTTCGTAGTTTGGGTGATCCTTCACCACTTCAAAGCCTATCGATTGAAATAACTTCGTCGCAAGAATCTCTCCAACGTTTCCTTTCTCTGTACTGTACCGCGTTCCAGCGTAGACCAGCCGCCGATGAATCGCATGCTGGAAATCGCTGGTAACCTCCAACTGGTGTTCACCTTCTACCTTGTCTTCAATCTGTGCTAGCCTAATCTTGTTCGTGGACCATCTTCTGAGTTCATCATACGACATCGAACTGATTCTATCTGGTACGATTTGATGTAAGTGCGTATGTGACTTCGAATGCTCTCGTATCGCGTACAAACCATCGTAAATGGTTTTGAACTCCCTGATTCTGTCGGAGTTCCTCTCTAACCGAGGGGTCACGGTCTTTCCATCGAACTGAAACTTGATGTTTTCTTCGCCGATTTTCACTTTGAGGGCCGCCTGCCCGCCGTGAGACGTTAGCCGCGGCTCCTTCGCTTCGAATCTCTGCCCGTCGACCTGGAGAGAGAGTTTCTCTTTGTCAAGGGTCACGCCGACATTCTTCAGCGAATCGGGCTTCTGCTGGTTGAAGGCTGCCACGGCGTCCGTTAGTTCGAACCTCCGTGCGCTGGCTACCTCAATCCTATCGCCCGCACGTGCGCCAATCCCGCCCACCGGGATTTGCATCCAGCCGACCGCCGAATGGTAAGTGGAGTAGACTCGTTTCTCCTCTCCGTCCTTCGAGGTGCGTGCATGAAACTCCACAACGCAGTCTGGTCCATCCCGCGGAACTCCGAGAGACTCTAGGACGGTCTCATAGATATTGATTGATGGACCACGCCTCCCATGGGCTACTTCGAAAGTCCTATCTCTCTCGAAATGTTCGATGCGTAACTTGTAGTTCTCGCTAGGGACCACCTCTTCAGAACGACCATCCAGAAACACGGATACATGGTCGCCCTTGGTGCCCGAGAGACGCGCCTCGAAACTGGTCTGGGTCCCCTCTACCGAGCCTCCTATCCGAAACATATCGCCGTCCCTGAGCGACTCCCCGATGGCCTCCTCCAAAGCAGACTTGTCAACATCCAACCTGGTCTTCTCGGTCGACGAGATATAGTACGCACGTGCGTCGACACGAGGCGCCTCGTCTGACCGCGGTTCCCGACTCCCCGGGCCGTCCATTGTGAAGGTCTCTTCTTCAGGGGCGGGTGATGGTGGTTTCGAGCCTAGTTCGCGGCTAGGTTCGACTCGCAATGGCTTCGGGTCGCCACCGTTGTCGCCTGCCTGAAGCGCGTCCGCCTTTGTTGCGGAGGTGAGGGGCTCATCTGGCTCTTCCTTGTCGGCGCCTTCGTGGTTCGCGGGTCCCGCCCCATTCCATCCAACGTCCTCTTGGGCGTCGCCGCCCTTGAAATACCTCTCGGGGACGGCTTCTGCGCCCGAGTGCTGCGTTGAGGTCGTTCCCTCTCGCTGATCCAGACCCGACCCGCTCACGCCCGCTTTATCGGCTTCTTCCTTGTCAAGACCCGATTCGGCGCCGGATTCTTGTTGACCCTCTTTTCCTTCGCTGGAGTATTTCTCGTGGAACGCCTTCTGCATCGACTCCAGCTCGACGTCCACGTCAGCCTTCTCAAAGGGCCGCTCTGCGGCACCCTCTGGCTCGCCGCTCTCGCCTGTTGAGCGGTCCCTCTTCCCTTCTCCTTGAGGCCCCTCTGATTGGTCTTCGGCCGCCCCCTCCCCTTTCCCTGCCCCCGCCGGAGAGGACTCGTGCCAGCTACCGTCCGCGTCCCGGGTACCGGCCGCCTGCTCGTCTCTTTCCTTCAGTCGCTCCTCCTGACCTGTCGGTTCTTTGCCCTCTGCCTGAGCCTCAAGGTACTTCTCTTTCATCTCCTTCTGATACGCCTCCAACTTTTCGTCGGAGTCCTCGGGGGCCTCGCCCCTCTTCTCACCCTCGCGCCGTTCCATTCGCTCTCTCCCACCTTCTCACCTTCTGCATGAACACGCGCGGGAACTTCTCCCGGTCCCTCTCGTCCAAGGCGAGGTAACAAGCCACCGCGAGCGGCAGGATCTTCGACGCGACATCGAGGGGGTCCTCTTCGCCCTTCGAATGGGTCTTGGCGGACCGGACCAAAAGGTCGCAGAGCGGCTCTGGATTCCCCTTTTCGAGCCACTCGCGGTAGGACGCCAGGAACTTCGCCTTGAACCACTCCGAGTCCACGAGCGCGCTCACCTCGAGGTTCAGCGTCGCCGGTGGCGCCCTCGGCAGCGGGTTTCTCAGGTAGAAGGGAGTCATGCGCCTCATCACTTCGTCGTCGGGCACCTCGCCGACGGGGAGCCCGGTCCTCGCGACCTCGTCTCGCGAGAGAATCCTGATGGGGAATGGGTGTCTCTCCACGCCCAGTATCGCCTCTCCGGGCCTCAACGCCGCGAGCACGCGGGACTGCTCTTCGGTCATGTTCATGGCGCCGGCGAGCACCTCCCTGTCGTCCGCGGCCGGGACCCGGTGGGCCAGCTTGGTCGCCGTGTTCTTTATCGCGTCGGGGATTATCTTGGTGGGGATCTGCTCTACGACCACGAGCCCCTCCCCCAGCGCCCTGAACTCGGCGAGCATGTTCGCGAACTGCTCCACCGTGTGCCTGCGGGGGTCGGCGGCCTCGGGGTCGCCCTTCTGAGTCGAGACGTTGGGTAGGAGCCTGTGCGCCTCCTCGACGAGGGTCACGTGCCTGAGCTGCTTGGAGGCTCCCTTCGCCTCAACGTACTCGGCGAGCTCCGTCAGGATGAGCGCGGCGACGAACGCCTTCTCCTCGGAGTTCGCAATGCCCTTGAGTTCAAGCACGGTGGGGCGCCTCAGGAGGTCGTCGAAGGGGATGGAGGCCATCGTGTCGAACATGGGCCCCTTGCCTCCCATCGAGAGGCTGGCTATCCTGGTCTTGAGCGCGGCCTCGATGTCCATGGAGACCTTAGGCTCGTAGCCCAGCCGCCTGCAGACGACCTCCGCTCGGACGCGGAAGTCCTCAAGGGAAATCGGCCTGCCCCTCTTCTCCTTGCGGACGTCCCAGCCACAGGCCCTGTAGGTCTCCTCCAGGACCTGTCCGAGCACGAGCGGGAGGGGCGCGTACATCACGAAGCTCGAGTTCCACGCGGCTTGGAGATGCTCGAGGTGGGTCTGGACGCGTACCCCGGCGGGCGGCTCGAAGATGTTCAGCCGGAACGGGGTGGTCTCCTCGTCACCCAGGGTGAACACCTGGAGGCCAGGGATGCGCGCCAGAAGAGCGCGGTACTCGTTCTTCACCGGCTCTACCACCAGGAAGGGGATTCCGAGCTGGTGGAGCTGCGTGAGCAGGTTGAGACAGGAGGTCGTCTTCCCGCTTCCGGTCATCCCTGTGACGAAGAGGTGCTTCGACAGAGAGTCTAGGGGGATTCTCGCACCGTGCGTTGTGGCGCCGGACTGGAGGACGACGTCGCCGAGCTCGATTTCACCCTCCATCTCCTGCGAGAGCTCGAACTCCGCTGTGGGGGCCAGCTCCCCTCCCATCGCCACCCGTGGTATCCAGAAGTAAGGCGCGGCCTCGGCGGGAATGAGGACGGAGGAAGGGCTCACTTCAGCGTCTCGGACCGGCTTGACCCTGAGCGCAGAGGCGTTTCTGTGGCTCGAGAGCATGCCGCGGAGCGTGGCGGCTCCCCCAACAGCCACCCTGCGCGCCTCTTCCTGGGTCGAGCCGTAGCCCGTCACGGAGACCCTTACCCTGACCGCTTGCCGGGACGCCCGCCTCTCAGACTCCCGTACGGCCTCTTCGTGCTCCACCTCGGCCAGGTGGTCGACGACCCTGGTGGACTTCTCGCGGGTTCCGAAGGCAACGTGTTCGGGTTCGCTGATTTGGTGGCCGGCCTTCCTTGAGAGTGCCCTCTGCCTTCTCGAGGCGAGCAGCCTGCGGACTGGGTCCGACATGGCCCTGCACATCCTCACTCGGTACTCGCCCTCGTGCCCGCTCTCGAGGAAGAAGCGCGCGAGTGGTTCGAGCGGGTCCTCGGCCGGCTCAGGGACCCCGGTGATCCCTACCGTGTGGCTATATCCGCCCCGGGCGGCGGGGATTCCGCTCTGACAGGGTTCGGCCTGGTGCCCGTGCAGATAGGCTCTGAGGACGGAGACGAGCCGTTGTTCCATCTCCCACTTGTCCGAGCGTCCAGTCGCGACGAAGAGGCTCCTTCCTCTACCATCCCTGAACCCGACCACGAGCTCTGTTGCCCCGTCGAGGGTGCCCAGCGTCCTCGCCAGTCCCTGCATTCGCAGCATCTCCTTCTCGGCGTCCTCGGCGCCGATGCCTTGCCTGACCCGATCGATGGGTGACTGCATCAGTTCCACCGTCGCAGCGGTGCGGCTCCTGAGTCGCAGGAGTCGCCTCGGCGCGGAGCCGAAACAGGCGGCAGCCTCCGGACCGAAGCTCCAAAGCGAAGCGAGGGCGGCAGCTATCGCGAGCGCGGTGAGCGCGGCGGCTTGGGCGACTGTGAGAGAAGCGGGATTGGAGAGCACTATGGTGGTTTCATTGGCTCCCGCGTAGAGCGCGGCGCCTGCGAGGAGAGCGAGGGAGAGGTGCTTCCAGACCCTCACCGCTACTTGGCTCACCCAGGCGCCGGCGTGTCCGAACATCGAAAGCAGGGCTGGGATGGTGAAGAGAATCCCAACGAAGGCACACGTGAAAACGGTCAGCAAGGCTCCCAGGTCTTCCACGACGGAGTTGGCGGAAGCGGCAGGCGAGCCGACCGTCGCGAGCTGTAGGATGAGCGCGACGACAATGAAGCTCGTAACCAGCACTACGACGGAGACTGCGAGCTTGAGCAGGACGGTGACAGTGCCCAAGTAAGGTCTCCTCAGGCAACGACCGCGGTGGTCAACCCGAATGCCCAGATTGTGGCGCACGCGAAGACGAGGAGCCAGAATGGGGCAAGTGAGACCCTGTGCCCGAACAGGCGGCTGCCAAGCAGGATTCCCCAGAGGCCTCCCATCAAAGCGCTCATAAGCAGCAGCCGGCTCTCGAACACTGAGAGTCTCGCACGCGAAGAGCGCTTGTTCGCGCCCATCACCAGGAGGGAAATGCAGCCGAAGAAGACGGCCGCCTCTAGGAAGCTAAGAAGAACCGGTCCCATCGCCGTCAGCCACCCCTCCAGGCCCGTCTTGCCCAGGTCTCATGCTCAGAGCGGACGCGGCAAGACTAAATGCGGTTGCTCATCTGAGATGAGCAGGCCTGATGAGCAATCCTTAGATACGCACCGCGGAGCCCTCGCCTCGTTTATCTATTCAGGGCGCGCTCCACGCCCCGTTGCCGAAGAGGCGGCCGGACGTCGTCATCCTCCTTGACATACTCACCGCGCTCGTGTACGGCCCGAAGGCGCCGACGAGGCTGGCCCAGACATGCAACCTCAGCTACGACAACCTCGTCAGGTTCGTCGCGAGGCTCGAGTCCAGCAGGCTGGTCGAGAGGAGGGCTGAGGAGGGCAGGGAGCTGTTTGCGATCACGGCCGAGGGGCTGGGCGTCCAGAGGGACTTCACTCAGGTGCTGCTGAAGCTGGGGATGGTGCGCGTCTAGGAAGGACTCATCGCAGATGAGCAACGGTTTTAACGAGCGCAGCGCGTTTCAAGAGGAGCCCTCCACATGACCTCCTCCCCAGATGAAAAGTCCGTGGGGGTTATGGCCATCGACGCCCACGAGGAGCTCATGCAGCAGCTGGAGGCCGGCCGTGGGAAGATCCGCCTCCTGTCGGGCGTCACCATCGCGGTGGCCTTCCTGCTCTGCGTTGCGTACTTCTCCCAGATCGTCCTTCCCCTCACGTCGAGCTCCAACAGATACCAGACGGTGGACCTGCTGAATCCGACGCTCGTCGCGACCGAGGTCTTCCTGATCGCGCTCGGGGCCGCGTGGCTGTACGTCGGCGTGGCGAACTACCTCTTCTCCAGGCGCCTGAACGAGCGAATCCGGGAGATAAGGTCATACGAGAAACAGCTGATGGAAAAGATGGACCGAAGGCCGGCGGAATCAGAAAGGTCCAAGGCGTCCCCCGCTTGACGCGCGAACCGAATGAGGGTGGGAGCCTGACCTCTGATGATAGGGGCAGAGTGTACGAGAGGATAAGGCGGGCGCTGGAGGACCTGGACGGCGGAGATGCCTGGGCAGCTGGGGAACGCCTGTGGGGAGCACGAGAAATCATAGAGAAAAGATTGACTTTAGGGCGACGTGCGAGTGAAGATGCCCCGCAGATGCGCAATGAACCCCATGCACGGAAGTCGCCCTGGGCTCCAGTTATGGGCCATAGACGTTCCCGCGATGATCAACCTTTTCGACCAACACGAGCCCTTCATCCCTGAACACCTCGTAGAGGATCCGATAGTCGCAGACCCTCACTCGATAGAGATCCTGCCTTCCCTGAAGCTTGGCGACCCCTCGAGGTAACGGGTCGTCTTTGAGCTGCTCAAGCCTTTCGACGATTCTGGAGCGCGTCGGTTGCTGGAGTGCGAGGAGTTCCCGCAGAGCTCGCTTCGAGAGCCTGACCTCGTACGTCAAGAGCTCTTCTTCTTGACTGAGGAGAGTGGAACTGTCCGGCCGTGAGCGAGGTCCCGGTGCGCTTCTTCGATCGCGTTTAGGTCGTCCTTTGTCATCATAGAGTCGAGAGCCTTCTCCAGGGAGGAAATCCGCCTCTTCATCTGGACTATCTCCTGCTTCAGCTGGGCGTCGGTCGACACGTCCGGTCGGGGGTTTCCTACGGCGGGCCTCTAATTTGTCTTTCTTCGGCGACCAGTTCAGCCCGTCCACTATCTATCGGCCAACGTCCCTGCGGAGGCGCGAGGAACCCTACGCGCGGCGGCTGTTCCTACTTTTCACCGACGAATTCCCTTGAGGTAACGACCTTGATGAATTCCGCCGCCTTCTTGAGGGACTCGTCGTTAGTGATAAGACACTCCGCCTCGCCTTTCACGGCCGAAGCGACGATGATGGCGTCAGGCAGCTTCAGCCCTGTAGCCGCCTTTATCCTCCCCGCTTGGTCTGCGATGCCCACTGAGAGCTCGATTATGTCATAGCTCTGCGAACCCTGGAGGTGCGCCAGAAAATCATCCTTTTCATCAGCTTCCCCTGCCATGTGGTATCCGGCGCACATCTCTGCGATGACCACGGTCGACACGACGCAGTCGAGAGATCCGGAATCTATTTTGTCCAAGATTTCCTTCGATGAGGCGGAAAGCGACTCCTTGTTGAGCACGCCCACGAAGATGTTGGTGTCGACTGAGACGTTCAATCCCACTCTTTCCTCAGCTTTCTCTGGAACTTGACCGCGCCTTCCTTCCACGGCTTTTGGTTCTGGAGGGCCTCCGAGAGCCTTCCTGACTTGGCCTTCCGGAGAATCACCTTTTCGTCTGCCTCGAGGAAGACCACGCGGTCCCCCTTCTTCAGCTTCAACGAGTCCCGTATCTCCTTGGGGATGGTTACCTGACCCTTCTCGCTCACGGGGGAGACTCCCACTTCGGACATGGGCTTAGTACCTACCATATCGAAGGATTTTCTTTACTTAAATGCTTTACTCCCAAATTGACGATAGCGGTGAGAAGGTCGTGTTGGAGGGGTGGGGGTGTATGCTGGAAGCCTTCGGGCGACCAGTTCAGCCCGTCCCCCGACGGAGGTGCAACGAACCCCGTGCGCGGCGATATACCTGAATTTTCTAGAAGCTAGCGGAAGCTGGAGGACTGATGCACTGGCCTAAAATAAGGGCGGCCACTCATTTTCTACGACGCCGATGACCATGGCTCAGCCGACGGAGCGTCACAGGCGGGGCATCCAGTCCGCTTCGCTCGTCTTCGTGTCGACACTGATGGTGGTGGTCGTCGCTTTGGGGCTCTATACGTCGACCGCGGCGGCTCGTGGCGCGACTTCCAGCTACATCGCGACACCGAATACCGGCGTTAGGGGGTCTGGATTGGGTCCAATCAACAGCTTCCCTGCATCTTGGAACGACCGGTGCGGATACCTTGTCTCAGGCAACGCGACGACAAGCGGGACCAACTTCGGCCCCGATAGTCCCCTCGTGGCGGCGAACCTCACCCTGGGCCAGGTCTACTCCAAGATCGTGAGCTCCTCCGCCTTTCAGGCGCTCGCGGCCGGGAGGGACTGGGTCACGCTCGATTGGGGTACCGGCCAACAAGGCCCTCCGGGGGCGATGCAGACTTTTGTGACCGCGGACTTCCTGTTCGTCTCAGGGGGCGTCCCTGACCCTGACGGCTACGCTCAGATGACGTACTTCGTAGGGTCGGGGAACGTCACGGGGTCGGTCGGCTGGCCACAAGACTCGTGTGTGGGGCGAGCCGGTTTCCGATACGGCGCCAGACTATCGGCGCCCACGGTCACCTACGCCGTCGGACAACCTTTAGGAATCAACTTCACCTTCACAAATTTGACGAGCGCGAGCATGACAATAACCGCGAGGACGTCGTGTCTCGGGAACTTCACAGTCATCCAGGGTGGTATAGAGGCCCAATCCAATGGGCAGCGTGCCCCGACCTACGGCCCTGCAGTATATCACTCGGCGAAGCATCCGGGCTGCGCGGGGCCTCCGCTGAAGGTGGTGCTTGGTCCCAGGCAGAGCTACTCGCAGACTCTCCATTGGGACCAGACTAACGACAACGGATCCCAGGTGGCTCCGGGCGACTATTGGATCACAGGGATGGAGACAGGGTACCTGGGGCAGACTTTCCCGGTGTCCGTCGTAGAAGGCCCGATAATAGTCGGGAACCAGACGCAGGGCTGAATTCAACGCGGAGGCGCAATGAACCCTACGAAAGCCTGCCCGGCTTTTGCTTTTCGCGCAGGTCGATCACCAGCTCCAGCGTCCTCGCTTCTCGTACGAAGGTCTCGGGCGAGCGCCTGAACGCGGCGACGGCCCGCGCCTCTAGGATGCTTTGGAGGCTTTCAAGGATCTCGAGTAACCGATCCCGACTCTCTCCCAACCCTTCACCACCCTTCCCGTCCACTCGTCGAGGAGCCTCGGGTCGCTCAGAATCTGTTCGATCTCAAGCACTTGCCTGCGAGACCTTCGAGCACTCATCCCAACGTCTTCTCCTCGGCGCACCTACATAAGGGATGGTCGCGGATTTAACGACCCATCCCGCAGATGGAATTTCCGGCGGAGGCGCAATGAACTCTGTGCGCGGCAACTTGCCCGCATCTTCAACGAGCTAGCGGGGGCTGGGCTCCCACTCTGGGTTGTATCCAGTTGGCTTGGGTATCCTCTGACTCGGGACGAGATGGTCGCAAGGAATAACTGCGGGCGCCTCTCCGTTTAGACTTGGTTGATTGGGCTGAGGCGTGCGACCACGGCTTCGGCGGTTATCGTCAGCGTCGTTCTCTTCGCCTATTTCGTGCCCATTTTCTATACGGGGAACTACGTGGCAATCCCCCAAAGTCCGGTGTCTCCGTGGAGCAAGGTCTATGGCTCTCTGAGCTGCATCATCTGGCTGCGCCTTGAGAATCAAGCGAGCGGGTCTCTTTTCCCCTACCACGTTATTCCTAGCAACCCGCCACCGGGGTTTCATTACCCGCCGCAGTGGAATTGGCTCGGAGTCCTCTATCTCGACGGTAGCTACTACTTTCGGTGCAACACTTTCACTCTGCCTCCTAACGGTGTTGGATAGTGGAAAGCCAGGCCACGTGAGACTTCGCCAAGCTAAGCACCCGCGACCATCACGTCATCAACGAAGCTTCACTCCTCGGTGATTGCTCAAGACTTGTACGCGCACGTCGGCTCTGTGTGGTTGATTGCAAGAGACATTGAACTTCACCCAGTTCAACGAGCCGTACTTTGCAAGGCTGGTTCACTAGAACAGGCAACCCGGATGCACGCAAGTGTAGCTGATGGAGTTCCAGGTCGCTCGGGCAATCGCCCAACTCCCACCTGGCTGGTGAACATACGTGTCCTGGGCAATGATTGTTCCCCAGACAGGTCCTTCGATGCGACTGAACCCACTCCAGTCGAAGGCCGATTTCACAACCCAGTACTGCCCTCGAGGCCCCGTGATCGTTACGTTGACGTTCGAGAGGGTAAGGTTGTCCAGACTCCCAGGGAACGAGGACTTTATGAGAGCGGCTATCTCAGAAGTCCCGTTGTAGGTTCCAACGAGTCCTGGTGCCATTCCCGTCAACTCCAAAGTGGCGTTGCTCTCGTATCCCGACAACAGGGAAGAGACGTTTCCCGACTCGATCGTGAGGAGGTGGTTCGCGCTCACGTTAGCGAGCTGTTGGTAGGCTTCGGGAATGGCTGAGACAGTCGTCGTTTCAGTCGAAGTTATCATCTTGGTGCTAAGCAGACCATTTCCAAGCATCGACTGGAGGACTAGAATGGCAATCAACATCAGACCTGCCCCAACCGCCCCATAGACACCACCACGTCCCTTTGCACTCATGTCGTATAGACTTGGCCGCGAGTTGATTTT
>JAJYWC010000007.1 GCA_021791695.1 archaeon | reverse complement strand
CCGGAAGAGAGGTACTCTGGCAGCAGAGACCCCCGATGGTACGAGAGGCTCGTGAAGGCTCTTAACCTGGGATGGATACTACCCATCCCTGCGGAAGGGGGATGACACATCCTCCTTGGTCTTACACTCGGCCATTGTTGGCGTCGCCGCGTTGACTGCGACTCTGACCGTTACCCTCTCACTGATAATAGCCGGCTCGAGGACGACAAAGCAGATGGGAGAGGACAAGGTCCTGCCGTCGCTTCTTGCCAGGGGCTCCAAGGTTCCGACGGCGGTGATAGCAGTGGTGATGCTCGCGTCCCTCAGCCTCGGGAACGTGGAAGCGATTGCGCTGGTCGCGAACTTCGGCATCATACTCTCGTACATGCTGTCAGGGGCAGAGGTAATGGTGGCGAGGAGGCGGGGGATAAAGGGTGCCTATCTCTCACGCGGATATCCTTACATCCAGATCATCTCCATCGCACTTTCGGGCTTGATGGTCGCCAGCCTCGGAGAGGAGTCCCTGGCTATAGGTGGAGCGACGGTGCTGGCTGGCCTCTTGGTCTACGTCCTGTATCGACGGCGTGAAAGTCGGGTGGCTCGCTCGATTATGTGATGGCCGTCATCCTGGTTGGTGTGGGCCGGCGATGGAGGCATCTCACTTTCCTTATGCTGGCAACCAATTTCAAGCCGATCGCCGGCCAATGCGATGGAATCATGACGCGCAACAGAACCATGAAAGTCACGCGGGGAGCGAAGGTGTTGGAATCCCGTAGATTCTGGTGCGAGGGGTGTTTTGAAACTTGAGGTTCTCTCGCAAAATCATGTTCTTGATGCAGACGGGTTCAAGACCCATGACGAAACGGGCATCTTTTCCAATATCCGCAGGGCTTAAGTCTCTTGGGGAACAGCAACATTAGGCGTGTAGGAAGAGCTGAGCGCGATGAAAATAGTTCTCATTTTGGGATACAGCGGAGCAGGCAAGACCAGCGCCATCTCTTCCATCATCAGGGCGCTCACAGAGCAGGGGCGGAGAGTGGGGACTCTGAAGCACATCCACGAGCCATCGTTTACAATAGATACGAAGGGGAAGGACACATGGAAGCACGCTGAAGCTGGCGCTTCTGTGGTCGTGGCGCTGGCCCCACACGAGCTCACGATTGTCAGGAGAGGTGATACGAGAAGGATGACGCTGGACGAACTCCTTCCGATCTACCGGGGCGCAGGGGTCGATTATCTGCTGATCGAGGGCCTGTACATGAAGTTACGAAAGCGGGAGGGCTTGGTGAGAATTCTTTGCGCCGATTCAGGAAAGGATGCACGGGACCTTCTGTCAGTGCATCCGGCACCAGTCTGCATCTTGGCGAAGACGATTCTCACCGAGACCGGCGAATTCCAAGGCATACCCATACTGTCGCTGCCCCGGGACATAAAAAAGGTCATTACCATGATAGGTTAAATCGAGGACGAATGCATTGAACGCCCACTTCCCTGGCTGTGTGTCGCGGAGCAGATCAACATGAGCAGGGCGGATTCGCAGCGGTACCTAAAGCTCCTGGAGTTCACGGAAGTCAGACGAAGGATCGAGAGCACTTTTGAAGCATTCGAGCCTTCGGTGGAAGAGATAGCCGTGGATCGAGCGCTCAGAAGGATTGCAGCGGAAGATGTCATCTCAGAGTTGGAGATCCCCGGACAGACTGTTTCGGCCATGGATGGCTACGCCCTCAGGCTCTCCGATCTCGATGGGGCGTCTCCAGAAGTGCCCAGGACTTTTCGCATCAAGGGGGATCTGTATCCCAATTCGGACGCGAATCCAGTGAGAGTCGAAGGTGGAGAAGCGGTGCACGTCTCGACCGGCGCCCCAATTCCCGAGGGATGTGATGCGGTGGTGAGGATGGAGGAGACCAGACTGCTCGAAGGTCGGGTTCAGGTAGCACGAACGGTCGAGCGCTGGAAGAATATATCGCTAAAGGGAGAAGACATCCACAAGGGCCAGTTGGTCCTGAAGAAACGAAAAATCATCGGCCCTGCAGATATCGCATTGCTCATCGCTGTGGGCAGGAAGCGAGTGAAGGTATTCAAGGACCCCGTGGTCGGGATACTATCGGTTGGCAATGAGCTGCGGGCTTTCGACCCCGAGGAGGTCGAAAGCCTCGGACACACTACGACAAATAACTACGCCAATCTTCTCGGAGGCTTCTTGCAAGAACTAGGTCTAGAGGTTCGACTAGCCGGAATCGCCAAAGACGACCCATCGGACATCGCGGCGCATCTAAGAAAGGCTCTGAAGGATGCGGACGCGATTATCACAGTTGGTGGAAGTTCAGTTGGCCAGAGAGACTACACCCCTGATGCCGTCCTTCTGGCTGGGAGCGAAGCTCGAACAATCTTTCATGGAGTGAAGGTCGTGCCGATCAGACCCACCGGCATGGCGGTTGTCGGCGGCAAACCCGTCATAGTCGTACCTGGTCACTCGGTCTCCGCAACGCTCGCCTTTTTCGAGATAGTGTTGCCTGCAATCAACCTGCTCTCGGGTCTCAGCTTCGGCGCGAGGCAACCCTCCATCCGAGCCCGAGCCAAAGGAAGCTTCTCGAACGACCGGCCACTCAAGGCGCTCATGCTGGCGAGGCTAGAACGCGCGAGTAACTCGCGGGGAGAGTTCATGGCAGTCCCGCTGGGGTGGGGCTCCAACATGACCTCCAACCTCTCACTCGCACATGGATTTGTGAGATTGGCTTCCCATGAAACGATTACCGACGGGGAGGAAGTCGAAGTACGACTCCTCGGCACAGACGTTCTTTCAGATGTTGTCTGAGCCTTCTGCTCACTCTTTGACGGCGAGAGCAACAGCGATTTCACCAGAGGATGGTCGGCGTTCCGCGACGAGGTCCTCGTAGTCCTTCTTCGTGTTGATGTTCCGGAGGGAATCGAGCTCTCTGTCGAAGGTCCTGAGGTCAGAAGCGGAAACGAAACGAACGCTGGGCAGCCTAAGGACCATTTCTCTGCATGCTTTCTTCCCATTTTCTTCTAGAATCTGGAGGATCGCCCGTCGCGCGCTTTCGACCTTATAAACCGCGCAGAGAGGCTCAGTCGTCATTTTGTCAGCGATGTCCCAAATGGGAACTGCCGCGTCCCGCCCCGCTGCAGACGCGAAGAGGTGACTAACTATGGATCCCTTGACGAGCGGTGAATCACATGCCAAGACGGCGGCATAATCCTCGTGAACATGCTTGAAACCCGTAAGCATCCCGCCGAGAGGGCTCTCGATATACTCCTCATCTCTGATAATGCTGACCTTATCGTTTTCCCGGAACGCGGCATAGGCTTGTGTTTCCTTTCGTCCCACCGTGACTACGATTTCGCGGGACAGTACAAGCATCTCCGAGATTATCGACCCAAGGAAGCTGTTCTGCCCCAGCAGAAGAAGGGACTTATCCGTTCCCATCCTTGTGGACAATCCCCCAGCAAGGATGATCACCGGAAACCTCATTGGATCACGTCCCTCCCTGGCCCTTGCGCTTCAGCAGGCTTTCGAAGGCCAAACGCTGTTTGCAGTCGTTGCAATACTTCATCATCGGGTCTTCCCTGCCAAGTAGCGTCACGACCTTCTTCAGGAGTCTTGCGCTCTCGAGAGGCTTACCGCACCTAGCGCAGGGAACCACCTCATCTTGCGAGACTGCCGTTTCGCGCAAATCAGACAGTATCGGTAGGTTCCCCAGAGAGATTGCACGCTCAGGGCACACCGATACGCAATGGCTGCATCCGGTGCAGTTGGCCGGGTCGAAAGAAAGCACCCCTGCGTCTGTTTTGAGTGCGGAGTGCGGACATTCTCGCGCGCAAACGCCGCAAAGAGTGCAGGCCTCAGAGACCACAAGCTTGGTGAGCCTGAGGCCGGCTGCACTAGCGTCCTCCCTTGCGATTGCCCTCAGAGCATTCACATAGCTCGCCCATGTATTGCGTGCAAACGGCATGGGTTCCTTGGGAGGACGCGACAAAGCGTGTGCGCTCATCACCTCCGAGATTCCGCTGGGGCCCTCTGCGAAGGTCAACACAGCGCCTTCATCCCCCGAGATGTACCTGATGAGCTCGACGGCAGCCCTTGCCTTCTCTTTGCCGACACATCGTCCGTCGGCACAGTAGACTGCTATGGCACCGACGCTTGAGCTCGCGGCCAGCGCCAGATGCCGCGGCCCGACCACCCCCACGTCGTTGACCTCCTCGACGCACATCCATGGCTCGATCTTAACAGCGCCTGCTTTACACGTCAGCACAAGGGTCTTCTTCGGCGCGTCCGATACATTCAACCCGTCCAGAAGTCCGAGGAAGGCTTCCTCGGAGAACCTGGGGAGTTGGATTGCGGACGTTGGACAATTCTCGGCGCACAGACCGCATCTGACACAGTCGGCCTCGTTCACCGCGACCGACCCCCCAACTATGTGGAGCGACTGGACGGGGCAGACCTCCACACACCTTGAACACCCATGCCTCGCGTCGCACCGCTCCGTGAAGACAAACGGCACATCCGAATATATCTGGAAACCTCCCCTGAAATTGAACAGTTCTCGCCTTGAGACCCTTCTGTTTGCGTCAGAGATGAAAGAGACCTTGGTCTTGACAAGGTCTGAGTGCGTCAGCTTCCCAAGCTTCGCGTCTATCTGGAAGAGGATGTTGTCAAGCGGGCCCTGGCTCTCCAGCCTTTCGACTAGCAGTATCGATTCCATAATCCTGTCTGGTCCAGTGCCCACCGTCAGGAGAGCCTCGGTGCCAGCAGGAACCTGCGCGTCGTCCGATACGACTGTGCACTGGGGCCAATCTTCTCTGATATGAGCAGCCACCGCTTGTCCAAGCTCCGGCCCTTCAAGAGGTCCTATGGCGGCGCAGACCTTCATCGAAGGGAATCGACTCCCGTCTGTGTTGCAGCTTCCGTCGAGACAAATTCCCTCAGAAGGAGGGCGGCTGACTTGTAAAATGGCGACCGACTCTTCTGTTCCACGCGGTCTGCGAAGTGGTAGACCCATGGCACCAGGTGCAGCCTGACGAATTCTTCCTGCCTTCTCCTCCAGGGAGACCATTCCCCCTGAGACTCCAGTTCTTTCTCGCAGAGGAGGTGCATGAACTCCATTTCGACCTCGATATGATCGGGGAGGTCTCTGAACCCGGAGCCAAGAGAGAAGCCGGCCTCACTGTATCGCTTCAGGACGTCGTGTACGGAGGGCCCCATCACAAGTCCGGCCTCGACCTCGGGTCTATCTTTTCGATGTACTGACTCATATGGAGGACACGGCAGACGCCCGGGACCAACGAACAAGCGATTGTACTCTAGCTCCGTGTCAGACAGACATACCGAGAGGGGCTCGAATCCCGGCGATAGGCCGAAGACGTGTACTATCTGGTCAAGTGCGGTGGTCAACTGATCCAGGTGTCGATCTGGCCTGCTGAAGCACCTTGAAAGGACGTGATATGTCGCACTTCTTCCTTTCGTCTGCTCGATTGCCTCCTGGTTGGACATGGTCTCATTCCCTTCTTGACAGTTAGACTTCAGGGTCGTCCAGTGAAGGCGGACGACGATGGATTATCGTGGCTGAAGCGTCAGGGGTGGTCGGCACGGACATTTGACCTGTCTCAGCCGGGCGCACCGGGAGATAGCGAACGCCCAGCGTGATAAGGAGAGCAGCCATAGCAACGATACCTATAGATATCGACCACTCTATCCAGGTGGGAAAGTACGCACCCACTAGCTGGAACGAGAAGCCGGGGCTGGAGGGGTTGACGTTGGAAACGGCTACACCAATCCCGCTGAGAGAGACGCCTCCGGTCGTCGTACCGACCGATGTACCAGGCGGGTACTGAACGAGCGGGTTGACGAAGCCCGGGATGATCAGCTCGAGTCTGTAGAAGAAGACCTCTAGGAGCAGCAGCACTGACGCTCCGAACTGGGCTGCGCTGGAGCGGCTCCACCTAGGGACGACGAGTATCGCGAACGCGGCTATCGCGAAGACCCACTGCGTCCATGCTAGCCACCCGTAGGGTCCGAAGAACTCGACGACCAGTGGTGATATCTCGGCCGGAGTCGCCGGCCAGACCGCCGTTATGTACTCCGACGTGAGCAGGAACAGGTCAACGAGGATGACAACCGAGAGCAGTCTTGCCAGTCCTGTTATGACCGTTCTGTCCACGCCGAGGTTCGCGTACTTGTTCGCCAACACGGAGACGAAGATCACCAGGGCGAGACCGGAGACTATCGCCGACGCAATGAAGAGAGGAGCCAGCAGAGCTGTGTTCCAGAGCGGCCGCGATATCTGGAGACCGAAAATCCATGCCGTGATGGAGTGGGTAAGCACCGCCACTGGCAGAGCAACGAATGATACACCTCGTACGACCCTCTCTCTGCTGAGATACTTCGTCTCGTCCCCTCTCCCCTTGGCCCTGTCCGCCGAGAAGAGCAATCCGAGCTCGAGAAGGGAGATGAACAGATACGTCCCTATGATCGTTATGTCCCATATCAGTGGAGACGTGAGGTTAGGATAGACGAAGAGGTTGAGGATTCGGCCCGGCTGCCCGAGGTCAGGGATTATGCTGAAGGCGGCGAGAGCGATGGCTACCGAGGCGATTAGGTTCGCAAGTTTGGCGATAGGCTGCCATTGCTGAATCCTGAAGACGGCCGAGGCCGAGGAGACGATGAGACCACCTGCGCTGATTCCGACGAACCATGCGAACAGGGAGATGTACAGTCCCCATGAGACGACATCGCGCATGTCGGTGACTGCGAGTCCGTACTGCAGCTCGAGTATCCACGCATACGCGCCTAGGGCGACAACCGCCAGGAGGACAGCGACCAGCGAGTAGAAGCGCAGATGAGTGGTCTTCGTAGGACCTTCGCTCTTCATCTAGGCACCATCTCCTGCTGTACTTTGATCGAGTGCGGGCGGTGGGGGAGGCGGCACGATTTCGCCTGCTGGCGGTTTGAAGCCCGGAATGTACCCTCCAACTTCCTCCGCCGCCGCGATTATGTCGGGACTCGGGACGAGGTTGGAGGGTGATGAGTTACCGGTGATCGGCACAACATCTTTCTGAATGTACGGTGGGATGAAGAACTGCTGCGGGTTCGTCCCCAGCTCCGGGAGGAGTTGTTGGGCATTTCCGTCCCTCACACTCGTTGAGATGATGCTCGAAGGATCATCGAGGTCGCCAAAAATCCGAGCCCCGGTGGGGCAGACCTGAATGCAGAACGGCTCAACGCCACTGTCGACCCTCTGCACGCAGTAGGAGCACTTTTCGACGACGCCCTTGGGACGATCTGGGGTGTATACGAGTCTGTTCGGTCCCGAAGTCGGGTCGGGGTCGAAGTGGTCACCCTGGTGGCCTACGGGAAAGTCGACTCCTGGTGAATACTGCGGCGTACCCCAGTTGAATGTCCGCACTCCGTAGGGGCAAGCGGCCATGCAGTATCTGCATCCTATGCACCTGTCGTAATCGACCAGGACGAGGCCATCCGACTCGCGCTTGTACGTGGCCTGCACGGGACAGACCTTCACACAGGGTGCGTTCTCGCAGTGCTGGCAGTTGAGGGGAAGGTAATGCATCTGTACGTCCGGGAAATCGCCCGACGGTGTGTCGATCTCGTCTCCACCGACGGTCAAGACCCTGTTCCACCAGATGCCCAATGGCTCGTTGTTCTCGACCTTGCATCCCACCGCGCAACTCTGGCAGCCCACGCATCTACTCAGGTCGATTAGCATTCCATATTTTGTCATCTTCACTCATCAACTCCAGTGATCATGATTTCTTCACGTCCACGAGGACATCGAAATATGCGGTGTTGGACTGGAACAGGAACACGACTGACTGTGCGGGGTTGATCTTCTGGTGTGTCAGCATGTTCACCGTCCCCTTAGGAAACTCCTGCCAATCGCCCTGATAGATGTTGACGGTACCGGGTCTCATGCCAGAGGTCACCCTGGCCAGCGTCTGTATCGTTCCCCGGTCGTTGAAGACCGTGACCGTGTCTCCGTCGTTTATGCCCCGGGCTGCGGCGTCCTGTGGGTTGATTTCGATGAACTGTTTCGGGTTGAGCTCGCGGAGCCAGGCCAGGTTGTTCCACTGTGTATGTGTCCTGAATTTCGTGTGTGAGGTAATCAGGACGAGCGGATACTTCTGGTAGAGAGGGTTGGATGGCGAAGCCTCTATCGGCTCATTATAGATCGGCAGTGGCATGTTGTATGGGACGAGAGACTCGACGTAGAACTCGATTCTGCCGGATGGCGTCGGAAAGTTCTGCTGAAAGAAGGGCACGTAGGGGCGCGTAATCGGCTGATATGCCGACGAGGCGAAGTCCTCATCTGCCAGCCTCACGACTCCCTGTGACTTGAGCGTGTCGAGCGTGAGGCCTGAGGGCAGACCACTGAGAAGCAGGCTGATGTAGTCGTCCGGTGTCTGGTTGAAGTAGGAGCCCTGCCCCATCTTCTCAGCGACCATACCGAACATGTCCAGGTCCGACTTGCTCTCCCACATCGGCTGGATTATCTGCGGCAGGTACTGCAGGTACATATTGCCGCCCAGGAGGATGTCCTCCTTCTCGTACTGTGTTGCGACCGGCAGCACGATGTCGGCGTACTGGGCGGTGGGTGTCATGAAAACATCAGTGGCGACCATGAAATCGAGAGCCTGGATGGCCGAGATAGTGCGGTTCGTGTCCCCCTGCTGGTTGACGAAGTTGTCGCAAGGGAACCAGGCAGCCTTCACAGGGTACGGGTTGCCGTTCAGGACTGCGTCGCAGAAGGAGATGGGAGGGAGGTACTGATATGACTTCTTGTCTGGTGTAATCCAATCTGGCAGGTCGATGGCTGCGTCCAAGAGCGCTCCGTTGTAGGTGGTGACGCCCCCGCCGTGGACGCCGATGTACCCGCAGAGGGCGGAGAGGGTTATCAGGGCCCTGTAGGTCAGGTCTCCATAGTACCAGTGCGAGATCCCCCCGAAGCCCGCCTTGATGGCGGCGGGATTCGCCGCAGCGAATTCTTCCGCGAAGGTCTGGATGGTCGAGGCGGGAATACCGGTTATCGCCGAAGCTGCACCCGGGGTGTACTGTGCAACAAGGTCGCTCAGCAGCTGGAAGGCCGGCTTGCATGCTATTCCAGCCACGGTGTACGAGCCCGTCAGGCTCGGGGTGATGCCAGCCGTGTCGCTCGTCACGGCAGAGTTGCTAGTCGTATCGAAGACCATGTACTTTGATGACGAACCACCAGGCACGACGTCCTTCTCTCTTAGGAAGAGGTTCGTGTCCTGCCGAACTAGGAAGGGGCCTACGGTGTAGTTGGTGACGTAGTTCTGGTTGAATAGCGACCCGCTGATTATCGCGTTTATCATCCCAAGAGCGAGTGCTCCGTCCGTCCCCGGCCTTATGCTGAGCCACTGGTCCGAAAGTTGGGACGTGGTGGTGTACCTCGGGTCGATGTAGACCACCTTCGTGCCCGAGTCTCTCGCATCCAGTACGAACCTCATGTCGGGAATGTCGGTTTCTCCGAGGTTGTTTCCCCAGAGCACTATCATCCTTGCGTTCAGGAGGTCGGTGAGTTCGTGCCCGTCGAACGATCCCAGTTCCTCGACTGCCCCAGTGGGGCTCGCCGAGTCGCCTTCGTTGTCCCCTTCGAAGTCACCGGCGCTCGCACCGATTACGCTCGCGAACCTGTATCCCGGCCCGATCAGACCGTTGATGGCAGCCAAGTTTCCCGTGTAGGGCGCTATGTAAATGGACTGAGCTCCATACTGAGAAGCAATCTGGGTGAACTGGTTAGCTATGGTCGTAGTTGCTTGGTCCCACGTTATCTGCTGCCACTGTCCGCTCCCTCTCGCTCCGACTCGCTGCATCGGATACTTCAGCCTATCAGGATGGTAGACGTACTGGAGCTGAGACAGTCCTCTGAGACAGATTCTGGGAGGAAAGTCCGGCTCGTTGAACGTGGCATTACTGAACATGACTATGTTTCCGTTCACGACAGTCGCCTCAAGCCCGCATGAGCCGTCACAGTTGTTGGCGTGCCCCGTCCGATACGTTGTTTCGGTGGCCCCCTGTTGGGGCTGAGTCTGGGCGGCGGCAGGAACTAATATACTCTTGATGATACCATTCTGGGAGAGGAGCGAGTAAGCAACGACCGCAGACAGTCCGGCAACTCCGGAGACCTTCAGGAAGCCCCTTCGATCAATCTGAAACCAACTCTTGCGTCTGCTCATGTCCGTCGGTTTTGTCTAGCGTGCCCCTTAATAAAATCCGGACCTGATTCTCAATCTTGGGAACCAGGCTGGAAAGCCATCGGATCTGCTACAATGCACACCTAAGCACAGTGCTGAGGTAGAGTTGGGGGAACCCGTTCCTCCCTGCCGTTACACAAGACTAGTCTTGGTTCTGGTGACCCAAGCTAACCTTAAAGGGAGGAGCTCGCGTGAGAGCGTTTGCGATGGTCTCCACCCAGGAAATCATGGACGCGCTCAGGCGGGTGAACGATCCCGAACTTCAGAAGGATATTGTATCGCTGAACATGGTGGAGGAATTGCAGGTGGCTGGCGACGTGGTCTCTTTCACGTTGAACCTGACGACCCCTGCCTGTCCGATGAGGGCGCAGATGGAGCAAAGCGTGAGACAAGCCGTCGAATCAGTAGATGGGGTGAAACAAGTGCGGATGAAGGTTGCCTCAATCGTGGCGGCGACGCGTCCCGTCGGCCAGTCCGAAGTTCCAAAAGGGGTGAAGAACGTGATTGCGATAGCGAGCGGCAAAGGGGGAGTCGGCAAGTCAACAGTAGCTGCAAACCTCGCGGTCTCGCTTGCTGCGAGTGGAGCGAAGGTGGGCATACTGGACGCCGACATTTACGGCCCAAGCATCCCACTCATAATGGGCATCGAGGGCAGACCAGAGACGGCGGGCGAGGCAATAATTCCCCCAGTCGCGCACGGCGTTAAGGCGGTCTCTCTCGGGTTCTTCTACAGAGGCGATACTCCCCTGATCTGGAGGGGGCCGATGGTGGCTAGTGCAGTCAAGCAGCTTCTGACCCAGGTTGAATGGAAAGATTTGGACTATCTCGTAGTGGACCTCCCGCCTGGGTCGGGTGACAGTTCGCTGACGCTTGCGCAGACCGTCCCGCTCAGCGGCGTCGTGGTGGTAACCACGCCACAACAAGCAGCTCTGAGCATAGCGAGCAAGGCGCTAACAATGTTCAGGAAGCTGAACGTGCCCATCCTCGGTGTGGTGGAGAACATGAGCTACTTTGTATGCCCTCACTGCGGGGCCCAAACATCGATATTCTCGAGGGGTGGTGGAAAAGAGACCGCATCGCGCCTCGGGGCACAATTCCTTGGTGAGATCCCCATCTCCCTCGCCATAAGAGAGCAGTCCGACCTCGGTGTTCCCATAGTCATCGCCCAGCCAGACGCTCCGGAAAGTCTCGCCTTCAGAGAAGTCGCCTTCCGGGTGGCGGGGATGGTAAGCATGGTAGCATACGAGAGAGCCAGGCAGTGACGACCCTGACCATGGTCATCAAAGGTATGGTCATACGTCTCAACTGGTGTCGCTCGTCGTCCCGTGATGCCACAGTCGCGCTCCTTGGTGCGGCTTGGAGGACCAGCGCGCCTTGACAGTCCCGAAGAAGGTTCTCCTTGAAAAGAACAGAGTGCTCGTTGATTGGAGCGACGGGCACAGGAGCATTTTTGCGAACAAGCATCTCCGTGAAGAGTGCCCGTGCGCTGAATGCGCAGGGGAGGGCCTCCCGTTGGGAGGCAGGACGTTCATTCCTCTCCGCTCAGTACCTCCAGAGGATATCAGAGTAACGGAGTTTTCGATGGTCGGGCTCTATGCCATTGCCTTCGCGTGGTCAGATGGTCACAGTGCTGGCATATATCCCTACGACTACCTGCTGGAAGTCTGCGAGTGCGAGAAATGTCAGGAGAAGAAGGTCGCGGAACGAACCGATGACTGACGTCACCAAAATGGACGGAGAACTGAACTCCCAGCAAGTGCGCGGTTGACGTACTAATCTTGGGCTCTGTCGGTAACCGCGAGGACCCGCCGAAATGAACAAATGGAGGTTGCCACTTCCACAGGATTCAAGGGGGTTTTGCAAATGACCAAGAGTCGCATCGTAATACTCGGCTGCGGGTTTGCAGGCCTGAGAGCTTTCTACCGACTCAGTCGCGGGCTGCACAACAGTGTTGACTTTCTATTGGTCGACGAGCGGAAGACCAGCCTCGAGAAGCCTTCGCTCCCTGAGGTGGCCCTCGCGGGAAAGCCTCTCGGGCACGTGCAAATACCCCTTGAGCCTCTCCTCAAGGAAAGGGGCGGTACCTTTCTCAACGCAGCCGTGGACCGAATTGATGCCGACGGGAATCTGGTGAAGCTGAGTTCCGGCGAAACGGTCACGTACGACTATCTAGTATTGGCACTGGGGGCAACCAAGGGGTATGACAGGCTGCCCGGTTTTCGAGAGCATGGCTATTCGGTCTGCGACGACTTCGAGGCTCCGAGGCTCTGGAATGCGTTGAATACGTTCCCGGGTGGGCCGATCGTCGTAGGCGCTGCGAAGACCGAGTGGGGGAGCAGGGTCAAGGTCCCCGCATTGGCCGCCCCATGCGAAGGGCCGGTAGGCGAGGTAATGTTCATGGTGGACTACTTTCTCAGAGAGAAGGGGCTCCGTGATCGAAGCACCATAACTGTGTTCAGCCCCGGAGAGACGTTCTTCGAGGATGTCGGACCGAGTGTGCATGGACAACTGGGACCGACAATCGAACGCCGCGGAATCAAGGTCATGACGGGTAAGACAATCAGTCGCATAGAAGAGGACTCGGTGCATTTCGAGGATGGTGCCGCGCTTGAGAGCAAGCTCACAATTGTGATACCCGAATATCTGGGCAACCCTGTCGTTGCAAGGTCGGAACTTGGCGACGAGAAAGGCTTCGTCCCCACGGACTCAACCATGCGACACCTCAGTCACCAGAACATCTTCGCCGCCGGAGATGCGACCTCCCTCTCGATGCCGAAGCTGGGACACATCGCGATAATGCAGGCCGACATCGCAGCTGCAAGTTTGGTGCGGGATCTGACGGGAGAGGGAGAGATCCCGGCCTTCCAGCCTGAGATATTCTGTGTAATGAATCGCGGGGGGACAGAAGCTACCCTGATACTCTCGGACTACCTCTTCGGAGGTAAAACAGACCTCGCCCTGGACGGTCCCGCAGCCCATCTGATGAAGTGGGGTTTCGACAGTTACTACTTCTACACTAAAGGACACATGCCCCCGGATGCACTCCAACATGGCATTGAGGGAGTCCTTGGGGTCTTCAAGAAGGGATTTGTTAGACAGAAAGCCAACGGGGCAACAGATGGTTAGCGGGCGCTCTTTCCTCTCTTGCTGCGTTTCGCCTTCTCGCGAACTGTCTCGGCACTGTTGGCCCCGTTCTCCCTTCGTGCGTCTATTCCAATAGCTTGCTCCCCAATGAAACCGGCCCTCGCCCTGACCTCTCCGCTTTGCTGCTTCTTGAGCCAGTTTTCATAGGTGTTGGGCATCATCTGGCTGGCGTCAACTTTTTCGACCGCTGCCCCTCTCTTCCGGGTCATCAATTCAGGAAGCTTCCGCTCGTTATATCAGTCTTTGCGAGGGGCCGACTCAGGCATAGTGTCCTTCCGGGGCGGTGGCGAACTCCCTTGTACAGGCTCCAGCTTGCCAGCCAGAACAGTTCCGCAACCCCGGCAGTCGCTGGTTCCCATCCGGGCAATCTTCTCGGTTCCTTCCTTCGGGCTAACGGGCAACCAAGACCGAGCACCCGGCATAGGTCACGACGCCATTCGCCACGCTCCCGAGGAGCAGCCTCTTTACGCCTCCAAGCCCTCGCGTTCCCAAAACTATCAGGTCGACCTTCTCTGCCGCCGCGTACTTCGTTATGCCACCAACGGATGACCCGACCTCTTCCTCTATGGCCTTCTTCACCTTGACGCCCTCCTTCTGCGCTATCGCTTCGACTTCGGCGGTGGCCATTTCTCCGACTTCCTCGAGTTGATCTTCAATGTTCTCGACCGGAACAGCGACATCTCCCGAATAGGCTGCCCACGGCAGAGTCATTATGTACAGCGCTGTCAGCTCCTCCGCCTCCAGCTTTTTCGCCACATCGACCGCCACCTTCGCGGCCGTTCGTGCTTCCTCTGAGCCATCGACAGCAACCAGGATTCGCCTGAATTCAGGTCTCTTTTTCCCAGCGTTGTCCGTCCTGACGACCAGCACTGGGCAACCGGCGTGTGCAACCAGGCCGGAGGAGACGCTGCCGATCATCATTCTTCTGAAGCCGCCCAAGCCCCTCGTGCCGCAGACGATGAGCTCGCTCTTCGTAGAGGAAGCGTAGTCGAGCAGGGATTGCACGGTAGACCCGTGAGCCCGAAGGGTCTCTCTCCTCACCTTCGCCACGCCGTCCCTCTCTATCGCTGATGCGGCCTTTTCGGCGATCCCCTTCGCCTCCTCGTCGAGCTTTCGGTAGAATTGCTCGCCTGCAGGAGGTGCCCCGTAGATGGAGGGAGACGGGATGGCGTGTATCACGGTGACCTCTGCGGCATACGCCTTTGCCAATGTTGCTCCAGCTTCGCACGCTCTCAGCGCGTTCTCTGAACCGTCGACAGCTACCAGGATTCGGGAGAACAAGACTACGCTCCCCGCGCTTCCTTTGCTATTAGTGGCCAATTAACTTTGTCCATCTCTTCTGGAGCGGGATGCGTTTTCGCAGTCAAGATCTGAGCTCTCAACATGAAGCCTTCGAAAGGACAGGATACGGTTGGAGTTCCAGAATGTGCGTGCTTCGCCCCCATTCTCGGCTTATGCCCGCCTGCCGGCCCCTTTCCCACAGGATCAAGGCGGTGAACCTCTTCAGACAGAAGACGACGGATGTCTTGTCGCAGACACAGTTGACGAGCCGACCGGGGGAAGGTCCTCCGCAGTGTGCTCTTGGCCTGGGGTGTGCTCGGTTCCCTCGTTCTATCGGACGGACACTGAGACCGCACTCTTGGCGACTACCCCTCTCTGGACTATCGCGCCGTCTATCATTACGCGGGCCAGCCGCGTGGAGCTAGGTCTTTCGGAACTTGCCTAAGAGGGTGTGTTAGAAGTTTTATCTCGGTGGTCAAGTTCCTCTGCTGTCGCGGTGTATTGACGACCGATGCGACCGCCATCCGTTGAACGTTGAGCGGGCGCAGACCATACCCTTCTGACCTCACCGACGAGCAGTGGCGCATCATAGAGCGTCTGATTCCACCGGAGAAGCACGGCGGGAGGCACCGCGAGGTGGATATGCGGGAGATAGTCAACGCGATCCTCTACATGATATGGACGGGATGTCCCTGGCGCCAGCTTCCACATGACCTTCCGCCCTGGGGCACCGTGTGGGATTACTTCAGGCTCTGGTGAATCGACGGGACGTGGACGCGCATCCATGACAAGCTCCGTGAGATGGTCCGTCTCAAGGCGGGAAGGGAGGCACAGCCTAGCGCCTCAATCATCGACAGCCAGTCGGTCAAGACGACGGAGCAGGGCGGAATACGTGGTTACGACGCTGGGAAGAAGGTAAAGGGGAGGAAGCGGCACATACTTGTCGATACGCTCGGCCTCCTCCTGAGCGTAGTGGTCCATCCTGCAGACATCCAAGACAGGGATGGCGCGAGGCTCCTCCCCGCCACAATCGTGGGTCACTTCTCCAGGCTGCTTGTCATATGGGGAGACGGAGGATACGCCGGCCAGCTCGTCGAGTGGGTCACGCGGACCTTCGGGCCTGCTCCGAGGCTGGAGATCGTGCCGAAGTTGGAGGGGCAGCACGAGTTCACAGTCCTGCGATGGCGATGGATAGTCGAGCGGACGTTCGGCTGGCTGGGACGATACAGGCGCCTCTCGAAGGACTACGAGAGATTGCCAGAGACGGGCGAGAACTGGATAAGGGTAGCGATGACGAGCGTGATGCTCCGTCGTCTTGCTCACATCTAGGGCCCCGTCGATTTTGCTCAACGGGTGGCGTGCTGAGCTAACGCTACGCAGCGACTGTCGTTGTCCTCCAGCAGCTTCGTTCACCATTCTGTCTGAACCCCTTCTCTGATTGGCAACTTGTCAATCGGCCAAACGCTTCGCCAGTGAACTTCTAACACACCCTCTGATACCAATGCTCCCCGCTAAAGGGCGCTAAAGGATAAAACAACACAAGAGGGCACGGGCCGGTCGAGTGGAAGGACCGACTCTGGTCGCACCGGGGTTACCAAAACGGGTCGCCAGCAAGCAGCTGTCAGCCCAGATTCGTAGAAGCCTTTTTCACCAGCAGCCTGGGGTCCTCAAACGATGCCGAGTGTTTGACCTGAGCACGCTCCTCAACCCTCCGCAGGGGCTGACCCTTTCCATGATTCTGATAATATCATTCATCCTCGGTCTGCTCCATGGAGCGACACCAGACGAGCACACCTGGCCAATAACATTCAGCTACTCGATAGGAAGCTACAGCACGAAGGGAGGGATGAAAGCAGGCTTCGCCTTCTCGGCGGGCTTCACGGTCCAGCGGGCGTTCCTCACGACCCTTGGTTTCCTTGGCCTGGCCGCAATCTACAAGACGTACAACCTTGACGGACCGATTTATGTGCTCGTAGGGGTCGTCATGTTCGTCGCCGGCTCCTACGTCTTGAAGGGCAGATACCTTCACCTCCCCTTCGACTCCCTCGTACAAAGCATTCTCCATGGCTTCAGAGACCATGCTCCGTTGGCCGGGGGTCATCACACCACGTCTGCGGAGAGGGTCCCGCCGCACGAGGCGCACATGCACAGTGTTTCGCTCCGCATGGCCACGGTGCACGGCCTGATTGCAGGTTTCGGCTTCGGAGCCTACGCCACGATCATAACCTTCATCCTCGCCCCGCAGGTCCCCGGCCTGATCTATGCCCCCCTTCCCGGACTCTTTTTCGGGCTCGGGACCATGACGATGCAGATAATTTTTGGCGCCATCTTTGCTCGTTTTGCCAGGTTGAAGAAGCTGTCCGAGGACGACGTGTGCTACCTCGGTAAATACACCGCTGGAAGGACCCTCTACTACGGCGGACTCCTCTTCGCCGTCGTAGGCCTCTTCATCGCGTTCTTCCCTTCGCTCGAAAACTTCGCGATAAGCACTGGAAACCCCATTCCAAACCTCGACGCCGTGGGAGTGGCGACAGGGCTGGTCCTTGGGGTGGTGGGAGTAATTGGCATAGGCAGCCTGATAAAGGGCATAGGGGCGTTGAAGCGGATTGACAGCGGCGAGTACTGTAAGACTGGTTAGTCTAGCGTGGAGCAAGGGGATTCAGGGCCGGGTTGACATGTCGAAGATGCTCCACAAACCCTAACCTAAACTACCTAAGAAGGCCCAGAGTAAATCGGACTAATTCACTGTTCCGAGACAGCTTTCAGACCGATTAGCTTCAATGGCTGGTGATTACCATTGCCGCGTTGGCTTACCTTGCGCAAAGTCCGAAGAAGATCCCGTAGCGTAAGGTCGATAGCTCTCGCAATGAGAGGATTCTATGAACCCTCGAATGCTACTGCTCCAGACGTGACCTCGTCCTCTTCGCCTCATCTCTGTCGGCGGTAGCCCGGCGTTTTGGGTACCGCTACCGAAGGAAAACTCCAGAAGAAATATCGAACAAAATGGCATATACAAGTCATGGGATTTGAAGAGCTCGCTGAACGTCGAACAATCCCTTAGAGGAATCCCAATTCTCAAAATAGAGAATCGTGCTACCGATTTAACTACGCAATTCACACCCCAATCACAGAATCAAGATCGCCAGCGCGACGCGATCGTGGATTGCGGTTTCTGCTATGATGATTATCCTCTTGGGATTCGCGACGCATGTTAGAACAGCCGGCGCGCACCTAACTACAGTCACCGCGCACGCGCCTTGCTAGGACTTGTGCTTGTCCTGGCGGTAGACTGGGTGACGAGGAAAAAGCCAATAGCTGAGTCGAGCTGAGGTCTGCAACACATGGGATTCAAGGATGTCTTTCGTACCGACCTGACCCTGCTCCATGCGCCGTCGGTCTACGATTTTAGGGAAGAGACGATAATGCAGGGGCCAGTCGCCGACGCCATCCCCTCCACCGACCAGTTCTAGATGTATCCTGCATGTATCCTGCAGGAATAACGAGCATCGCGTCGTACCTCGGCAAGAATCAGTACAACGTCAGGATGGTGAACCTTGCGTACAGGATGCTGAAGGACCCTGCCTTCGATGTCGAAAGACGGCTGAAACAGCTGAGGTCGACCGTCTTCGGGATAGACCTGCACTGGCTCCCTCACGCTAACGGTGCCCTCGCAATTGCGGAACTGACCAAGAGGATCCATCCGGAGAGTTTCGTGCTCCTTGGAGGGCTCTCTTCCAGCTACTATCACGAAGAGCTGGTACGGTACCCATTCGTTGACTTTGTGATGCGGGGTGACTCCACTGAGGAACCGTGTCGTCAGCTCCTCCACGCGCTCCGCAACAAAGGGCAGCTGGAAGCGGTCGAGAACCTGACTTGGAAGAGACCCGATGGAGAGGTCGTTGTCAATCCGCTGACGTTCATACCACCCGACCTGAATTACATCGATATCCCCGACTATCAGTATGCGGTAAAGTGCGTCTTCAAGTACCACAATCTGGCAGACGTGATGCCCTACTTACGCTGGCTGGGACATCCTACCGGGATGATTCTCAATTCGCGGGGATGTATACTGAACTGTTCCACCTGCGGAGGGTCGCGATCTGCGTACGAGCAGATGTGCGAACGCAGCCGGCCCGCCTTCAGGTCCCCCGAGAAGCTCGTCTTCGACATCAAGTCGTTCCATTCCTTCTCCAATGGCCCCATCGTCATGATCCATGACCAGCGCCTAGGTGGGTTGGATAGGGCCAAGAAGTTCTTCTCTTTGCTCAAGAGGGAGAACATCCCCAACGAGCTCGTCTTTGAACTGTTCTTCCCGGCAGGGGATGACTTCTTCGAGATCATTCAGAGCAGCGTACAAAAATGGAGCCTAGAAGTCACAATCGAGACGGCCGACGAGAAGCTCCGCAGGCTCGACACCCTGAAGTTCCCCGTCCCCAACAGCAAAATCGAGGACACGATTGCGAGCGCGCTCTCCCACGGCTGCCGCAGGCTGGACCTTTTCTTCATGGTAGGGATACCGCACCAGACGTACGAGGATGTGATGAACACGATACCCTATTGCGAACATCTGATCAACCGCTTCAAGGCTGACCCCCGCCTGGAGTTCTTCATAGCGCCGATGGGACCGTTCCTCGACCCGGCCAGCGGGGCGTTCGAGGACCCAAAGTTCGGCTACAAGCACTTCTACAAGACCCTCGAGGAGCACCGATAGGCCCTGCTCGAGCCGACCTGGAAGTCTATCCTCTCCTATGAGACGGACGTTATGAGCCGCGGACAGATACTCGACGCCAGCTACGACGCCGCAGCCCGTTTGAATGAGCTGAAGTTCCGCTACGGCCTAATCGACCCGGCAACCTACGAGGCAGTGAAATCGCATCAGAGGGCGGCAAAGCTTGCCATCGCGGAGATTGACGAAGCGCTTCAGCTTCCGGAGGACGAACGACTGGAAGCATTAACCAGGATCCAGGAGAAAGTGAACGACGCGAATGTCGACTCGCTCTTCAGCAAGAAGGAGCTTGACTGGCGCGGAGGAGAGGGGCTCAGATTTGGAAGTATGATGCTTCGCACCCTTAGCGCCGGGTTGGCCGAGGAGGCAATGCATGGGTTCAACAGGTTGGTCGGACGTTATGACACCGCAGTATACGACGGTCCGCGTGTGAAACCCTACTCGCAGGTCATGGAGGAGAGGTTTCCGGAAGCAGTCTTGAACGACCCTCTGGCGCCTCGTTCGGCCTGCCAGCGGGCGCGCCGCAATCTCTGACCGACAGGTACGAGAGGGACTCGGTGGGCTCCAGCTTTTCTCACCTGTCCCTGAGAACTCGCCGTAAGGGGATCAGGCTGGAGAGGGAGGTGTCCCACGCATCTCGCCAGAGCCTTAACGGCAAGTGGTCACGCAGAAATAATAGGTTGCGCAAACATAACAAAGCATGATAGTGGACACGAAGCTTCGTCTTGAGGTGCCATTTTACCGTCAGAGCTTCGACTTCACATGCGGCCCTGCTTCGCTCATGATGGTTATGAAATACCTCGATAGGGAAATGAAACTGTCGAAGAGTCTGGAGATGGACATATGGAGGGAAGCGAGCATGGTCGAGATATACGGGGCGAGCAGGTATGGACTGGCCTTCTCAGCGGCCATCAGAGGTTTCGGGGCGAGGGTCATCAGCAACCTCGGCTCATACGGCTTCGTCGACAAGCTCGAACCGAGAATCGAGGGTGTGAACAGGTCGATGATGAGGCTCTTCTTCTTGGAGAGAAAGAGGAGGTGCATGGAACTCGGAGTTGAAGATGTTAAGGGAAGGATAAAATCAACAACGCTCTTCAGAGAACTCACCTCTTTTCGCGTCCCACTACTGTTGATGGATGGGCAGCCGCTGATTGGGGAAGATGTTCCTCATTGGGTCGTTGTGACTGGCCATGATAGAGGAAACTTCTACATCAACAACCCCCTGAGCAATTCGGCTGACGACGCGATTCAGATGGACCGAATGGAGAAAATGATAGGCTACAAGGGCGATGAGTGTCTTGTGAGCGTCTTCAGGAACGAGAGGCTGAAGAAGCTTCCGGAAGACAAAGTCCGCTTTCTCGGAAAAAACGAACACAGATAGAGGCTCCTTGATGAGCGCTCCTGTCTGCCGCACTAGTCGCGTATCGTCATTTTCTTCCATAGATTCAGCACTGCAAATCCAACCCTACCGGGGACGTTATTGTGCTTCTACGCCGCTCACCGTGCTCGCTGCGAGTACGTGGTTGACAGGTAACCTTTTGGTGACCTGAGAGCATCTTGGTCGATAAGCAGCGGAGCGCCATCAGGACCGGGGATTCGGAAGTATGAATGAGTTGAGTGAATAGATTTCTCTCGGATGTTCCAGTCCGCCTACTCTGTCCCTTGAAGACTCTGAGGAATCCCTCGAGGCCATGCTGGAGTTCATCCTGAGGCATGTGTCCTTTGGTGTACAGGTACCGCCGAGCCCTCACCTGTGATACCGAATCTAGCTGCAGATTTGTCGCGGGCCCGACGGAATATGGGGATGGCCTTTCCCACGAGCTGAGCGATGGCCGCTCCGACCACGACCGCCCCGATCAGGATGTGGGGGCGACTCTTTGTCCCTTCTAGAGAGCTCGGTCATGCTCTAGATTCCCTTTTTCGAATCGGCGGCGTCGGTGACCATGACCGCGACCGAAGGTTTCTCTGATGCAGGGGTGAAGAACCGCCTTACGGGCTTTTCGAGGTGATGTAGATGATCGCGATCACGGCTGTATCATCGACGGATAGATTGTCAGAATTGCGAAGAAAATCACCAGGTTCGAGAACAACCCCTTGTTGGCAGCGGTGAAATCCTGCGAGTAGTAGCCGGCCGGAATCGCGACTGCCACGCTCAGCAAAGTGTAGAGTATGAGATACTTCCTGACATGTTCGGAGGCGAGGTGCAAAAAGCTCGCATGATGTGCCTCGGGCGAAGCCATGGAGACTCGGCGCCGGAAGCGGCATATAACCGGGGAATGTGATTCTCGTTCGTGAGAATGATACAGGAGCGCGTATTATCGCTGCTCAAATCGTACATCCTCTGGGTCCTCTCCAGGATGCCGGTGCACGACTTTGGAAGAGATATTCTGGATGACTAGAGAGATGTGGGGACCTCTATGGCAGGGCCATCCGAAACAACTCCGGCAGACGACTACTTTTCACTGTTGCCCAGGGAGCGCGACCCTGACATACTGGGCGGGGTCGCACTCTTCCGCTTGTTTGGAGTAGTCGTCCTGTCTGCTCGCCCACACGAGGAGGGGCAATATCGCCTCCCTCAAGCGGGCGCCGTTCTCGGTCAGGCTGTACTCCACCCTCGGGGGTATCTCTGCATAGGACTTCCTGTTCACTATCCCCCGGGACTCGAGCTGGCGTAGGATTGAGGACAACGTCGAGGGCGATACGCCACGCAGCTCGCCATAGAGGTCCTTGAACCTGACCGAACCGTGGTTGCCGATGGCGTTTATCGTGAACAGCGCCCACTTCTTCCCGAGGAGGTCCATGGTCCCGTCGAGCGCGCACATGCACACGTCCTGACTGCTCTTCCCGCTCATAGTTACTACAGTGCTTCGAACTCCATAATATAAATACTTCGTATTCTGTAATATAGCCATGCAATACGAAATCGAATTCTGTGTAGGCTGTTACCTGCCCACGGCGCTGGACCTGACCAACGCGCTCCTCGAGAAGCACGTCCACGATGAAGGCTTCGCCCTGAAGCTCGTTCCAGGGGAGGCGGGCCAGTTCGACGTCAGGCGGGACGACCAGGTTGTGTACTCGAAGGCCGACACGAAGCGGCTGCCCACGCCGGGCGAGATAGAGCCGGACCTTCAGGGCCAGACGAAGATAGAGCTGGAGGCTGCTTCGGGCAAGCGCTGCTGCTAGGCGCGACACCGCCGAGGTGCTACCGACGTGGGAGAGGACCCCGCAAGGGAGGTCATGAGCGGGCTCTCCCTGCTCGACCGACTCCTTCCTGTGTGGATATTCGCTGCGATGGGAGCCGGCGTCCTGATAGGGTATGCACTGCCCGGTACCGGCCCCCTCATCAACTCTCTCCAGATCGACAACGTCTCTCTCCCGATAGCGATAGGGCTCATCTGGATGATGTACCCTCCTCTCGCCGCGGTGAACTACCGTAAGCTGGGAAAGGTCGCGAGCGGGAAGAAGGTGATGGGCTATTCCCTCCTTCTCAACTGGGTCGTCGGCCCCTTCCTCATGTTCGGTGTGGCCTGGCTCCTTCTACCCGACCTCCCGCTCTTCAGGGAGGGTTTGATCATCGTTGGCCTCGCGAGGTGCATCGCGATGGTGCTGGTCTGGAACATGCTAGCAGGCGGTGACAACGAGTATGCCGCCGTCATCGTCGCCCTCAACGCAGTATTCCAGATTGCCCTGTACTCCGTCTACGCCTACTTCTTCGTCACGGTCCTTCCACGTTGGCTCGACCCGTCGGCCTCTGCGACCGTGATCAGTGTAAACCCGCTCGACATTGCGCAGAGCGTCGCCATCTTCCTTGGGGTGCCGTTCCTGCTGGGTGTGGTCTCGAGGCTCGTCCTCACGAAGCAAAAGGGCGAACGCTGGTACGAAGACCGGTTCCTGAGGAGGGTCAGGCCGACCGCCCTCGTGGGGCTCCTGTTCACGCTCGTGGTCATGTTCAGCCTGCAGGGAGGCTACTTCATCACTCTGCCAGTCGACCTGGTCCGTGTCGCCATCCCGCTCGTGGCTTACTTCCTGATCATGTTCGGCTTTGCGTACGTGTCTTCGTGGAAGCTCAAGTTCAGCTACGAGGATACAGTCACGACATCCTTCACGGCAGCCAGCAACAATTTCGAGCTTGCGATAGCGGTCGCTGTCTCGGTCTTCGGGCTCGGCTCGAGCCAGGCATTCGCCACCGTCGTGGGTCCACTGATCGAAGTACCCGTGATGATAGGGCTCGTCTACCTGTCGCTCTGGCTGAAGCCCAGGCTGTACGGAACCCCAGAAGGATCGGTTGGAACCTCGGCTCATTCCAGCATCATCTCCGGCGGAGTAGAGAGGGCGAGAGAGGGGCACTCCTCGTGTGCGCTGGGAACGTATTCGGAGTCGGATGATTCAGGCCATCTGGGGAGATGATCTACCCTGCAGGCTTCGAGTGCTGGTACAGTCCCGGCCACGGAGCCAATCCAGCGATCATGGTTATGCAAGGGAATGGAGTCGGCACGCCCCATTTGGTTCCGAAATTGCTGACGTGGCGCCGAGGCGTCTGAAACTCTCCGGATGGATCCTCTTGGTCAGTTCCGCAATTGCCAGGGCGCCGTTAGCGTGAGGGAACCGGTGCAGGTCGATGCCGAAGGACGGAATGTAATTCACCCGATCCCTTCTTGCCCTCAGATGACGGTCTTAGCATCATGTACGCAATGTTTACCGTCCTGATGTTGTGCCGGTCCTCCTCAAAATCGGAAACCAGGCCTAATTTTCAAGAATGAGAATTGTGATTGCAATATATATACCAACGGCAATTTTTCAAAAATCAGGTGCATTAGATATGAGCAGTCACGTAGGTGAGGAACACGGTGTCGCTTCAAGTGTCCCAGAATCCAAGACGACGACTCAGAGTCCCCCTATGTCGCTGAGCTGAGCCCTTATTACTTTTCTGCTGCTGGATGGGCACTCTCCTATTCGCTCTCGATGGAGCACTGTGGCTTTCGCGTAGCCCGTGGCCCAACCTGTCAAACGCGCTCTGTGGCGCAAGAACCCAAAGGGCTCTGGCTTTCAGCCATCCAGCCTGAAGGCTTGTTCCTCCTTCAGCATGATGTACACGGCCCGCATGAGCTTCCTCGCCGCTGCTACGATCGCCACCTTCTCACCTCTCCTCGCGCTCACCTGCTCGTAGAATCTCGTTATCGACGAGTCGGACCTTCGCACGTGGACGCGGGTGCACTGTACCATTATCCAGTTGAGCATCGAGTCTCCGAGGCCCCTCGATGTGTGCTGCGTCTCTCCAGACTGCCTCACCCCAGGAGACAACCTCGCGTACGAGCACAGGTGCTCGTAGTCGGGGAACCTGCTGATGTCTGCTATCTCGCTGGAGATCAGGAGGGCCGCGTACCATCCCACTCCCGGTATCGTCACGAGCAGCTTCGCGTACCTGTCTGACTGACCCGCCCGCTTGACCTTCTCGTCGAGTTCGCGTATCTTCTCGCTCAGGAACTCGATCGTGTCGAGGTAATCGTTGACTGCGTCGATGGATTGGGACCTGAGGAAGCTCTTCCCCTCCTCGGTGAACAGGTCTCCTTCGTGCTTTATCCATCTCGTGGCAATCTCCGCGTGGATCTTGTTCTTGAGCATCGTCCTGAGCTTGACCATGTAGTGTCTCCTCCTCACCAGGTCCCTGACCTCCCTGACGTCCCTGTCAGGGACGTACGCTTCGGGTATCATGTCGGCTCTCAGCAGGTCCGCTAGCATTCTCGCGTCCACCTTATCGCTTTTCACCCGGGCGTACGCGATCGCCTTGACCATCAGCGGGTGCGCTACGGTGACATTGTATCCTTCCTCTTTCAGGACGTCGTAGATGTGCTGGTGGTTGTATCCAGACTCCATCACGACCTTCGCTCGCGTCCCGTCGAGGAATCCGAGTATCCTCTCCTCGTCCTTGCCCATCATAGACTCTCTGACGATCTTTCCCCGATCGTCCTTCAGGACACACTGTACCGATTTCTCATGCAGGTCGAGTGCTGCGTACATGAGCTTGGCTGTGGCTTTCCCTCTCCTTATCCGCTGCGAGCATCCCACCTGTCATGTCGCCGAAAAACCAGTCAAGATGCTTAGTTAAGTTTTCGACAGTGCAGCTTCACCTTAGGTCGGAACACGGAGGTCCAATTCCTCGCCCTCCGGCCTTTGAGGGGAAGTAGGCTAGACGGTAGACCCTTCCACCGTATCCTTCTAGCTGTCTTCGTCATCCGGGAATATTCGTCGCCTGAATCCCTAGCCGGAGACGACGCCTCGGCAGTACTGGACGAGGCGGGATAGGTTGCGCTCCCATCCCTCTTCGGCGTACTTTGCGAGTCCCGTAAAGAAGCCTGTATGGACCACCGTGACCCTTGTCCTTCCTCCAGGGAGGCGGTCGAGAGTCCAGGTGACCACCGTGTTAGGGGCGGGACCGGCGGCCTGGCCTGAATTGACTTTCGGAAAGTGGTACGTGTAGGATACCTTTTTGTCTTGGACCAGCTCGAGGACCTCGCCTTCAAAGACAAGTTCGTTGGCGCGTCCCTCCCGATGGTACTTGAACTGAAGCTGACCTCCCACTCTGGCGTCCATCCTGGCTTCCTGCGGCAGCCACTTGACGAGCTCCCTTTCATCTGTGAGCGCTCTGAAGACGACATCGGCCGGGGCATCCACTTCTATCGTCTTTCTGACCTCGAGGTTAGGCAAGGTTACTTCTTGGCCTTTGCTTCTACGTGCTGCTTCAATCGAGCCAGGTTCTCGTCCCAGAAGCCATCAAAGAAGCGCATCATCTCAGCCATCTTCTCCCTGTTGACCGAGTAGTACCTGTTCTGTCCGGCTTTTCTCTCAGTGACAAGGTCCGCCTCCCTCAGGACTCTGAGGTGGGTCGAGAGAGCCGATAGAGTGAAGTCGAAGCTCTTCGCCATCTCGGTAGGGGTCTTCTCGCCGTCCCTGAGCATCATCAACAGCTGCCTGCGGCTATCGTCGGCCACAGCTTTCCACGAACTTCCCATCAAGAAATGAAATATTTCAATATCTATTTAAGTCTGGAGCGACACTATCTAGCATTATCGTCCTTTTGCTTTGGCGTTGAGCTTTGCTGCCTCGAAAACGAGGGCCTTCACTCCCGTCTCGTCCCAGGTTTCGCCTTCGTGAAGGTCGATGCAGCGCATCGCGTTGCCCGCGAGGCACGCGTTGAAGAGCCTCCTGTGATCCCTCAGCCTGGCTCCGTGGGGGAACGTGAGACGGACGGCCTTCTTGAGCGTCCCACCGATGCATACTATACCGTGGTCGGACCACACTGGGACCCCCATCGGATTGGATGGTTTCTTCCACTTAACCTCCTCGATCACATTAGGGTCGGCTGTTTTGACGAGGGCGCGCAGCTCCGCTAGTTGCTTGCCTTTCCATCCGCCTGCCGCCTTGATTATGGCGTCGACCTCTTGAGACTGGGGCGTGCCTTTCTGTGGGGGACCCGTGGCCGCTTTCAAGTTTCAGCTGACCGCTTTCTTCACTAGCGCGGTTATCTTGGCCTCTTCGGCAGGGGTCAGTTCCGTTATCGCATATGAGACCGGCCACATTCTTCCTTCGTCGAGATTCGTCTCGTCACTGAAGCTCAGAGTTGTGTACCTCGCCTTGAACTTTTCAGCCGGTGTGAACCAGCATATGACCTTGTCTTCCTTGGAATAGGCTGGCATCCCGTACCAGGTCCTTGGGGTAAGTTCGGGTGCGGTCGCCTTGACCATTTCGTGGACCCGCCTGGCCATTGAGCGGTCAGGTTCCTTCATCCCGGCAATCTTCGCGAGCACGGCGCCTTCTCCTTCACCGGCGCCTCTGCTACGTTCCCGGACCGCCTCCCTCATGGCGGCTTTTTCTTCGTCCGAGAATCCCCGGGGTTTCTTGGTGGCCGTAGTTCTGGGACTCAATTCGATCTTCCGAGTGTCTAGGGGCCCATTCCGGGCTGAAGCAGGCTGAACCTGTTCCCATCGGGATCCCTTAAGGTAGCTTGAATCCCCCAAGGCTGCTCGACGGGCTCGGGCTGGTCGAACGCGACCCCCTGGGCCTTCAGGCGCTTGAAGTCTCCTCGGCAGTCATCGGTCACCAGGTTCCATTGAGGGCCGGTCCCCGGCTTCAACTGAGACGTAGCAGGGTCAGGAGACGAGCCGACCTGAAACAGGCTGATCTCTATGTCCTGCCCCTTCGGTGCGACAGTGATCCAGTGCGGGGCTCCTGGAGGCGTTCCTGGAGCCGAGAGTTCCGCCCGCTTCTCAAAGCCAAGGACCCGCGTATAGAAGTCGAGGGCCTTTGCCTGGTCATTCACGACTAGCACGACGTTTCCGAGTTTTTTGATCATCTTTGGCTGCTCACACCCTCATTTATTATTTCAAGGCTTATTTAAGTATTGAATGAGTCTCCGTAGCCGCGGGTGGGTCGAGGCCGGATGGCTGCTGACCAGCATCTTCGCGGTGAGTTCGGTTGTGCGGGGACGAGTCTCGCCGTCGCGAAGCAGTACAGCGGTGGTCGTACTATGTGATACTGGTCCTGGCGGTTGTGGTCCTCGCGGGGTCGCTGCCGCAGCTCGAGCACTAGGCGTTGGCGACGAGCACCAACCTGAAGCGAGAGTAAGTACTTACTATGAAGGCCCTTATATTTCCGACCACAATACAGGAGTCGGAGGTAGCGGGCGCTGGGCATTACCAAGGCATCAGTAACGATTTCGAGCGAGTCAGCCCACTCAGAAGTGGAGCTAATCGTGGACACAGGTTCTATCTTGACATGGGTCAGATCCGAGCGGCTCGAGGCGATAGGGAGCAAGCCGAGGAGGGAGAAGCAATTCCGCACGATCGAAGGCAAGACCATTCGCAGAAAAACTGGCCCGGCGACAATAAGGTATGATGGGGTCGAAGCTGACGTAGAAGTCGTCTTCGGTGAGGAGACCGATGCCGAGGTTCTCGGAGTGACAGCTTTGGAGTCTCTCGGACTCCAGGTGGACCCGGTGACCCTCAAGCTAAGCCGGTCGAGTCTCCTTGCTCTGTGAGTCCAAAGGAGGCGGGAGACATCGTATGGAAAAGGCGAAACTAGCCAAAAACGAGCGGCGACTATGACGCGCAAGCTGATGCCCTCTAGCAGCCTTCTCTTCAGACATCATCGGCCACAGGACAGCCTGCTTTCTGGGCGGACATCCGAGAAAATAACCCAATCGAGTATTTGAGCTCCAAGCGGACCCGGAGGGATTTGAACCCTCAACCCCCAGCTTCGCTGGCACGCACACATACGTGGCTTGATGCCCTGATCCGTACCAGGCAACATCACCCTTAATTGTTATCAAACGGCTAGATATCTGAATCCGCCTTCGCGCTCGCCAGTCTGAATAATCCTCCTACTGCTATCTTAAGACTCTCGCCGGATTGGCGCTTATATTCGCAGCAGCATGAGTAATGGTATGCCTCAAGCGAGTCGTGAAAGCGCGAGGGGGACAAGGGACTCGAACTCGAACGGAGGCGGGCCCGACGGGAATCGCAGCGAAGACGCAGATAGAAGCGGCGAAATGGGCGGGTGAATACCTTTTTTACCAATACTGGGAAATCGAGAATCCAATTGAAGCCGGAGGAGCACGGACGAGACAAGGAACTCTTCATCTTTGCTCGCTTCCACGCCCGCGAAGGGCACCAGGACGCGCTAACAGCAGCAATTCGTGAGGAGATACCGCAAGCGCGGGCTGAACCCGGCTGTGTGGCCATCGGCGCCTACTCCTCCACCCGCGATACGCGACTGTTCTTCATCCACTCACAATGGAAAGACGAGGCTGCGTTTGATATCCATGGAGAAATGCCGCATACGGTACATTTCCTCAAGCGGGTGGAACCACTAATTGACCATGCACTGGATGTGAACCGCACACGGCCGCTCGATGGGCTCGGGTGACAGTACATCAATCGGAGTGCTGGGTTTGGGCGGCAGCGACGGGAATCGCCCCCGAGCGGGTTCGAGCTGGTTCCCGCACTTCTGTTGGACGCCGACGAACTCGGCACTGCACTGTGTGAAGCAATCGGGTCACGGCAATAGGGACCTCTACTCGGTGCCTTTGGCTCGAGTCCGGGCCACTCCGTGCTGTTGGCCAATAGGATGCGATTACGGAAAAACTGTGAACCCGGCCTCCCTGAAGTGCCTGTCGAATGCAAAGGCCTCGGAAACTGAAAGTTGCCTCATCAGGGCAAAGCTGGTGCAGTCGGTGAAACTCCAGGTTCTTCGTTCTGATTTTGAGAATATCTCAAGGCCCTTCTCGAACAAACTTTCGTCGACCCAGGCTATCCTGACGCTGTTGCTCGATCGGATCTTGCGAGCGAATGATGTTGCGGCTCCGAGATTTCTTCTGGACCTCAGCAGCGTCATCGCTTCGTCGAGGATATAATCAGTGGTCAAAGGAACGCCGTGAGTGCCTTTGGAAACCTGACCCAGGAACTTGCGAGCAACCTCATGATTGACATCGTCCTCCACCTCTGCCGCGTACCACGCACTGGTGTCGACGAAGATCACGAGGTCACACCGTAGAGATGTCGGTCATGCTCGACCGAGCCATTATCCTTCTTCCCAGTTTTCTTTGATGCCGGTGGCATGGAGAAGACGGGGTCGTCTGGGACCACTCTGCCCTCGACCACGTTTCTCACCGCCTCCCTCACAACTTCTTTGATACTCTTAGACTTCCTTCTGGCATACTCTTCCAAGAGCTTGTGTTCCTCCTCTGTCAGGGTGGTCTGTACCACTTTCATTCTACATCTAGCATGCCACATTCAGCATGTAATTTGAGCCTTTCGAAGGCAGTTTTGCCCTTCTTCATGGGAATTGAACTCTTAGTGAGAACTTCCGCGCGGTATGCCATGCTCAAATCTCGGCGACCTCACGCTCTGGACCAGCCAACGCAACGATGGACTCACGCGACTCAAAACTAATGCGATACCATTTTTGGCGTCTCAACTGCGGGTCCGACGGTACCCGGACTCCTCGGGGTTCGATACCGAGATTCTTCATTCGTTCCCGGTTCCAATGTAGTCTCTCTTTGTTCTAATCCGGAATAAAAAGACCACTCGTTCGGGCGGGGGTTGTCCTGCGACTACCTTGAAGTCAAGAATCAGGCTCGCGACTGAAGCCGGGCCGCTTATAGCTCGTTTACATCTTAACGGACGGGGTAGGTTAACAGCCGTGGAGAGTCTTCCCGTTGATGTCAGGACCTCGGATGGGAAAAGAGTGACCTTGACACGGGAAGACTGGTTGCATGTACGGTTTCGGCACCCTGAAGTGGGGCCGGATCCAAGTTTTCTTTCTTCAGGCGGTCTCGAATCCTGACGAACTACACCGAGATATCCGGGGCGATTCCACGCTTTGAAACGCGCCGACGCAAATCACTTCCTCCTTGTCATCTACGAGTTCCCAGGACAAAGCGGTGAAGGATTAATTAGGACGGCGTTCATAATCAACGAGAAGAGGAAGAACAGGGGATATCGAGCGCCATGACTAGCCGAACGATCTTGGACCTAGATCTGAAGAAGATCCTCTCCAAGCTTGAGAAGAGGTACAAGATCAGGCTTCCCAGGAACGTGCTGGCGGTAGATTACGGCGAGCGCGGCGACCTCTACATCAGATTCAGGCACATAGAGAGACCGGTCGGCGAGCCTACCAAGGACGGTCTCGCAGTGCTCTTCTACGATGAAGAAAGTTATGACCAAGCCGTTGCGGTCGAGGTTCTTGACCTGACCCGCCTTATGCGTGAGTAACCCCCCGGGAGTCGTTTGCAGGGGAGGAAAGCTTCGGCCATCAGGGTTCGCTACCTTTTCCCGGGATGAAACCTCCGCGTCGGTCGACTTTTTTGCAAAGTGGGAACGGACGTCAGAGAAGCCTGATAATTGCCTCTTGAAACAGGACGAATGGAATCGAACCCGACCTCAAATGGGGCACAGCCTTGGCCCTTAATACAGACCCGCGAAGTAGCACGCCATGGATCCTTTCTGGAGAGTTGCAAGTTTCGCAGTCGGAAAAAAGGACTTGCACGAATATAGGTGTGGGCCGGAAGGGATGCAGTTAATGATTTAAGCGAATCCTACGCTCGAATTGTTAACCGATTTTTGGGCGACTAAGTGCAATCATATACTGCGGTTAGTCTCATCTCGTCACTGGGCGTAACCAATCTGGGAACACTAGCGCTACCATCCGACCAGTGATTGAATGTACAGCTGCCATAACTATCCGCGTAAAGATAGTATGAGGTGCCGTTGGTAACATACGTGTCGCTATACGTGTAGGTCGTGTATCCAGAAGCAATATATCCGTAACCCGTAGTATCCAACTGCGTGTAGTACCCATAGATTAGATTGCCATTCTGGTCGACGGACTGAACAGCAATACTTGGGTATTCATTTGCTACGGTGTAATCTTGGTAACAATTGCTACAAGATCCTGGCCATGCGTAGTAGCCCATGTTCGATGTCTCACCGGTTCCCCAGCTTACACAAGCGGTGTTCTTATATTGCGAATTGCCAAAAGTGTAGAAATCGCCAGTGCCTCCCGTGAACGCAACTGGACTATAGATCTTACCGCCGCTAGTTCCGACAGAGACTAGGACATTCTGATACGCGACGGGAGTGGCCTGGTATCCGGCCGGGATACTGACGGATATCGAATGGCTTTGAAGGACTCCATTATCCCACAGATAATAGGTTACTGCTGTGATAACGCCATTGCTCCACGTAGCATCGGCTTCTACCTCCAGATTAAGGCTTGCGCTGGGGCCACCTACGTAGTAGGTATTATAAGCTGTCCAAGAAGTTTGCCCGCCCTCCATCTGATAGTTAGTCGGGGGTGGCAGCAAGACTTCAAGCCATGGGTCAGTCAGTTCGTAGTTCTGCACATACTGAACGTACTGGTATCCAGCTTCATTACCGCTACTCGTTAGTTTCTGCTCTGTCTGAACATTGGTCTGCCAGGACCATTCACCGGTCACGCCTTGATTATCATCTGAACTCAGCACTGGTGTGCCGGTGTCCCAGGCCATGCCTAACACAGCAGGAGAGTAATTGCCATTCTGGCACTCCGTGGATGATGTGCTTACCCAACTGTTGCTGTTACCTTCCCCTCCCGAATAGGCAAGAACAGGTCGCACGGTAGAGCTCATCAACATCAATGCCAGCAACGCGAACAGCGACAGAATAGCCAGCCTGTTTCCATTTCTGGCTGATCTTAGCATCATTAGTTCCACGTCTTAGTCACCATTATTGCCCCTGACTAAAGGCCCAGAAGTCTGGTGCCGACGACGCTGACTGCGCGGACGATGGCAATGTTTGAGGCAAAGATGTAGTTGTAGAAGGAAGGGCATATTCGTAAGTTCCACGCGCGGTAGGGTCATTGCTATCAACATGAATAGTGGGTGAACAACTGCACCATATTGCTACTGAAATCGTCGATCCCGATTGTATCGTCGAACCTACCTGCACGGTTACCTCGTTAGCCTGAGTGAAATTCGATGGCAATGTATAGCTAGGGTTACTGCTGGGAGACACAGGAGGTCCAATCTCGTATTTTTCTTCGCCTACCAAGTTTCCGTTGATGTAGGCCGCGATAATTACGTTTGATTTGGAGCTTGAGGGAGTTGTCACTATTGAAGTGGTTATACCAGCAACGTATGAGGAGCTTGAAAGAACATGGTTGGTCCAAATCATCGTATCATTCGGGAATGAAGCGACCGTATCTGAGGTGGAGTTCACAACGAACCCAAAGACAGTCTGTGGCTGTCCAGGTGACACCAATGCGGGGGTTGAGCTACTACTCGAAGCACTGGACGATACCGCGTTTGTGGATACCGCGTCCGGCGACCCCAATTGGTTTGTAGCGGAGTTGTGAGGAGTAGAAGCGAAAAAGAACAAGCCTGTTCCAACAGACCCGGCAATTACCACCAAAACAAGAATTATAGCGAGAGAAATCCCCGCGCGCTTTGCGAGACGTCGAATGGCCAATTTCCGCGGGAACCTGATCGTCAAACAAACAGCCTATTTGGTGAGGCGGAAGCCCTGCACTTAAACCGAATGCCTGATTCTTGCATATTCTGATTACGGAACCCCTCTTCAATTTAGTCCGGTTCTAACCATACAGACTCGCCAAAAGGGGGTGCAAGACCTCGGTGCCAACATCTGACGCGGATACGTCCAGCGCCAGGGTCAAGTATGCACTAACCTCAACCCGTCCTTTGGCTGGAATCTTGAAAGTTGAAAAATCTTGATTCCGAGTTGTTACCGGCGTGCACGCTACACACTGACTAGGCTAGGCTGGCGGAAAGCTTGGTGCTGAAGGCGCTCCCGCCAAAGTATCGAGTGACTCTAAGCGGATTGTCTAATGCCGAGCTTTCCTAATGAGTGCGGAATTACATGTTGCTAACGAAGCAGGCAGGTCTTGATTGTCGCTAATTTTCCTAGATAAGAATTTACCCCGCAGACTAAATTCTGGTTGCTCAACACTTACCGAATATGCCTGCCATCGCCGAATTTGCTGATTCCTCATCCTTCCAAATGCATTCCGGAATGAGTGGCCGAATTGCTTTGATATTGTTGCTTGGAGTATTCTCCGTTCTCATGGTTAATACCGTCCCAACAGCTCATGCCAGCAGCATTACCGATGCGGCGGGGTTCGATCAACTCTCCTTCGGAAGCACGAACGCCACGACAACAACATCGCCTGAACACCTAATCCAAGTCCCAGTCACATCCACTTCAACATCCAATTCGTCGCTCGGTCTCCGTCTTGTCCTGAATCTTTCTACCGTATCCTCCCCTGCTGGAAACTTGTCGATAAGACTCACTGCTGTGAACCTCCGCAACACCACAAACATCGTTCCCTACGCCGACCGTTGGGGCTATTCGCTTGAAGAACTGTCGGGCTCTGACGCCTGCGCATTCGGGGCATCATTAGCCTTCGGAATGTTCAGCGGTAATCTTAGCCTCGAAGATCTTCAAACGGCGACGCCTCTTCCATTGTACAATACCAGCGTGCAGTTTGCCTGTACAGAGAGCACAGTCCCCACGACTTTCCCTCCTCTTGGAAACGAATCCGTTGGACAATCTACAGCAGGGTATTGGACGGGCGGGGCTGGTACGTCGATTTCGGCAGCGCCCATCACCTTTCCCCCGGGCACCTACACCGTAGTCGGGGAGGACGAGTGGAGCCAGTTTCTGCTCCTTCACTTCACCGTGTCACAAGCGACGGCAACATCTAGTAGCAGCGGAACGAGCACAAGTACGCCGGGCACAACTCTCAGTTCGACATCTAATATGTCATCTCCTTCGTCTTCCTTATCTCAAACTTCCACTAGTACAGCTAATCAATCGAGCCCTTCAGCATCGAGCTTGAACCCGGTTTACTTTGGAGTGCTTGCAGTCGTGGCGTTAATCATGGTGATAGCAATGTGCGTCGCAATTCTGCAGCGCAGAAGATAGGGATGAAGTGCAGGGACCTCATTGACGACGATTGCACCACTGGACCTCATAAAAGGACCCGATTAGATTCTGGTTCGCCAAAAGAAGACACATTGCTCGCAGCCGTGATGGCATGAATTCTTATTGTCATGATTCCACTACAAGGAGAGGGAAGAGTCACCACCGCGTTTCATTTGCGACCTTCGAAATGGTTGTCACGAAATGGCCTAACTAAAGTATGTTTCGAATACAGCCTTGTTATGCACAGGGAGCTCAGTTCTTCCTTCTTTCCCTCCCCCTCTTATGCGAGCCCATAGCAGCCGACACCCCCGCGAAACGAGCTCCTTTCGGAGGAGCGAGTGGAGCGGCCCCGCTTCAAGGCGGGGTGAGGCGAAGAACGAGCGGAGGGGCAAAGAGGGGGGAGGGAGCGAACGCTAGTGAGCGGAAGGCCGTGAGGAGCGAAGCGACGGACACGGCGAGCGAAGCGAGGGGGTGAATTTGCCACGAAACGAAGTTCGAGCCCGAAGGGAGGCGGCTGCTATGGGCGAGCTTTATCGTAATCTCGTGGAGAGCTTCATCAAGAATCCAGTGGCTCACCATAGACGTTGCAACGCCTTCCGGCCAAGTCCATCTCCAGCCACTGAATGACCTTCTTGAGCGCATCTTCGCAGCCCTTTTGGTAGGCATAGTATGCGTCCAACGAGAGACTACGCGTCTCCGCGAGCGCCTCGGCTACCTCTAGCGTACCATCCGCAAAGTAATCGGTTACGGAGGAGTGCGCCATCGACTTCAGCAGTTCTAGAGTCTTTGACACACTTTCCTCGGCTCGCCTATTATCAGCCATGCTTTCGATCTCCCTTATCTTCAGTTGCGCTCAGCTCCGTCCTGATGCGTTCTGAAAGACCCTTGAGCGCCGTCAACACGACCCTATCGGACGCGAACCTAGCGTACCTCTGCTCCACGTCCTCGTTTGGCACTACGATGGCGAAGGGCTTGACCGAGCCCAATCCTCCTATTCGCTCCTCAAGGTCGACAGTCTTTTTCTTTAGTCCAGTCTCGCACTCGATAAACCATTCCCTCAACTCGATGTCGGGCAGCGCCTCCCCAGAGGAAGCCACGTGAATCACTGCTTCCCTATTGCAGCACTCGATGGCTCGCTGAACCATCCACCTGTGGAGAGGGCTCTCGTTCTCACCCTCGCACTTGCGAAAGAAGAGGACGACGGTCTCGCCCGTTGCAAGCTCGCACTTCATCCTCTGGACCTCGTCCCCGTTCACGAGCTTCTCAAGGATGTCCTTGATCCTGAGCTTCGCCTCATCCTTGTCCGTCCCATACTTCTCGCTGAAAGTGCCGGCGAGACCGGAGACCCAGACTACTCCGTTGTTTTCCAGCGATTCCTCGACCTCCTTGCGGTACTCATCGAGAGTGCCCTTCGTTAGTCCGGATGGGGAAACGAGCGACCTGCTTAGCTTCGGAGCATGCGCATAATCATCGCTTCTCTCCTCTTTGGCTGGAGTGCAGGTGTAGACGGTGATCTCCTCATGAATGAACCTCGCCTTCGCATCTATGAAGTAATGTTTCTGTAGACCAGAGACAAGCCACGAGAGCATCGGGTCGATGGCCCTGAGTGCTTCTAGGTCTGCCTTTGACGACGTGTTGAAGACGAACTGCGTCGCGAACTGGTTCCTGATGCCGTCTTCGATGTCGCTGTAGTTCTGCGTCGATGTCCAGAGCGCTCCTCTAGCCCTTATCTCCCTAGCCATTTCGTTCAGTATCGAGTGATACTTCTCGAAGGTACCTCTGGTCAGTCTGTGAGCCTCATCCACATACACGATGATTTGTTTCTTTTTGCTGGTTTCCGTCGGCAAGTGCATCCAGTTCCATATCCCGCGTAGCAATAGTTCGGCATAGAACGTCTTTGCAGAGTCTGACAATCTTGAGAAGTCGAGGACAATATCGAGGCCGCTGTGAATCGCGTCGTTGATGAGGTTTGCCCTACCTTCTTCGCCTCCTCCCTTCCGAAGCTCGATGGATTTCATTTGTTCCTGAATAAAGAACAGGGCGGAGAGTTGGACCCTGTCCGTAGTGTCCCTAATTCGTCGTTCAAGACTGCGGTCGAAGTCCTTCGAGGAGCTGCAACCACGGGCCAGCTCCTGGAGGAGAGCGGGAACCTGGCTGGCCGTGATGCCAATCGAGCTGATGGGAAAGGCTATCGCGAAGGCGCTTACGAAAGCGTCCACATCAGTGAAGGGATTAGGTGGCAGTTCGCTCACGTCCGCTACTGGATAGCCGATTCCGAGATGGGTGTCGTTCGCCTTGAAAGAGAAGATTACCTTCTGCTGCGCTGCCATCTTCCGCAGGAGAAGCCGCTCAAGGCTGCTCTTTCCGGCGCCTGACGCCCCGCTCGTGAAGACGTTCCCGTTCTCCTTGCCGTCGATGTATTTGACTTCGCTTATCCACTTGAACCTGACTTCATCCTGATCGTATGGTTCCTCGGCCGCGTTTTTCCCGGTGTTGATCTTGACGAGCCCGATTGCCCCGACGTGGCCGGGGGTTAGCTTCTGCGACTTGGGGTAACGGGGGTTTATCCATTCGAGCGAATCGCCCAGCTGATACTTGATCTCGTCTCTGTCAACGCCATACTTCGATTCCAGTTCCTTCCAGCGCTTCTCCTCGGCCGCCTCCTTCTTCCTTCGTTCTTCGAGCTCCTGTTGACGTATCCTCAGCGCTTTCTCTCGTTCCTCCTCCTGTCGCCTCTTCTTCTTTGACTTCCAGAAGGTCATCTCGTAGTCTCCTCTCTAAGGATTGCAAGCCACGTCCCGAGCTTGGACGCGTAGTCGCTAGCGGGCATGGCGTCCGCTTCGCCCAAAAGGACGCGCCTCAGCATCGACTCTGGAGGAAGAAGCTTGGTAGAGAGGGTCTTGAGGGGTCGAATGTCAACTACTGTGGTCTTCGTCGTCGTCAATCTGGCATGATTCAGGAAAGTGGTTTGATTTTCATAAGGCGGTCGAGAATTCCCGCAAGATGTCTACTGAGGACGCTAAATGAGGCAGCAAAACCGTTAATTCTGACGTAGCGCCTGTCAAATCTTGAGGGTCATGGGTTCGATAGCCGAGGAGCTGAGTGCGGGGGTGAGACAGGGGATAATCAGGAGGCGAGAGCTGGGTCTGCACCTCGCGCGAAAAGGATTCCAAGCCTCAGCGGTGTCCAGATCTCTAGGTCAAGCGGTGGAGAAGTGGGGAACGCTGAGCAAGATCGGGATTGCGTCGGGCGAGACATGCTACGTCCCTTGTGATGGCCCTTACGATGCCTTGGATGAATTCTTCGAGAGACCTGAATCGAGCAGATTCACATTCAGGCTGAGGAGGTCCTTCCACGGTATGAGCCGATACAGTCGTGAGACTCAATTGCTGGCCGATGTCGTGGCTAAGGAGTCTTCGACAAACTGCAAGGCTAAAGTCGCTGTGATTCCCCTCGGCGAAACAGAGTTTCAAGCATACTGGCAGCAGCCTCACGACATTCCTTGCATCGACTTGAATCAGGGTGAGACGGCGAGGGTGGAACTGGCGCAGCTAGCTAATCCTATGGCAAGAGAGATCTCCAACTACGAGAGCACGCTCAGGAGGGAGACTGATTCGGGTGTCATCGAACACGTCAAGCTGCGGCTCGAGGATACACACGAGAGGGCAGCCCGCCAGCAACCTGTCCCCTTCGTTAGGACACCTGACGTGGAGGGAGGAAGGGCATGGGGAGTCGATGGTCAGGTGGTCTATGTCCTCATCCTGTCGGTCTATTCCGCAGAAGGATGGGGATGGTTCCCAATCCTCTTTTTGAGAAAGCATCTGGAAGAGAGCGAAATCGTCCCGATTGTCAGGTACAAATCGAGGAGAGTGGTGGAATGGTCTGGTAAGGGTATCTATTCGGAATAATCACCGGTCAGAAGGGAATCTTCACTATCGCCTCGTCGTTCGGAAGAGACGCGACGTATTCAAAGCCCTGGCCGATGTATGATTTCACTTCCTGAAGAGGAATGACCTTCTGCCTCGACCCATTGTTGGTCATCATCCCAATGAGTCTTTGCCTGACTAGGCTCTGAAGTTCTTCGTTTGTCATCTCATCGAGTTTCATCTTCTCCAACTCTTCCTTCTTGAAACCGGCCACGAGAAGAAATTGTTCATTGAAGGTCTTCTTGATTTGCTCCTCGGTGGCTGACTCAGCTTTGGTGGAAAGAAGGGAGTCGCATTTCTTGTAAGCTTCCCTCATCTCTTCGATCATGGTGGGAGGGAGCCTGCCCTTGTTAGTTGAATACCTGGCTTCTATGTCTCCCTTGTGCCCCATCAGGAACTGAAGATAGGGATGCGAGATGAAGCCCTTCGACTCGGACACTATCATGTTTGTGTCGCAATAGGCTCTGAGGACGTAGGGTCTCCAGGTGAATCCGGCTTTGAGGATTGCCTCCTTGACATCCCGCGTTACGAGGGTCGTCCTCAGGAACTGGTTCTTCCTGATGCCCCTTGGGTCGAAGGCAAGGAGCGGGCTCTCGGGCGTAAGTTTCTCACCCTGCTTGACCCGTTCTTTGAGGTGCTCTTGGATGTAGGTGATGCCTTCGCTGCTCACAAATGTGAAGTAGGGATGTCTCGCTTTGCTGAGCGCTCTCCTCACGAGAAGGACGGTAGGGACTTTCTCAATCTCAAGTCCGTCATTCCTCACCTTCGCCTCGCTAAAGTCTCCTAGTCTTATCCCGTCCGTGCCAAGGTAGTCTCCCAGACTCTCGGGTCTTACACCGCTGAACGCCATTATCGCGACCGAGATCCTGCCTCTTGGTGATGCCATGCGCAGAATCTTCGACAATTCGTCCTTGCTGGGCACTCTCTCGGTGGCAATCGTCGGGGTCTCGGAGCTTCCCTTGATGTTCACTTTGAGTTTAACATCGAGATTGTTGTACGAAGTCCAAGAGAGAATCACCTTCTTGAATCGCTCGATGTAGGAGCCTGCTTTGCCTTCCTTCTCCATCCTCCTGATAAAGTCGGTAAACTCGTCCCTGAACTTCTTGGATCGTGCTTCTGCCAATATTCCCTTGGGCGTAGTCTTCGCAAGGTTGGAGTATAGCCCAAGCGTTCTGAGATAGACGGTCGCTGTGATAACCGACTTGGCTTCGAGGTTCTCGTACCACCGTCTGACGTCTTGGTCATCGAGAAGATGCTTGTATTTGCTCCCAACAGGCATATTTCACCATTAGAAAGGCAAATAGATAAAGGATTCTCTTAATAATTTAGGTGGGCCGGAAGGGATTTGAACCCTCGACCTCTCGATTATCAGTCGAGTGCTCTAGCCAAGCTGCCCACCTCTCGCCGAGGTTCTGAGCTACCGGCCCACCGAGTGCGGGGGAGAAACAATCCGCTATAAGCGTGACCTCAGTGTTAGGGCGGTCCACCGCCCACAACGCGCATTTCCACCAGGTGGTGATAAAATATCCAACCTGAACCAGACTCTGTGGAACAGGCTTGAAGATACGCAGAATCCTACCGCAGTTGTCCAGAACTTGCGGGCTACTTCGATAGAGATGGAATGATAGAGTTCAGCGTAGATTCGTCTACTGTTGACATTCGACTAGCGTTCGATGAGAATTGGCAAGCTCGGGCTGATTGTGGGGGATTATCAGAGTAGGGGGATCGACCTCACAGGATTGTCGAGACGATGTGGCCACCTCACTGGAAGTAATGGGGCGCATTGTTTCCCAGTGGGGAACTAGCTAGCACCCATCTTGTGGTCGTAACGACTTCGTTCGCGGACAAGACATTATTAGACCAAGACCGGATAGCCATGGTCCTTGAACGCTGGGAAACAGAGGTTGAAGGGAAAGGTCGCGATAGTTACGGGGGCTTCCAGAGGGATCGGCCGGGCCATCTCGAAGAGGCTCGCAGACGAAGGGGCGAAGGTCGTAATCAACTACAACTCCTCTGAGAAGGAAGCGGAGGAGCTCCATCTCGAGATAGCGAGCAGCGGCGGGGAATCCGTCACCTTCAAGGGGGACGTGTCGAACTCGAAGGACGTTGCGCGGATGGTCGACGCGACGATGGCAAAGTTCGGGAGGGTCGACATCCTGGTTAACAACGCCGGGATAATCTTCAGGAAGAAGATCCTCGAGTCGGTTGAGGAAGAGTGGGACAGGACAATTGACGTGAACCTGAAGAGCGTCTATCTGTGCTCCAAGGCTGTCGCTCCCGTCATGATTCAGCAAAAGCGCGGGAAGATAGTGAACATCTCATCCATATCCGGGCTTAACGCCCCTGCTTCCGCTCTGGAGATCCCGGACTACACTGCGTCCAAGGCTGGAGTGGTCGGGCTTACGAAGGCGCTAGCACTAAACCTGGCGCCCGCGATAAACGTCAACGTCGTCTGTCCGGGGGCGACCGAGACGGATATGCTGCGCCAGATGAGCGACTCTGCCAGGACCGCCAGGATAGCAGAGACGCCTCTCGGTAGGCTCGGCAGACCCGAGGAGGTGGCCGACGCGGTCCTTTTCCTCGCATCGGACGACTCGGACTTCGTGACAGGTGAGACTCTCGTCGTATCCGGCGGGCGGTCGATGCTCTGAATGGTCGCTTCAACAGTCTTATTACAATCACAAACTTGAGGCGGCCCATGGGCCGGTAGTTCAGCGGTACGAACGCCCGCCTTGCACGCGGGAGAAGGCCAAAGAGCCTCCCAAGGTCGAGGGTTCAAATCCCTCCCGGTCCATTTTTGCTCTTCAGCCGGTGGGCCCAAGGTTCTCTCCTCCGGGCTGTTCCCGCCGTGATTGGCGGCACGAGAAGAACTGTCGAGTCCCGTTCCGGTGAGCCGGGCCGCAACGTGTACCTAAAGGCTTATCCTATAGAGACATATCACGATATATCGTTACGCGTTGTACTCTCTGAAGGCCGCGCGGATACGGCGATTCGTGAGGAAGGGGACCGTGAAGCTCTTGATACTCAAGACCCTCGAGTCACGGCCGATGCACGGGTACGAGGCGGCCAAGGAGATATCCAAAATGTTCGGGGGCGTCTACGAACCCAGCCCGGGCGTGATCTATCCGACGCTGCAATGGCTGTCTGACCAGAGCTACGTCGAAGGAGAGCAGGCGGATGGCAGGACGGTCTACACGATAACGGCGGCAGGGAAGCGGTATCTGAGCAGGAACGAAGCCTCCCTCAACGAGGCCATGAAGGCCGCCGGAGGGACCCCACCGGGACAGGGCGAATTTCCGATCCTCCGAAGCGCCAACAGGCTGCAGCGCACCATCAGGGTCTACCTTCCTGAGATGTCCGGCAAGAGGCGCGCAGAGGTCGCGAGAGTCCTGGATGAAGCCCGACACAGGATAGAGGACATGATGGAAGATGAGTGACTCGCAAAAATCGGCAAGGCGTTACCGGGTCACCCTGGCGGGGGTCGCCCTCTACCTCGTGCTGGACATCGTAGCCCAGAGCCTCCCTCCGCACTACAACCCGGTAAGTCAGGCGGAGAGCGACCTCGCCGTGGGCCCCTATGGCTTCCTCATGACCCTGAACTTCCTCAACCGGGGCATTCTGTCGCTGGAGTTCATGTTCGCGCTCCTGGGCTCGATCAGGCTCGCGGGCGCCGACCTCTCCAGGTTCCGCGGCGGGTTCTACGCCTTTGGCGCCTGGTCCGTGGGAGCCCTGCTCCTCGCGATATTCCCCACAGACGCGCCGGCGACACCCGTCTCGTGGCACGGGGCGATTCACCTGGTCGTGGCCATAATCGCCTTCCTGGGAGGCGCTTTCGGGGCGCTCTCCATCTCGCTCGGGATGCGCAGGGTCGGGGCCCTCGAAGGCGCGAGCAGGCTGGCGATGCCCGTCTCGCTGCTGGCCGTCCTCCTCTGTCTCGTCGAGCTTCTCGCCCCATTCGTTGTTCCGCACGCTGATGCGCTCTTCGGCGGCCTGCTCGAAAGGCTCTTCCTGGGTAGCGTCCTGGTCTGGATAGCCGTTCTGTCCGTCTACATGGTCAGGTCAAAGAGTTTGCATCCGGTGGCCGTCACGCAGACTGGAGCAACGGCCGCCTAGAACTGCTTATAGGTCGGAGAAGGTCGCCAGCCTCGATGCCAATCCTCGACCTCGAGGGAGTCCGGCTCTACTACGAGGAGAAAGGCAGCGGTGAGCCGGTCGTATTTTCTCACGGCATACCCACGGACTATCGCGCCTGGAACCTGCAGTCCGACGAGCTCTCAAACACCTACCGGACAGTCTGCTACAGCAGGAGGTACGCGCATCCGAACGTCAGGATGGGCGACGTCAGCGACAGCACCATCGCCAACAACGCGGCCGACCTGAGAGCGTTGATCGAGCGGCTCAACATCGCCCCCGTCCACCTGGTCGGCCACTCATACGGAGGCTTCGTAGCGGCGTACCTCGCCGCAGACCACCCTGAGTGCGTCCGGTCTCTGGTTCTGGTTGAGCCGGCCATAGCGACGCTCCTGGTAGAAGACGAGACGAACTCCGGCCAGCTCTTCGCCTTGCTGCTCCGGAGCCCGTCGGTCGCTCTATCTGCGAGACGCTTCCAGAATCGTTCGCTGAAGCCTTCCCTCGCCGCGCTCGACGCCGGGAGGGCCGAGGAGGCAGTCGAGCTAAACGTAGACGGGGTCCAGGACCATCCCGGGGCGTTCAAGGCGATGTCCGAGGCCTCGAGGACGATGACGCTCGACAACGCCAAGACGATCGCCGAGCTCAGGACCAAGTTCCCTTCCTTCAAGGACAAGGCCTCGAAGGTAGCTTCGAGGACGCTCGTGGTCAACGGCAGCGATAGCGCACTCTGGCTCCGGAGGATAGGCGAGCTGACCGCCGCCGCCATCCCAAAGAGCCAGTCCGTGAAGATTTCCAGCGCGCGGCACTTTCCTCACATGGAGAATCCTTCGGAGTTCAACCGCCACCTTCGCTCCTTCATCTCGGCAGGGAGCGGTGCAGTATAGTTCGCCATGTCGTCTCCACCCGCAAGGAACGTGAAGGGAGGAGCACCCGCCCCGACCGCCGCTCCAGGAAACGCGGAGCTGCTCTTCACAGAGCTGGTCGATGCAGTTAGGTACTCGCAGAACTGGAAGCGCATCCTCGAAGAGCAGGGCAAGGCCAAGTCTGTAACCGACGTACAGACAGAGGAGCTAGACGAGCTCGGTGAGCGCATCTCGAAGACATTCGACGGGCTTCATCTCGACCCGGCCGACGCAAAGAGCCTCTCCGGCAAGATAGGCGAGTTCGCAGCGCTGGCGATCCAGCAGACCAAGGACCGGGTCAGCGCGAAGCTCAAGACGACGCTCGAGGACCTCACCGCCGAATTGAACTCCGAGGAGCTCAAGGCGAAGAAGAGCCTCGAGTCTTATCTTGCGACCTCCCCGCTGCCGGTGGTCGACGAAGAGGTTACCCTTGAACTGGCAGACGGTTCCTACTCTGCTACCCTCGAGCATCGCTGCTCCGGTGAGATAGAGTACGAGTTCCTCCTCAACACGGCGAGCTCAGAACTCTTCCGCAGAGAGGTAACCTTCGCCAACATCCAGAAGGGCCTCAAACTTCCCGTAAGGCTGGGAAAGGCCTGGCTGCGCAAGGAACCCGTGGCCGACTTTGAGCGGCTCGACGCGTACGCCCTCTCCAAGGCGAGGGCGTCGAAGAGCCACCTTACGGCGACGTTCTCCAACCACGAGACGAAGGACTCGGTCGAGATGGTGTTCTCTCGTTCGGGAGCCGAGTCGTTCGTCACGATCGGATACTATTCCGGCGGGAACAAGGTCGACGTCACAGGAGAGGCAGCGCTGAGCAAACACATCGACCTTGTCTCGGTGAAGCAGGCGATGGGACGGCTGGTCGACGCCATAATCGAGCTCAAGAAGAACAAGCTCCAGCTCAGCAAGCTGGAGTGCGACGGCAACGATGTCCTCTTGACGCTCGACTGCCTCTCGTTCATGCAGCGGGTGGTCACGATACTCGGCCAGTCGAAGGAGTCAATGCAGGAGATCAGGAGGGTCGACCCCAAGTTCGCGCTGGAGCGGCTGAAGCTCCTGGGTCCCATCAGCGCGTCCCTCTCCTCTACCCTGGGTCTCAGCGAGACGAGGAGTTAGGCTAACTTCCGGCCGGGCTCCTGCGGTTCAGCACGGATGCGTCGACGTAGAGGTTCAACAGCAGGATGACAGGAGCTACGATGAGCATCCCCCAGAGCGCGGCCTGCGCGTCCGCAGCACTGATGGGAAGGAGCGAAAGGAACTGACCCTTCGCCTGGACTACCTGCGGGAAGAGTTCCAGCAGGGGCAGACAGGCCAGGCTCAGGACGGAGAGGAAGAGCTGGACCCCGAGCGCTCCCAGCTCGAGTATGTCGAAGGCGAGGTACGCGAAGAGAATGGCGAGCGCCCCGAAGACCACTACCGAGGAACTGATGAAGTAGACTGCACCCCCTGCGATGAAGCAGCTCACCCCGACGACCGCCGGGAGGATGTCGGCTCTCCCGTAAGCGACTCCGCGCGACCTCCTAAGCCAGATGGCCGAGAGGCTGATTATCCCGAGGCTCGCGAGGACCATAAAGTCTGTGATTTCGACCAGAAAATTCTGATTCCCCACAGCCAGGAGGAAGATCGAGACCAGCGTGAATAACCACGAGAGGCTAGCGAGCGAGGACGGCATGTACCCGTCCTCCCCGAGCGCGGCGAGGTGACGCGTTGCAGCCAAGAAGGCAGGGACGAACGTCGTGACGGTAGCGATGAGGAAGGCTATGGCCATGAGGAGCTCCTGGGCCGGGCCAAGGTAGTCGCTCGCCAGGTACAGCGCCGGTATCTGCACCTGCATCACCGCCGAGTAGCCCGGGTGCACGGAGAAGACCGCCAGGCCATAGAATATGTTGATCGCCGCCGCGATAACCACGGTAAGTATCATCGCGACGCCAAGGTAGCTTGCTTTGCCGAGCTTGTAGCCTTTCTTTATCCACGAGACCGGTACGACGGACGAAGAATCATGTACATCCCTCTCCAGAGACTGGATTTCCTGGAAACCGAAGAACAGCAAGTAGAGGTACCCTGTGTTTATCACCAGCGCGTAGGGCCACGAGCTTCCGCCCGTGTAGCTGAGCAGCCCAGAGAGGTTCCAGTGCCCCACTGACCCGAGCAGGGCGCTGTCGTACAAGAGTATGGCGACGAAGATTACCGTGAGAAAGATCTGTAGGAGGCCGGTAAAGCTCAGCAGCCTCTGTTCGTAGAGAGAGTCGAGGACCGTCCATGCGATGAGAGAGATGGCGATGGCATAGATGATCAAGACCTCGGCCTGTCCCCTCACTCCGAACCCCGTCAGGATTCCGGGGAGGTACTCGAAGTCAAAGATGAGGAAGACTATCTTCGAGTACGCGGCAAGCGCCGTGTTCGCGACCCACATCGAGACCCTGCTCACGAAGTATCTGACGCTCCTGACACCAACCGCAGTCTTGGTGAAGGATGGGCCGCCCACGGCGTCCATCCCCCTGTTCCTCGACTCGCTGTACATGTCCGCGTACACCTTCGCCATCAGGACTGAGAGCAATGCCGCGGCTAGGAGGGACCCCAGCGAGACAAACTCGTACTGCACGATGTTCTGAGGAATCAGGATGAAGAGCGGGGAGCCGAGCGTGGCACCCACGCCTATCGCAAGTACGGTCCCGAAGCCGTAGACCGGCTTGAAGCGGTGGGCTCTCCTCGGCCTCCTGAATCGTACCCTGAGCGATTCCGGCAGCGACGCTATGAGGGCCACCCCGGTTAGCGCGAGGCTCATCGCCGCGACGACGACCACGACGTCTCCCAGCGACGCTGCCCCCCGCTGTGCCAGGTAGGTGACCTCGTCGTAGAGGTAGCCAGTCGCGTAGACGCTAACCGCAAGCCCGACGACCAGCGCTACGACCTTGACGGCCAGTGCGCCGATGTATCTTTTCGGCAGCGGCACTAGTTTCCACTCGGCTCCGCGACGAGACCCGCCTGCTTGAGGTTCTTAGAGGCACTTCTCAGGCTGTAGAACGCCCCCAGCAGCAGCAGGGCCGCGAACGTAAAGTCTAGCAGCGGCGCCCCCTGGTAGAGCGGCCCGCTCGAAAACGACGGGGCTATCGCGTTCGAGAAGTAGTCGAGCCACTGCTGCGGCGTCGTGATACCGTTCACGACGGGCACGAAAGCGGCCAGACCCACTATCGTGAGGAAGGAAGCGAGCACCATCTCCCCCACCGCCATCGGGATGCTCCCCTCGCGCTCTGGAGGGCGTCTCTTCTGCAAGAGCGAGACGAACCTCATGGCGTGCTCGTCCTGGGCCTCGAGCAGGGACTTTTCTATTATGGGCCGGAGCTCCTCGTCGGTTTCGTAGAGGAGCGTCAACGCCTTGATGTCAAGCGTCAGCCTCGAGACGACCTCTTCGCCGCCTTTCTCGTCGGTGCTCAAGTTGGATCCTGGCGAACGAGAGACTCCTTCCTATTTCTTGCTTGCGAAGCGAGGGCTGATACCCTTAAATATGGGATAGCCCGCCAAATGGTTACTGCAATCCGCGGTTTGTTGATTCAGGACGGATTACGCTCTGATTCTCTGACGACGTATTGCTGTGGAAAAGCAAACAAAATGAAAAGTTTCGAAGAAATGGACTTGCATCCCTTGTTACTGAAGGGTGTGAGGTCGGCTGGATTCGAGAAGCCGTTCCCGATCCAGGAACTCGCGATAGGCCCCCTTTTATCAGGCCGTAGCGTGATAGGCCAGGCAAAGACAGGAAGCGGAAAGACAGCGGCCTTCGGGCTGCCGATGCTTAACGCTGTCAGCTCGGAAAGCTGGGACGTTCAGGGCCTCGTCCTGGCGCCGACGAGGGAACTCGCGGTCCAGATAACTGCCGAGCTTAAGAAACTCGCCGCATACACGAGGATCAAGATACTGACGATATACGGCGGCCAGTCGATCAACGTCCAGCTGCAGGCGCTGGAGCACGGGGTGCACATAGTCGTGGGCACGCCCGGACGGATAATGGACCACATCAAGCGGGGTAGCCTGGACCTGAGCCGGGTCAGGTTCGCCGTGCTAGATGAGGCCGACACGATGCTGGACATGGGCTTCATCGACGACATCGAGTTCATACTGGATTCGGTCCCCGAGCGCAGGCAGATGGGCCTCTTCTCAGCCACGATGCCGAAGAGGATAATGGACATAGCGAACAAGTACATGCACAACCCCGAGAAGATACTCGTCTCGGCTGACGAGCCATCGGCCGACACGCTGGAGCAGTTCTACGCGGTGGCAGACGCCGACGAGAAGCTGAATATCCTCCTCGACCTGTTCGAGAAGGAGAAACCTGCGAGCACGATAATCTTCTGCAGGACCAAGTACGGAGCCCACAAGCTCGCCAGGGAGCTGCAGAGACGCTACATCAACGCCGTCCCGCTTCACGGAGACCTCAGCCAGCACCAAAGAGACCACTCGATGAGCACCTTCAGGTCCGGTCACGCTGACGTCCTCGTCGCGACCGACGTGGCCAGCCGCGGGATAGACATCTCGCAGGTCGACTGCGTTATAAACTACGACGTCCCCGAGGACCCTCTGCTCTACTTCCACCGGGTGGGCAGGACCGCCAGGGCGGGTGACACCGGCAAGGCGTTCACATTAGTCTCGTACGACGAGCAGCCTGACTTCGAGAGGATACTCGGACTCACCAAGGCCGAGATAAAGCCAATGCGCCCGGAGGACGCTGAGCACAACTTTTATGTAAACTCGAGGGGCACCATCACAGAACTGCAGAATGAGAGGCACTATGGAGGCGGCAGGAGAGGCGGCGGCTACAGGGGCGGCTACCATGGCAACAGGAACAGGAGAGGGGGAGGCGGCAACAGCGGCTTTGGTGGTCAGCGATGGTGAAGTGCTATAACTGCAACTCTGTCGCGAAGGTCGAGTGCGCCGAGTGCCAGCGGTGGGTATGCCGCTCGCACTCCAGCATCATCTTCAACGAGGAGTCGAGGACTTTCCGCAGCCTCTGCGGTGCCTGCTATTCGCAAGTGAGGAGATTGAGTTGGGTAAGAGAAAGGTCCTAAACGAAGCCCACCTGAAGGAGCTCGTGCTCCCGCAGGCGGGAGAGATACTCGGCCGGGTCGTCAAGATCTCCGGCGGGAACCAGGTAATCGTGAACTGCGTGGACGGGATCACACGTCTCTGCAGGATCCGCGGAAAGATGAAGCGGAGGATGTGGATACGCGAGAGGGACATCGTCCTCGTGTCACCGTGGGACTTCGACAACAAGCGAGCCGACATCATATGGCGCTACATCAAGGACCATTCAGAGTGGCTGGAGAACAACGGCTACATGGCGATGCGCGAGGCCCAGAAGCCAGGGGCGCAGGCACCCGTCCAGCCGGCCGCCGTTCAGTCGGCGCCGCCACCTGTTTCCCAGCCAGAACCACAGTGAGGAGACGCCCTAAAGGGGCGCCGACCTTGTGTTCTTTGACCACGTCGCTATCGCATCGTGCGCGTGTATCGACTCCAGGCACCTAGACCTGACGTAGAGCGCGTTGGGGAAGCGCTTCACGCACTCCCGGACCAGGTCCTCCGCGAACCTGGCGTTCTCCTGCGCCTCGAGTATCTTCTTCGCCTCCTCCACCCGCTTCATCCGCTCCGTGGGGACGGCCGAGAAGCACTCCTCCATCTTCTCTATCGTACCCATGGAATCGAGCGCCGTCCGCCTCTCGAGCACCATCGTTATCTCGGCCCTCTGCATATGACCTATCCCTATCATCCTCTTGCTGCACGGACAGGCTGTCATCCCCTTCGCCGTGAACTGGTACCTTATCGCTCCCTTCTCGCTCGTCTTCACCACGACAGGTATGAACTGGTCGGAGTAGGGTATCTCGAACGCGCACGACACCCGGGCCCCCGGCTGGGTCCTGTTGACCTCGGCGCAGATTGCTTTCAGCCAGCCCTCGATGGTCGGCGCCTGTTTCTGCGAAGCTGCGTGGACCAGTCTGCTCATATGGACACCCCTGTGCATGCCTGTGGACGTCTGTATCGTGAGGAGCACGGGCATCGCCACCTTCCCGTTGTGGTAGAGTAACTTGAGGTCACCCACGCCGGCGTCGACGACCAGCTCCGCTGGCTCAACCTGGGTATCGGCTAGGACATCTATGAACTGGCTCTTGACTACCTGTTCCTCGTCGTTCGCTGCCCGTCGCATGAATCTGGCCGGGCGAGAGAGGTTTTATACGTTTTTGGTCTTCTTGGGCATGAGTGGGTCGGGGATCCCTGCCGATGCGAACGACTTCTGTCTCGCCACGCACCCCTGACACCTCCAGCAGTGCTCTGTCCCCTCCAGATGGCAGCTCCAGGTCAGCTCGAGAGGGACGCCGAGCCTCTCTGCGAGCGACACCACCTCGGTCTTCGACATCTCCCCCAAGGGTCTCCACAGCTTCATCCTGTTCCTCCTCAGTCGTTGGGAGCCGGCGAGGAGTGCTTTCTCGAGATGGAGAAAGAACTCGTCCCCCGTGTCCTCGAAGACCATAGTGTCCTCCCGGTTGTGGCCCGCCACTATACGCGACGAACGCGTCTCCTCAGCGTACGCTGCCGCCAGCCCGTAGTAGATTGCGTTCTTCATCGGGATGTAGGTGGGCGGCAGCCCCCCGAACCCCTTCCTAGACTTCATGTCCGAGAGCTCCATCAGCTGCGGCATGGACACGAACCGGTGGTCGGCCACGCCCGCCGCGGCCGCTATCCTTCTGGCAGCCACCAGCTCGCCCTGCGCGATCCGGTGAAACCTGACGGTCAGAGCCCTGTTCGTGTAACCTCTTCGCCTCGCGAGGTAGAGGCAGGTGGCAGAGTCTATCCCGCCCGAGAGCAGGACTATCGCATCCGTCTTCGCTCGGCCTCTTTCGAGTGTATCTGGGCCAGGAGGTGCGTCCCCTTGTTCAGGCCCTCGTAGACGTAGACGCCGACCGCCTCCACGTTGGACGGCATCTTGGGAACGATCCTACGGAGCAGCTCCTGCGCCAGGTTCTCCACCGTGGCCTCTCCCTCGAGGAGCACGGTGGTCCCCCTCGGGACGCTGAGCTCGAACGGGCCATGAACCGTCTCAAAGGAAAGACTGACGGACCTCCTGTCCCTGCGAGTCACGTACCTTTCGCTGATGAACAGCTTGTGGTCGAGCGCCGCGATGGCGTCCTTGATGACCGGCTTTGCGTCGTTGAAGTCGACGACCATGCCATCTCTCGGAGCACCGATGAGCTCGACCAGAGCCGACGAGGTGTGTCCGTGCATCACGGAGCACTTCTCGGTCTTCGGCAGTATGTGGGCGTAGTCGAAGTTGAAGGAAGGGTCGTCCAGGAATATCGTCTGCCGCCTCCCGCTGCTCTCACCATCCCTGGAAGCCCTGACCCCGAGGTCGAAGACGTCGCTCCTCTCGGAACTCTCCGACAGGACGAGCGACCTCTTCCCCTCCATGGAGAGCCTCTTCTTCTCCTGCAGCGAGGGCTCCATCCCTATGAATATCAGCCGGTCGCCTACCACAAAGTCGGCCCTGAGGGAAGAACCGGCCATCACCGTCGCGTCCGTCTTGAAATCGACGCCTGCGGCATCGAGCACCGCGCCTACGAGCGCGTTGAGACCGCTCGGATACGTCCGCCCGTCGCGCCGGTAGACCCTGGCGTATCCGCCCTTGCCAAGCTCCTTCAGCCTGGCCGACACGCCGTCGAGGAGGTTCTTCTGCACGAGAACGAACCTCTGCGGCTCGATTAATAGCGTTTGCGAGCTATGATGGATTGGTGCGGCGTGCGGGAATCGAACCCGCGCATCAGGCTTGGGAAGCCTAAATCCTACCGCTAGACCAACGCCGCGCTACAGGCGCAGCGCTTGTAGACGGTTATAAACTGAAATTCCCTCCAATCCGGTGAAGCACTGCCGGCTCACGACCTGTCCTTCGCGCTGCGAGCGTGCTGGGGAGGCGACAGGGAGGAAGGGACTACGGTGCGACCCCTGCCAGAGGATGGTTTCAGTCTTCATCGAATGCTCGCGTTCGAGAGCAATCTCTAGACCGTCCCTACACGTCGAGCCCCGCTGCGGCACCACTACATTCATAAGCTCTGGGAGCGACCTTAGGGCGTCCCTTGGCGACCTACGACAGGATTCTCGTCGCTGTTGACGGCTCTCAGAACTCCATGAGGGCGGCCCAGTGGGCGATAGACCTAGCAAAGAAAGATGGCTCCTCCCTGTTCGTGCTCAACGTAATCCCCGTGCCGGTCTACGCCGCGACCAACCAGGCCGGTACAACCACCCCGGCGATGAAGGAGTTCTTCGATAAGGCGAGGACGGACGCCGAGACGGTTGTCCAGGACGTCGTGTCGAAGGCTGAAGGCTCAGGGGTCAAGGTGAGAGGGGAGATAATCGAGAACGTGCCATCCGTGGTCGAGTCGATCGCCGACTACGCGGAGGAGTGGAAGGTCCAGTTGATAGTCGTGGGCACCCGCGGTTTGAGCGGCTTCAAGAAGCTCGTCCTGGGGAGCGTCTCGAGCGCCCTGGTATCACACGCCCCGTGCAGCGTACTCGTGGTCAGATAGACTTTGGAAGAGCTTCCTTCTCGGCTTTCAGCGCGGCGAGCGCCTCGCGCACGTGCCGCGTCGGCCTTACCAGCGAGTTGAAGACGAACCTGACGGTCCCCCTCGTGTCTATCACGTAGGTCACCCTTCCCGCTCCGAAGAACGAGCTCGCCCCGTACATCTCCCTGACCTCCTTGGCGGAATCGCTCAGGAGCTTGAACGGAAGGCCGCAGCGCTGCACGAAACGCTCGTGAGTCTCGACGCTGTCGGCGCTCACTCCGATGACCTCAGTGTTGCTGTCGTAGAACTCCTGGTAGCTCTCCCTGAACGCCTTGGCCTCCGCTGTGCATCCAGCCGTGAAGTCTTTGGGATAGAAGTACAGCACCACGTTCTTGCCGAGATAATCGCTCAGCCGGACCATCTCCCCGCTCTGCGAGGGCAGGACGAAGTCGGGAGCCCTGCCGCCTACCTTCAGTAAAGCCATGAGCCGGCGGGCTCCCTTCGGATATAATTGCGTTGTTCCAGAAGCTGAGCTCAGACGCCCTCTGTGGACTTTTTGAGCGTCATCGACCCGTTCCTGATCTCGAGCTCGTAGATGTCGTTCACGTCCAGCCTCAGGCCGAGCATATCGTACTCGCTCTCGGTGAGCACCATCGTGACCTTCGGGAAGACCATCTCCTTCATCTGCGGCACGAGCCCCATCGACTGCAGCTGGTTCACCATGTTCTGGACCATCCTGCCTTCGTCTCCTATGCCGTAAGGCTGGTTCCCTCGCTGCCTCACCTCGACCAGCTCTATCTGCTTCGCGGGGAGGCTGGTGAGCGGGTCCGTGACGCTGCTTATCCTGTAAACCCTTACCTGGACCATGCCGGAGCTGGACGTCGCTCGTATTAAAGCGAGACGAAACTCCGGTCTGGCTCAGTTCATCTCTTCGTCGGGTTCGTCCCGCGCGTCCAACCCGGGAGCGACGGGCTGGTCCTCCGGCATCTGCTCTGCGTCGGGCTTCTTGTTCTCGGGCTCCGGCCTGCCTTCGTCCTCCGGAGGGAAGACGATGCCGTTCTTTCTCATGATCTCCTCGACGTCCTGCGGCGTGATTATTCTCGCCATCGAGAGGTTGACCAGACTGTTGCTGCTCGCCTCTCCCGTCAGCCTTCCCACCGGCCCTCTCATCTGGCGCCACTTCAGCTTGCTGTTCCCGCTCTTCGAGGTGTAGATGATGCCGAGGATGTCCCTGACGTTGATGAACGATATGTCCCTGATCTTCTTCAGCGTGACCTTGTCCGCCGCCTCGATGTATATCGAGCCGGGGTCCTCTTCCTTCTCGGGGAAGACCTCAGAATCTCTGAGATATGATTCAGGTATGAAACTCCTGCACGTGCTGTTGATCAAGAACCTTCTGAATGCCTCGAGATGGCACGTGACGTCGATCTCTACCATTGCAGATGCCGGACCGTTCGGGAGCTTAGGGCGCCCATATTTGAAGCCTTCATGTGGTACCAGTTGAAGACGAGATGTTGCGCGGGCTCGCCTACTCAAGATCCTAATCACGAGATCATTCGGGCTAATGCGGTCATCGCCCGCGCAACACAGGGGTCTCATTGCGCATCCAGAAAGCTATTTCTTGTCGCGACGACCGTCAAGATGAATCCCAATGCGATTCCTATTGAGGATGGTCCCGGCCGGTGACCTGCGGACGACTCTGGAAATCCTCCGTAGGCTGGCTTCCACGATGGGCGGCAACGCCGTGAACGCAAAGAGGACCTCCTACGGTGCGCTCGAGGTAGACGTTTTCTTCGGGTCCCGCCAGGACTTTGATGTCTTCATTGCCGCTCTCGAGCCTCTTGGGAGGGTCGAGTTCTACAAGGACCTTCAGGAACCAGCCGTCTTCCTCCCGAAGGCGGAGGCGGTAAGAGAAGCCGTCTCCCTATTCGACGCGGAGAGGTTCTGGGAGGCACACGAGGTCCTGGAATCTCTCTGGAGGGTAGCCGGGGGCGACGAGAAGAAACTGCTTCAGGGCTTGATACTGGTGTGTGCGGCGTTCGTCCACCTGCAGAAGGACGAAAACGAAGTCGCCCTCGGCGTAGCCAAGAGATCGCTTCCGCTTTTGTCGTGGAAGGGCGACTATCACGGCGTCGATGTCGAGATTCTCAGACAAAAGATCGATGGCATAGTCAGGTCCAGGGCGCTGTCACTCTTCGAACTCTAGCCGAACACCGGGAGGTTCAGAGGGTGGTTCTCCTCCGAGACGGGCCGACGGGACACAAGCGCCTTGAGGTCCAGCGCCAGCGCAAGGACCCCCAGGGCCGCCGTTATCACGATGTCTTCAGATCCCAACCCGCCGACCCTGTTCCATTGCGCCGCCGCGATGACGACCGCAGCGAGCGAGAGTGTGCCTCCGATGAGGAAGGCGGGCCACCTGTCCACGAGGCACAGGACCCCGTCGGCAAGCAGAAGCACGCCGACGACCAAGAGCGGGGCGAGCGGGTCGGAGAGAGACGCAGGGGGGCAGATTCCCATTGCGTTCCCGCAAGACCCTGAAACCCGGACCGAGAGAGCAAAGATGGCGGCGAGCAGTCCTTCAAGCATGTTGACGATGCCCGCCAGCCTCTTTACGAGCACTGCCTACTTCAGCATCCTTAGCTTGTAGAAACCGGCCTCGATGCTCCCGTTGATGTGGTCCTTCACGAGGAAGAGCCTGTGCACGGTCTCACCGTCGTCCGGCTCTATGGTCCAGTCCTCCTTAACGACGAACTCATGCTGGGTCCCGTTCTTGCACGCGTGCGCGAGCTTCTTGCCCGGCTTTACGCCCAGGCTCATCATGTATACCTCCTTGATGTCCGTGCAGGTGAGAATAGCCCACTGCTCGCCCTCCCCGACCTCCTCGAAGCCCACACTCGCCTTCAGGGGTTCTCCGTAGCGCTTGTCGTCGCAGAAGAGCTTCTTGCACCCTCTGCACCTCCAGACGTCGACGGTGCCCTGGAGGTAGTTGTCCCTGTTCACGTTGACCATGCCGAAGAGGACTATCTCGTGCTCGTGCTTCTGCTCGCTCATCTCGCGCCCTCTCGCTTCTCGTACGCCGGGATCAGCTCCAGCGTCAGCCTGTCGACCAGCTTCCTCTTCTCCTTCATCTCCGGGGAAGACCTGTCCCCTCGCGACCTGAACAAGTTTGACAGTGCCAGTCTCGGATGGACGGGCAAATAGACCTTTTCGTTGGAGGAGAGTATCACCATCCCCCTTGCGAGCAGCGGCTTCGCATCGGGCCCCCGGATGGAACCTTCCTTGAGGGCACGCAGGTAGGCCCTCGCCTCGTGTTCCGAGAGGTCGAGGTAGCTCGTCAGACGCCGCACCACCGAAGCCTCGTCCCTGATCATCGCGGTCTACTTCCTCTTGGTGTCCTCGGAGTTCCAGAGCATCTGGAAGTAGTCCTTGGCGAAGACCGCGAGGCCGACGTGATCGGCCCAGATGGCGAGCGCCGCGCCCTCCGTCTCGCCCCCACCCAGCAGCAGGACCACCTGCTTCGAGTCGGCTATCACCCCTCCCCCGTACAGCGTGTTCCTCATCCTCACCTCGGCTACCGTGCTCAGAAGCGCCACCGCCTCCTTGTCCAGGTCGGAGCCTGTGAGCACCTCTATCCTCACGCCCTTCTCCTTCAGGGCCATCAGCAGCGCGACGACCTCCTCGGCGTAGGGGGCGATCGCCGTCGGCAGGGCGATGAGCATCTCGTTCCTGCAGTCGAGGACCAGGCTCCTCAGCTGCGAGAGTATCTGCGCCGTCCCTCTGAGGATCCAGATCTCGGGCCTCTCCTGCTCGCCCTTGTTCTCGTAGATCCCCGTCAGCTCCTTCAGTGCGAGGAGCTCCTTCTCCTTGCGCTCTGCCCCGTACCTGGAGTTCATCTCCTCCATGGCGGTGTTCGGTGACTTTGCCGTGTAGAGGATGGGCCTGCTGTGCTGCTCGTCTATCCAGCCCTTCGTGTGCAGGGCCTGCAGGGCGTCGTAGACCTTTGAGTACGGGATGCGTGCCGCCCTGCTAATCTCGCTCGCGTTCATCGGACCCTTCCCGACGAGGGCCACGTACGCACGGACCTCCGACTTGGTCAGCCCCAGCGCTTCCAGGGCTGCCCCCGCCTTTTCGCTCAGACTCATGCGCTCTCGACCGAAGGCGTTCCACGGGACCCTCCTTTTTCCCTGTTTCGATTGGCGCAGTCGCCAAGACTTATCTTGAGCCGAACCGCATCTCCGAAAGGAGGGAGAGAGACGGCCGACCTGTGGACTATACTGGTGATAGGCCCGCCAACCTCGGGCAAGAGCCGTCTGGCGCGCCGGCTCCTGACGACCGTTGCGGGGTCGGTCCGGATCAACCCCGACGAGCTGCGGATGATGTACTTCAACGACCCCGCCCCCGTCCACGACGAGGAGCTCGTGTACTACAGCCTCACAAACCTGCGGAAGTTCGCACTGGACCACGAACACTCGGTCGTAATCGATTCCACGGCGCCGAGGCACGCCACGAGGGAGTTCTTCCTGAGCGACGGGAACCGCAGCCGCCACCTCGTGGTCTTGATGGACGTCGACAGGAAGGTACTCTTGCGGAGGGCGAAGGGCGGTGGCAAGCTCTCGCCCCTGAAGGCCTTCGACTCGGTGTGGGAGGAGCCGAGCAGCAGCCTGCCCGTCTTCAAGTTCCGGAACGACGACGAGGAACAGTTCGAGACGAGCTTCTTTCTGCTGATGGAATACATCAACCACGAATACACCGAGCACAGAAGCGTCCTGCGTTCGATACTGCGCCTGCGGCGGCGCGACGACGGTCTCGTACGACGAGGGGCGCAGGAGCGCGCTCAGCCACGCCGCGCGCAGCAGAGCCTGGGGTCAGGCGGCCCGCCCTGCTAGGGGCCGTCGTTGCTGATCCAGAAGACGTTGCCGTCGGCGTCGTCGAACATGGCGGTCTCGCCCCACTCGGTCTTGGTATAGTCCTTCGAGAACTTCACACCCTTCTTCTTGAGAGCGGCCACCTCGGCCTTGACGTCGTCCGAGTAGAAGCAGATCCCTGTGTTTCCGGGCTCAAGGTCCGTTTCGCAGAGGTGGAGCTTCGATTCTGACCCCTTGACCCAGGCCGTGACCCAGTGGCCTTCTTCGGACACCTCGAGACCGAGCTTGTCCTTGTACCATCTGGCGGCCTTCTTCGCGTCTGAGACCGTCACGGCAACGCTTAGTCCTTTGGAGAACATGGAGAGCGGTTCACCACGGCCCCTTTTCCGTCTTTCGATTGTCCCTCGAAGAGCGGGCGCTGGACCCTTCCCTAGTACGTCGCCGCTCCGACCATCAGCATCGTCACGACTATCAGGACGAAGAGGGCGAGGGTCGAAGAGACCCTCAGCCTTTTCGCAAGTACCAGAAGTTCGGCTGGTGGAGGACCGGGATTCTGCAGCAGGACCTGTGAGATCGCGCTTATCTTCCTGGCCGTCGGCACGATAACGGCCATCGCCAGACCAATCGTGGCCAGACCCAGTACGGCGCCGGTCGAGATGAGCAGCCCGAAGGTCGTGCTGGGAGAGAATATCGAATAGTCACCGTCGGCGAACACGACCGCCGAAACGACCCCGAATATTATGGTGAGGATCGAGAATACCTCGACGAAACGCAGATACTTCGGCACTACCTTGGCGAAGAACTCCGTCCTGGCCGGAGGGCTCATCAGGCCCACCGAAGGGCCAATCACAAAGGCAAAGGCCATCCCGGCTCCCATCCAGCCTATAGCGCCGAAGACGTGCAGCCACACCACCACCGTGTTAAGGATCATCTAGCGAGCGAACTCCTGATTTTGCTTTATAGAAGTTTTCTCCATGACCTTACTATCTCGTCGAGGTTCGCGAGCGTGAGGGCGACTACCGTGAGCAGGGGGATGAGCGCATAATAGTACACTGGCGTCGAGAGCCCGGAGTTGACGAGAGTCGTGATGAAACCGGAACCGATGGGCGGGTCGAGAAGGAAGACGTTTGTCGCCAGGAAGACGCAGACGCCCGCGGCCATGGACTTTTTCAGCCGAGGCCTGTTGTACATTATGAAGAGCGGGAGGCCGAGGAGGGTGAACCTAGGGTCGAAGGCGGAGAGGGCGAACACGGCTCCCGAGCAGGCTGGTCTGCCCGTCTTTCCGAGGTAGAAGGAGAAGAGAAGCAGGAAGGTCTCGAGGACCTTCGACTGGCCCTCGCCCCACTGCCAGTAGTACGCGGCCGATATACCCCACTGCGGCTCGGGTGAAGGCAGCAGCAGGGCGATCGCGGCGATGACCACAGCGACGGCAACTCCCTTCTCCCTTAGCAGCGCGTAGAGGAAGAACGCGATGAGCGGCAGCAGCAGGAACTGTACCATATCGAACGCCGTCAGCGCCTGCTGATAGGGAAGGGCTGTGAACGGGATGGCGAAGAGCAAGAACGACGGCAGATACTTGTATGTCTCGGGCTGTGGGAGCACGTGGTATTCTCCGTCGTTCACGAACCCAGCCGTGTAGACCTGGCCCGGGTCGTGGACGAGCCGCCAGGCCGCCGTGTAGAACGCCGAGAAGTCCTTGGCCAGCGTCCGGTTGCCGCAGCAGCCCGAATCATTCGTCGTAGTCTCGGGATACGCCGCGAAGAGGACCGTGAGGTTGAGCAGGAGCAGACACGCGACCGCTGCGACGAAGACGACCCTCGACCGCGTCGCCCTCTCTGCCGTCAATTCACTATCGACCCACGTTGCAATCGCATCTTAACAATTGGGGTCCGGACCCGGAAAAGAGATACTCTCCCGACGCCGTCTTCCTCGTGTGGCTCCCGCCGTCTTCGCGTCTCAGATGGACGGCTCGAAATACGCAGCCGTCTATGCGGCGTGGCTCCTCTCCTTCGTCGACGAGAGAGACGCGAGCTACAGCTGCGGCGCGAGACGGGCCTCCACGCGCTCCGGCGGGACTCCGCCCCCGTCATTTTTCCAGTCGCCGTGAGCCTTCAGCGTAGCGCGCAGGTCGTCCAGGCACCTCGGGTCGTACTTCGGATGGGTCCTCCCCGCCCTGCACGACAAGTGCCGGAGGGCTCGGGGTGTCGTCCCTGTACGATAGGAGACGCGGTGCGGGCTTCGACCTAATCGACATTTTTTAGGGCGATGGTCCACCGATTCGTTTAACTGGACTAGAGAGGCAATGCGCCCGTGCTCAGATACGGGATCACGAAGACCATCGACGTGCCGCTCGAATACGCCTACTCGTGGCTGACCGACTTCAGGGACGACGACACCCAGATTGTCGGCGGGGCCTACCCGCGCCACATACTCAGGAGAAGCAAGAGCCAGTTCGTCTGGATACAGCACTACAACAGAGACGGGAAGGAGAAAGAATCCGTCAGGATCGTCACGCTGAAACCACCGAGTTCGTGGCACAACGAGTCGGTCAGCGACGAGAAGGAGGGGAGCTTCGACTATCGACTGACGCGGGTCGGCAGGAGCAGGACCAGGCTCACCATAAGGGCCAGGGTCACCTACAAGGCGATGCAGCCGGAGGTGAAGTCGGAGATGGAGAAGGCCCTCAGCGCCGACTGGGAGAAGTACAGGGCTGCCCTCGAGAAGGACTACTCCTCTGGAAGGCCTGCGACGGACTAGCCGGCCGGGCCGGGCCTCACCTTCAGCTTCCTGAGGAAGCCGCCGAAGGCCTTCGCTGGCATCGCGAACCTTATCATCTGGAGGTGGCCCATAATCTCGCCGTCCGACAGACCCATCCTCCGCGCTTCCTTGACCATGGCGGTGCACGCGGCCAGCAGCTCGGGGTTGTCTGTCAGCTTTGCCTCACCGCTCCGCCCGCTCCACGAAGAGAAGGCCCTGAGGAGCCCTAGAGAGAGGAGCACGTCGAGGTATATCGAGCTGGTCTTGCCGGTCCTGAAGTACTCGCCCGTCACGATGAGGTGGCCGTCCTCCTCGCTCGGCATTATGAATGGGAATGGGAAGTCTATGAACTCCACCTTCAGGCCCGCGATTATGGAGTCGGTGGAGTCCCCTAGCATCTCCCTGACCGGGTCGACCTTCTCGAAGCCCCTGAAGTAGTCGGAGAACGGGTGCAACTCAGGTCTGACGTCTCTGTTGATCGTGACGGGGAACCGCGTGACCTTCTTGGCGGGGTTGGGACCATCCTTGAGGTCCATAGCCTTCAGGAAGTTCCGCCAGGTCTTCGGAGGAGCCTCGAGCATCTTTAGGTACTCCACGATCTCCTCCCGTTCCATCCCTATCCGCTCCGCCTCCCTGACGGTGTGCTCGTAGGCTGGGATCTCTATCGGACTGGCATAGTAGAGAGTCCTGTCCTCCAGGAACTTCATGAACTCTCCGTGGAACCACTTCTCGTTCTCCATCCTCTGGTTTATGTGGAAGAGCTCGTGGACGACGTCGAGGTACAGCGTGCGCGTAGGGCTGTTCTTGAGGTGGTAGGTACCGACCGTGAGGTTCCCGTCGCTGTCCCTGATGCCCATGAACATCCACCTCAGCGGGACGAACCCGACCCGCAGGCTGCCGAGCACCTGCTCGGTCTTCTCGCCGAAGATAGACCTCACCGCTTCGACGCGTTCGAACCCCTGGAAGTGTTCGGTGAACCTGCCTAGCCGGATCCCCGGAATCTTTCTGTGAAGTGTGACCGGGGCGCGCGCTGACTTTTCCAATCTTCTCCTCGCAGCCCGTGGGCGTAGATAAGCCTGCCCGGACCTTTTTTGTCGCCGTCGGTCATTAATACTTTTGCCCGATTCAACGATTAGAACAGCTGTTCGACGGCTCAGTATTATCCCCGTCGTCCTCCAACAGGGTTACGTCAGAACATGCAAACCGCACAAGGAAGCACAAGGAAGCAGAAGCTCATCGCGGTGGGAGCCATCGTGGCTCTCGCCATCCTGTCAACACAGGCATACGCCTACGTGACGACGGGGTCACTCAGCACCCTCGACCTTCACAACGCAGGGGGCAGTGTCGACCCAACCAACAGCAGCACCATCAGCGTGTCCGGGAGCGGCCAGGTCAGCATCCAGCCTGACAGAGCTCTCCTCAACATCGGCGTGAACACCCAGGACCCATCGGCGCAGCAGGCGGCGCAGGAGAACGCCAACATCATGACCGGCGTCATCTCGGCGCTCAGCAACATCGGCATCAACAGTAGCGAAATCCAGACGGTATCGTACAACATCTATCAGCAGTACAGCTACGCGACTCCTGCGCAGCCGATCGTCTGCGGCACCGCCCTGAACGACACCGCCTGCAAGATCCCTGGAGCGACGTACGAAGTCGACAACGAGATACAGGTGACCATCTCAGTCTCGAGCCAGACGGCTGCGCAGCTCGGCACCAAGGTAGGTGCTGCGATAGACGCGGCGGTCGGTGCTGGAGCTAACGAAGTCTACGGAGTCCAGTTCACCGCGTCCAGCTCGGTCCTCCAGCAGGCGGACCAGCAGGCCCTGCAGCAGGCGGTCAAGGACGCGTCCGCCCAGGCGAACTCGATCGCCTCTGCGCTCGGCGTTGCAGTGACTGGGGTCATCTCGGTGACGACAAGCCCGACGTACTTCCCATCCCCCGTCTACCTGGGCACGTCCTCCGGAACCGCAAGCCAGACACCCGTGGTCGCTCCGCAGTCGCTGACCATAACCGAATCTGTCCAAGTCGTCTACGCGATAAGCTAGGCACTCCCTCGGGGGTGCCCCGACATTCTTTTTTCGAGCCTCCAAGGGCAGGTGCTGCGCGGCGGCGCATCCTGTAGACTGCTCCCCAGACCGCACCGCTGAGGACCACCCCGAGACCGAGGAGAGCCAGGAGCACGAGCGTGGCGGTGTCCGAAGGGGGAGCGCCGAACTGCAGGGTCACCTGCTCCGACTGCCCGGCCGTCTGTCCGCCTGAGGAGATCTCGGAAGACCGGACGACGCCGGCGTAGACCCCTGTGACCGTGTAGTCCCCTGGCGGTACGTAGAAGACGGCCTCTCCCGACGAGCTGTTCTCGGTCGCGACGGTCCCTTGAGAGTCGGCGAGTGTCACCGAAACCCCCGAGACCCTGGTCGCGTCCGAAAGCGTCGCGACGACGAGCTGGTCGGCCTGGACCTGGACCTGGGTCACAGATTAGGGTCTCTCGACCCGGACCTGCTGCGGGGAGGTCTGCGGCGTGGAGACGGCGACCTGGAATGGGAACGTCTCGCCAACAAGGTAGACGGTCCCGTTGCCGACCGAGTACTGCGACGCCCCCGTCACCTCTAGCTGCGAGTCGGTAAGCGGGCGGTTCCATCCCGCCGACATCACCTGGACGGTGGCGGGCTGCAGCGGGACGGGCGCTGCTGAGAAGAGCCCCACGCCGAGCTCCTGGTACATCATGTACACGTAGCGGGGCCAGACGGAGGGTCCCTTCTGCAGCGAGGCATTTAGGACGACGGATTCTGAGAGCGGGTTCTGTGGTGCCGAGCAGCCCTGAAGCCACACCCAGGAGCCGGTGCCCGTCACCAGAACGTCTGTCTCCTCAGTGAGGACGCCCTGCGCCGACTCGAAGTGCGAGACGAGGCTGAACTCGCCGGCCCTGAGGGGGATCGAGTCGAGCAGCGCCGTGCTGAACGCGCCGGCGAGACCTCCGGACACCTGGACGGGCTCGGTCTGGGCAGCCTGCATGTTCCTCTGGACCACGGCCGCGTTGTTGATCTCGTAGGCGTAGTCCTGCGAGAGTCCCATCCAGAAGGTGAACTGGCCGGAGCTGCCCTGAGGGATGACCGAGACCGATGTCCCGTTCAGGGTGAGCAGCAGGGTGCCGCCTCCCGCTCTCCCGGGGATCGGGACGTACGCCGTCGCGGTGGACTGGTTGCCCGCCGAGCACGCGCTCACGCCGTAGGCGGAAGGGGATTCAAGCGTGTAGTTCATCGACAGCTCGCCGCCGCTGCTCAGACCGTAGCCGGAAAGCTGGACCGGGGCGCCGCCATCGAGGAGGTAGAACTGGACGCTGGTCGCCCCGCTGGGGGTCGACGCGGCGAGGGACCACAGACCCGGCGGGTCGGTGTTCGAGAAAGTGAGCAGCGACTGCGACGCGTTTGCCGCGACGTCGAGGACCAGGAACGGCTGCAGGGTGCCGCCGACGAGACTCGGGGGAGTCACGGTCACGTTGACCGGGGCGTCGTACGACTCGAACCACAGCTGGTCTCCCACCGTGTACACGGGGACCCCCGAGGCGAGAGGTCCCACCGTCCCAGAGCTGAACCCCAGACCTATCGCGGGCGGGGTGCTGCCTCCAGCCTGGCCGTGCACCGGCTGGATGAAGGCGACGAGCACGAGAACGGCAAGCGCTGTGAGCTTTCTAGCGTCCACGGGTTGTCCACCAGATCAGCCCGATGATCGCCAGTCCGGGGACCGCGAACAGTAGCAGAAGGTCCTCCGTGAGGAGCGAGCCGAGGGCGGACCAGCCCAGCGCCACGACGCTTCCCGCGACTGCGATGATGAGCGCGCCGAACCAGTCCCCGCCGTCGCCCTGGGTGATGACGTAGAACGTCAGCGCAAGATAGAGGACGAGACCCGTGAACGTTATCTCCGGGACCAGCGCGGCCGACCTCGCCTGCCCCAGCAGGACCTGCAGCAGGAGCCGCGAGACGCCCGAGAGGCCCTCGACGCTCGAGGTGAGCGTGGCCACCTCCGCGGGGATTACGAGTAGCGCGAAAAGACCTATGGCCGATGGGATGACCGAGGAGAGGCTGGCGCGGTGGAGCATGCTGGAAGCGAACCTGTACAGCGCGAAGGGAGGGAAGACGAGCAGGAGAGCCGCCGGCCAAGCGAGCGCTATCGAGGTGAGCAGCGAAAGGTACTCCGGGACGCGCGTGAGGATGTAGACCACGAGGAGCCCCGCGATGATTAGCACCTCGAGGGCGAAGATGTCCACGATCAGGGACACCTTGGCGTGCCGCAGCCTCCCTACAGAAAGCACGGCCGCCAGCCTCAGGACCATCGTCGCGAGGACGATGGCCTCCAGCATGCTCGTAGGAGGCACCGCCCCGCTCTTTATCGACCACGCGAAGAAGTAGAAGTAGAAGAACGAAAGGGGGGCGACGAGCACGCCCCAGGACAGCAGCTTCAGGCTCTCGCTCAACCCTCGAGGAGCACCTCCGCCAGCTGTGTCAGGTCATCCCCGCCGCTGAAAGCGAATAGGCGCCCCCCGGAGGCCCGTCCGGACCTGCCATCGAGGAGCAGGAGCACCGGCTTCCTCGCGGCGAGACTCCTGACGCGCTCGTCCTCCAGCATCCCGAGGTCGGTGACCAGCAGGTCCGTCCGGAGCATCTCAGCACCGGCGTCTCCTGCGACCGTCCCAGGGGACCAGAGGTACATGAGGGCAGAAGCGAGTTCGATGGGGTTCGACGCGGCCGACGCCGTGACCCGCCCGTCTCGGCTCCATGCCAGCTCGACCGCCACTCCCAGTGATGCAAGTTTCTTGCCGAGCTGTGCCATCGCCTCGGACGCGAGGTCGACGTGCCTGACCCGCACCTCCTCATCCGTACGCGTGAGGATGAGAAGGATTCTGACGGAGGCCTTCGCGCTCGCCTCCCTCACCCTCAACTGCAGGTTGTCGTCCCCCGAGCGTGCGACTCTCTTAAACATCACGTCCTTGGCGTCGGACCCGACCCGGTAGGGGTCGATGGAGAACAGCTCCCACCCGGCCCCAAGACCCC